>DATIPT010000036.1:0-42736 GCA_035471625.1 Anaerolineales bacterium
TACTCCGCTTCGTCCATGTAGTGCGTGGTCACCAGCGCAGTGACTCCGTCGAGCGCCAGAGCATAGATCCGATCCCAGAAGCTCCGCCGGCTGACGGGATCGACCCCGCTGGTCGGCTCGTCGAGGATCAGCAGCGAAGGCTGGTGAACGAGGGCCCCCGCCAGGGCCAAACGTTGGCGCCACCCGATCGGCAACTCCCCTGCCCGCGTTCGAGCCACAGGCGTCAGGTCCAGGTCTGCCAGGACGCTCTGGATTCGGGCCGGATCGCGAACCCCGTAGGCGCGCGCGTAGAACGTAAGGTTCTCCTCCGCCGTAAGTTCGTCATAGAGGGCGAACCGTTGGGACATGTAGCCGACGCGCGGGCGGACGCTTTCACCCGACTCGGGCATCGGTTGGCCGAGCAACCAGGACTGCCCTGATGTCGGCAGCATCAGGCCGAGCAGCATGCGCATCGTCGTTGTCTTGCCGGATCCATTCGGTCCAACGTATCCAAAGATCTCCCCTTGGCTGACCTCAAATGAAACGCCGTCCACGGCAACGAAATCGCCGAAGTGCCTCGTCAGACCTTCGGCGCGCAACGCTGGCGCGTTCATTCCGTGTCCCTCGGTGCATCCGTACGGAGCAGGAGGCGAAAGACGTCGTCCAAGGACGGCCCGACGACCCTCACTTCGGCGTCGTCGATCCGCTCGGCGGTCAGCCATTCCCGGACCCGATCCGCTGTTTCGGCGGCCGCCCCAGGCGCGACGCGAGCTCGGAGCCTTCCCCCGAAGACAAGCGTTTCTTCCACTCCGACGATCTGCTCAAGCCGCGTGCCCCAGGCCTCCGGGTGCGGCATCGCGATTTCGAGGATCCGCCCCTCCAACGGCCGGCGGAGCTCTGCCGGTGTCGCATCGACCAGGAGCCGCCCCTGGTGTAGGAACCCGACCCGCGTGCAACGTGCGGCTTCATCCATGTAGGGCGTCGAGATCAGGATCCCTGTCTCCTCCCTCAGAAGTTGCACCAGGAGCCGCCAGAAGGCCTGACGTGCGATCGGATCGACCCCGCTGGTCGGCTCATCCAGGAGCAACACCTCCGGGCGATGGATCAGGGCTGCAGCCAGGCCGAGTTTCTGCCGCATGCCCCCGGAGAGCGCCGATACCCGCCGGTCTCGAAATGGTTCCATGCCGACAAAGGCGAGCATCGCCTCGGCCCGCGGGATCCAGGCGCCGCCGGTGAGCCCGCGCACCTCGGCCAGGAACCGAAGGTTCTCCAGGACCGTCAGCTCTCCATACAGGCTGAAACGCTGCGGGACGTATCCCAGTCGGGCCCGCGCCGCTTCCGTGTCGGTCCCGAGGTCGATTCCAGCCAGGCGCACGGTCCCCGAATCGGGGCGGATGACTCCAGCCATGAGCCGCATGGCCGTGGTCTTGCCGGCACCGTCTGGCCCAAGCAGGGCAACCATTTCGCCGCGCCCAACGCGCAGGTTGAGCCCTTCGAGGGCCTTCGTGTCCCCAAAGCGACGCGAGAGGTCGCGCGCCTCGATCCTCGGCTCAGTCATCGGCACCGAAAGCGACGTCGGCCGGCATACCTGGCTTGAGCTTGCCAGTCTCATCCCGGACGGCAATCTCGACGGCGAAGACCGTCGACCGTCGACCGGTCTCCGTCTGGACGTTGCGCGGTGTGAACTCCGCCTGATCGGCGATGCGTACGACGCTTCCCTCGAAAACCTCGGCGGGGAACGAATCGACGGTTAGGCGCACCGGATCGCCAAGTCCAACCCGCCCGTACTGATCTTCAGGCAGGTAGACCGTGATCATCAGACGATCGAGATCGCTGATCGAGAGGGCCGGCGCACCGGCGAGCAGGACTTCGCCTGGCTCGACATAGCGCATGGTGACGACGCCCCCCAGCGGCGCGCGGATCAGGAGTTTCTCAAGTTGCAGATCCAGGACTTGAAGATCGACCTCGGCCTTGGCCTCGGCGGCGGCCACTTGCGCGCCCGCAAGCGCCAACCTCGCCTGAGCGAGATCCAGCGCGGCCGGATCCGGCCCGGACTGCACCTCTTCGAGGCGTCGCTGGGCATCGTCCACTTGGGCCTGGGCCAGGGCGACGTCCGCCTCCAACTGCGCCTGGTCGATGTCCGTCGGGTGCCCGGTGTACCAGTTGTAGGAGGAGAGGGCGCGGTTGTAGGCGATCCGGGCGTTGTTGTACGCGACGAAGGCGGCCGCTTTCTCCCCACCTTCCGAGAGGTCTCCCGATGCATTGCGGTACGCCGCCTCGGCCCGCTCCATTCGCTCCCGCTCAACTGCGAGTTTGGCCTTGGCCGCCTTGAGCGTGTCGGACGTCGCCCGGTTGCCTTCCTGATTCCAGGTATAGGTTCGCTCTGCCGTGTCGAGGACGTCTCGAGCTTCGGCCAGGGCCTTCTCGGCCTGCGCCGCCGCCAGCGGAGCCGTCGTGAACAGGTCGTCGAGCGCCTGCTGGGCTGCAATGGCCTCGAGCTCGGCCGCGGCGATCGCGGCCTCGCCCGCCGCACGAGCGCTCTCCCGCTGGGCCTGCAGGAGCCGGTCATCGAGACGAACCAATGGATCCCCCTCGCCGACCGATTCACCTTCATCCACCAGCACGTCCAAGACACGGCCGGACACTTCGGCTGCCACGTTGACCTGGATCGATTCGATGGTTCCAGACGCCTCGAGCGGACCTCCCTTCCCGGCCGAGACCGAGGCCAGGTAGGCAAGACCTGCTCCAACGAGGATCAACACCAGCAGCGCCGGTAGGACCCGGCGAAGCGACGAGCGATTCATGGGCAACCTCCTTTCCTTCAGTCCAGCCTTTTGCGGAAGCGGAGCGCCGCCGCCGTGAGGGTGACGGCACCAAAGATGGCCAGGGCGAGGATCTCGTCCGTCAGGGCGCCGGCACCCACGCCCTTCAGCAGGATCGATCGGATGATCGAAAGGTAGTAGCGCAGCGGGATCAAGTGCGAGATCGCCTGGAGCACCGGCGGCATGGCCGCCAGCGGGAAGAAGAAGCCGGACAGGAAGACCGTGGGCAGCAGCGTGAACCAGGTCAACATCATCGCTTCCTGCTGCGTATGCGCCACGGTCGAGATGAACAGCCCGATTCCAAGCGAACTCGTCAGGAATACGCCCGAAAGCAGGAAGAGCAGGGCCAGGCTCCCACGCACCGGGACTCCGAACCACAGGGTCCCGACGACCAGGACTTCGAGGGTGTTGAAGAGTGCGATGAGAATGTAGGGAGCGATCTTCCCCAGAATCAGCTCCCCCGACCGGATCGGCGTGACGATCAGTTGCTCAATGGTGCCGCGCTCCCGCTCGCGCACGATGGCGGTCGCGGTCAACATGGTCGTCAGCAGCTGGAGGATCATCCCGATCAGGGCCGGGACCATGAAGAATGCGCTGACCAGATCCGGGTTGTACCAGACCTGGGATCGGACCTCGAGCCCGGGCGCGACCGCCGCGGTCGCCCCGACGGCTTCGAGGCGTTCGAGGACGATCCGGCTCGACACCGCCTGGCCGATGAGCTCGGCGGCCGAGAGCGCCGTCGACGCCACGCTCGGATCCGAGCCGTCCAGCACGAATCCGACGATGGGCGTCCCTCCGCCCAGCAGATCGGCCTCGTACCCCGGAGGGATCAGCAGGCCGGCTCGCGCGTCACCGCGGTCGATCAGCACCCGGACCTGATCTTCGGAGTCGACGTCGAAGGCGACGGCGAAGTAGTCCGCGACCCGATACGCGTCGAGCAGTCGTCGCGAGGCGGCCGTCCGATCCTGGTCGACGACCGCCAGCGGCACATTGCGGACGTCGGTGGTGGCGGTGTAGCCCAGCAGGATCAGCTGGACGACGGGAATCGCCAGGACGATATAGAGCGTATGCGGATCGCGCACGATTTGTAGGAACTCCTTGCGCATCACCGCACCGAGCCGGAGCCAGTTCATCCCGCCTCCTCCTTGCTGCCTCCGGCGTGCAGCAGGCCGGCAGAGAGGATCGCGGCCAAGCTTTCGAAGTCGGTCGGGTCGCCCCCCAGCTCGTTTGAGCTCCCCAGGAAGGTTTGGGAGACGGCCAGGGCAAAGACGCTACCGCCGACGACTTTCAGGATCAGGGCTGGCGGCCAGGTCTCCAGGCGGGGGTCGCTGGCCCTGAGGCGGGCGATGAAGGCCTGAGCTGGCGCCAGGATCTCCGGCAAGACCAGGGGCAAGTGGCGGCCATCGAACTCCACCAATTCGATGAACGCCAAGCGCAGATGGTCGAAGCGCCCTTGCAGGGCGTCCTGCATCCGCCGGATCCCGTCCTGGAGCAACTCCGCTGCCGCCTCGCCTTGGGCTTCCTGAACGGCCAGGGCCAGGACCCGATGGGGAAGCACAGTCCGTAGGAGGGCGACGAAGAGATCTTCCTTGGAGGCGTAGTGGTTGTAGATCGCCGCCGGAGTGACCCCGGCGTAGCGGGCCAGCTGGCGCATCGACGTGCCGTGATAGCCCTGGCGGAGGAAGAGGAACTCAGCCGCCTCCAAGATGGCGTGGGCCGTGCTAGACCCGGTCGACCCTGAGCCCTGGGGCTCCAAACTCCCCTCCTAGCCGTGAAGAAAGGTCCTAAACGAACGACCGTTCACCTCGTACAATACGCCTCTCCGACGGTCCGAGTCAAGTAGTCGGAGAAATGAAAGCGCCTGGAGGGTCTCCAGGCGCTTGTGACCGATAGAACAAATACTCGGAGTTAGTCTGTCGACTTTCCTTCGCCGAGCATCGCCACCTGGCGAAGAAGGCCCATGACCAGGAGCCCAATCCTCAGCCCCTCCCCAGCCTCCAACTTGGGCTGAGTTCCCTGGGCCTCCGATCTCCGAACCAGTAGGAACGCCCCAGCCATGCCGGTCAGGGCCCCGACCAGCGCCCCGATGGCCAGCGCCCGGATCTTCCAGCGATCTCCATTCTCCATCAGACCACCTCTACCCGGAACGGAATAAGGATCGAATCGCCCGGCCGGCCTCCGCCACGGCCTCCGCCGCAGCGCTCGGGAGGATCACCACCCTGGCGGCGACATCACTGCCGCGGCGGGCCTCCTCCGAGACGAGCGCCAGGCCGTCCTGAAGGATCACCGTGTACTCCGGGATGCGCCGGATGGCAGCGATCAGGCCGACCGAAGCCGCCACCAATCCGGCCAGGACGATCAGGAGGGCGATCGCCATCGGCACGGCCAAGACCACGAGGACGGTATCGGCCCACGAACTGGGCGTTCCCCACGCCACTATGACCGCCACGATCGCCAAACTCACGACAAGAAGGAGTGTCAGGCCAATCGGCAGGTAGACCTCCAGTCTCACTTGTCTTCGGAAGGCTGCCTGGGTCACCGGATTGGGTAGGCGAGGGGTCGGCGGAAGCATCTCGGCCACGGCACAGTGATTGTAGCATGCCGCGCGGCGCCGCGATACAATCACCTCTCAGGAGGCATCCGTGGCCGATTTCCCCGGGAAGGGAACCGTTGCCGTCCTCAAGACCACCCCCGAGACCGTCCTCGAAGACGTCGCTCGGGTGATGGATCTCGCCGACTTCCGGTCTGCCCTGCCGCGCGGCATCACGACCGGGCTCAAGATCAACATCTCCTGGCAGACCTGGTATCCGGCCTGCTCCTCTGAGCCGTGGCAGCTCGAAGGCGCAGTCCGGGCCCTGCGCGACGCCGGCTATGCCGACCTTCTCGGGGTCCACAACGATACCGTCGTGGTCGACACCCGGGTCGGAGAGTTCAACAACAAGCACCGTTGGGTCACCGACCACTACCAAGTTCCGTGCGTCTACCTCTATGAAGAGTCGTTCGAATGGTTCGAGTTCAAGCCGAAGCGTCCCTTCCTCGTCCTAGACAAGGTCTACCCTGATGGAGTCTTCATCCCCAAGGCCATCGTCGGCCTGAACATGGTCCATCTGCCGACCGTCAAGACTCACGTCTTCACGACGATCACCGGCGCGATGAAGAATGCCTTCGGCGGGCTGCTGCACCGCAACCGCCACTGGACCCACGCCGTTATCCACGACACCCTCGTCGACCTGCTGGCGATCCAGCAGGAGATTCACCCCGGGCTGTTCGCGGTAATGGACGGGACGTTCGCCGGGGACGGTCCAGGCCCGCGCGCCATGCGCTGGCACGAGAAGGACGTCCTGCTGGCCTCGGCCGACCAGGTGGCAATCGACGCGGTCTCGGCGCGGCTGCAAGGTTTCGACCCGATGCACATCCGATTCATTCGCCGTGCCCATGAGGCCGGCCTGGGCATCGGGGATCCCCGTCAGATACGGATCGTCGGCCACGACCTCGACCGTGAACCGTCTTGGGGCTTTATCCAGGAAGATACGTTTGCCAGCCGTGGGCAAAAGGCGATCTATCACGGTCCCCTCAAGCCCCTGGAGAAGACCCTTCTGCAAAGCCCTCTCGTCCCGTGGTCCTATTTCGCCAGCAACTTCTATCACAATGTCTACTGGTATCCCTTCGTGGGCCGGCGGCGGGTCGAGGCTGCCCTTCGCACCAAGTGGGGTCGCCTGTTCCAGCAGTACGGCGACGGCAACGTCGTCATGCCCGGGATGGAGCCCAAGACCGTCGTCCAGGCCATGGTCGGCCTGGCGGTCGTGGCCGCCGTATTGATCGGCGGCCTCGCCTTGCTCCTCAGCCGCGGATGAGGTCTCTGCGCCGGGGTCTGATCGCCGGTCTGATCCTCGGATTCATCGTCCTTCTGCTGACCGCCTTCTTCGCCGATCTGCGCAGTATCGTCGGTCGCCTCGAGAGCTTCCGGTGGTCGCTCCTTCCCCTGATTCTGGCGGGGACGCTCTTCAACTACACCTTGCGCTTCATCAAGTGGCACTATTACCTGGGGATCGTTGGCGCTGGGGACTTGCCGAGACGCGAGAGCGCCCGCCTCTTCGTCGCCGGGTTCCCGCTCGCCCTGACTCCCGCCAAGCTCGGCGAGGCCCTCAAGGCGGTCTGGCTGGAACAGAAGACCGGCGTTCCGGTGGCGCGCGGCCTTCCGGTCGTGGCGGCCGAGCGGATCTCGGACGGGATGGCGGTCCTGCTCCTCTCGACCCTCGGAGTCCTGGCGTTCCCGCGCTACTGGCCGGCATTCGCCTTCCTCTGGGCCATCCTGCTCGGCATCGTCATCATCTCCCAATTCCATGGCGCCGTCTTGTGGACTCTCGACCGTCTCGACCGAACGCCCATGGGGGTTCGCGTTGGCCGGCCGCTGCGTGAGCTCTTCACCGGGGCCTACCTGCTCCTTCGGCCAAAGCCGCTCGTGCTCGCCATCGGTCTGGGGACGGTGGCCTGGTTCGGCGAAGGCGTGAGTTTCTTTCTCATCCTGATCGGCCTTGGACAGCCGGCGACCTCCGTCACGCTTGGATTGGCGGTCTTCATCCTGGCTTTCTCGACCGCGGTGGGTGCGGCGTCCACCCTTCCGGGGGGCCTCGGTGCTGCGGAAGCCTCGATCACCGCCATGCTCACTCTGCTGGCCGGCATCCCCTTGGAGATCGCCGCCACCGCCACGCTGCTGATCCGCTTCGCGACCTTGTGGTTCGGCGTCAGCCTCGGGTTGGCGACCTGGGCCCGCTCTCCGGATCTCCTGGGCCTCGCCCGGGAGGCGACTCCGGCCTAGGAGCCCGAAGCCAAATGTGGAACGTCGAACTGCACTGTCACACCTACCATTCGAAGGATTCTCTGGCGACCCCCGAGGCCTTGCGCGAGGCCTGTCGCCGCAAGGGGATCGATCGGTTGGCGATCACCGATCACAACACCATGGCCGGCGCCCTGCAGGCCGCCGCGCTCGATCCGGATCTGTTTATTGTCGGCGAAGAAATCCTGACGACCGAAGGCGAATTGCTCGGATACTTCATGAAGGAGGAGATCCCCCCCGGACTTTCTCCTGAAGAGACCATCGACCGGCTGCACCAACAGGGCGCCGTGATCAGCGTCTCCCATCCCTACGACTACGCCCGCACGGGAGCCTGGCGGGAATCGGTGCTGCGATCGCTGATCCCCCGCTTGGACGCCCTCGAGGCCTTTAATGCCCGGACCTACTCCTCCGGTCCCAACCGTCGGGCGGCGGCGCTTGCCCAGGAGGCCGACCTGCCGGGCCTGGCCGGATCCGACGCCCACGCTCCATTCGAGATCGGCCGCGGCCTCACCCGCCTCGATCCCTTCCAGGACGCCGAGAGCTTCCGCAAGTCCCTTGGCGGCGCGCAGTTGGTCACCCGACGCTCTCCTGCGTGGGTTCACCTCGTCTCGCGCTTCGCCGTCATGCGCAAACGATTGGGCTGGCGCCCACCGCGCTGAGTCGACATCAGGGAAATCCCTGGCGCCGTCGTCTTTCGGTTGACCGTTCCGGGGAGACCGCGTCCCGCCGGGGAAGCCCGAGCCGTGGGCACAGCCCGGGGGCGGCGCGCCGCCGATCAGTCTTTGGCGCGCAGGTGAGGGAAGAGGATGACCTCGCGGATCGAGGTCCGATCGGTCAGGAGCATCACCAGCCGATCGACGCCCATTCCAAAGCCTCCGTTGGGCGGCATCCCGTAGCGCATCGCCCGCAGATAGTCTTCGTCCATCGGGTGACGTTCCTCGTCATCGGCGGCGTAGTCGCGTCCCATCTCCAGGAAGCGCTGCTCCTGATCGAAGGGATCGTTGAGCTCCGTAAACGCGTTGCACAGTTCCATCCCCCCGGCAAAGGCTTCGAAGCGTTCGACGGTCCTCGGGTCGTCATCCTTGCTTTTGGCGAGAGGTGAGATGTCACGCGGGTAGTCGTAGAGAATCGTCGGCTGGATCAGGCGCGGCTCAATGAAGCGGGCCAACAGCGATTCGATCAGTTTGCCGCGCGTCCCGAGCGGTGAGGGCTCCAGGCCACGCCGCCGCATCGCCTCCCGCAGCGAATCGGCCGTCGGGTGCTCGGTCAGGTCGAAGCCCGCCATCTGACCGATCGCCTCGTGGAGCGATACCCGCCGCCACGGCGGCGCCAGGGAGATCGTCTCGCCGCGATAGGTCAGCGTCGTGCTTCCGGTGGCCTGCTCGGCTGCGAAGGCCACCATCTGTTCGGTGATCTCCATCACGTCCTGATAGTCGGCATAGGCCATGTAGAACTCGAGCTGGGTGAACTCGGGGTTGTGCTTGAAGGAGACGCCCTCATTGCGGAAGTCGCGGCCGATCTCGTAGACCCGTTCCAGACCGCCGACCAAGAGTCTCTTCAGGTAGAGCTCGAACGAGATGCGCAGATAGAGGTCCTGATGGAGTTGCTCATGATGCGTGATGAACGGGCGCGCCGCCGCGCCGCCGTAGATCGGCTGCAAGACCGGGGTCTCGACCTCAACGAAGCCCTTCCCGTCCAAGAAGGCTCGCAACGCCGAAAGGGTACGCGCCCGAACCTGGAAGATCTCCCGGACCTCCGGGTTGACCGAGAGATCGGCATATCGTTCGCGGTAGCGGGCCTCGGGATTGTCGAAGGCGCTGTGCACAACCCGTTCGCCGTCGACGAGCTCTTCCTTGGCGGCCGGGAGCGGCGAGATCGCTTTTGCGGCCATCCGCAAGGCCTCGACCTTGAGCGAGACCTCCCCCGAACGAGTCCGGAACATTTCGCCCCGGGCTTCCACGAAGTCTCCCAGGTCGAAGGTCTCTTCGAACAGCCGGTACATCTCCGGGCCGAGGACATCGGCTCGCACGTACAGCTGGAGCTGCCCGTGGCCGTCCTCGACGTGGGCGAATGTGGCCTGTCCCATGCGGCGGATCGAGCGCAGGCGCCCCACGACGGTCAGCGCCGGGCCTTCAGCGCCGCCGGCTTGGGCATAAGCCTCGACCGCTTCGGCGGTCGTGTGGGTGCGCGAGACCCGGGCCGGATAGGGATCGATCCCTGCCTGGCGGAGAGTCTCCGCCTTCTCCTGGCGGATGCGTTCCAGGTCGTTCAAGTTCACCGGTGAGCCTCAAAGGGGTTCGCAGGAACGCGGGTAGTGTACACGAAAACGCCCCGCGCCGACGATCCGGAGCGGGGCGTGTCGGCGAAGGGAAAGCTACTTGATCTTGACGATCCGGAAGTTGATCGTGCCGGCCGGGGCGCGAACGGCGACGTCGTCTCCGACCTTGTGATCGAGCAAAGCCTGTCCCAGCGGCGACTCGTTCGAGATCAACCCTTCACGCGGGTTGGCCTCGGCGGCGCCGACGATCGTATACGTCTCGGACGGCTTGCCGTTCTCCTGAACGACCACAGTGCTCCCGATCCCGACGACGCCCGTCGACTTCCCGGGCTCAATCACCTGGGCCTGGGCGAGCATGTGCTCCAGTTCCAGGATGCGTCCTTCGACGAAGGCCTGCTCGTTCTTGGCGGCCTCGTACTCGGCGTTCTCGATGAGCTCACCGTCCTCCATGGCCTCGTGCAGGCGCTGGGCGACCTCCTGCCGCTTGACCTTGCGGAGATGGTCCAGCTCCTCTTCGAGTTTCTTCAGGCCTTCCGGCGTGACGTACGTGCTTCCCATGGGGCTCCTGTAGTCGCACATCCAGGGAGAAAAAAGAACTGAGAGATCGCTCTCAGCCCTGGGGTCGTGCTGTATGAAAAGTCTAGCATATCTCGACCGGGGTGTCTAGAACAGCCCGGAGTACCTTCGTCAGGGCGGCGGCCCTTCCGCATGGGTACAGACCCGGCCGAAGGGTCACCCCTGGGGGCTCTGGGGGCGCGGGTCTACCGGGGCGAAAGAGGCGGGCGCCTCCCTACGCACGCGGGATGGGGTAGGTGTAGATCACGAGATCGTCATGGCGGCGATAGAAGTCGGCGATCCGCGCTGAAGCCTTGAACCCCTCCCGCTCGTAGAAGGCGCGCGTGGCCGCGAAGGAGGGTCGTCCGGAGGTGTCGAGGGTGATCAGCCGCCCACCCTCGCGGCGGATCCGGCCGACCACAGACCGCAGAAGCGCGCGGCCGTACCCCTTGCGCCGCTTGCTGCGCGCCACGCAGATCCAGTAGAGGTCGTAGGTCCCCCGGGTCAGCGGGGTCGGACCGTAGCAGGCGAACCCGGCTACCTTGCCGTCGTCCAGGGCCGTCAGGAAGAAGTAGTCCCCACCGGGATCGGCGAGGAACTCCTGCAAGAGCTCTTCGACGACCTCCCGGTCTTCCTTTGTGAACAGCGGCTCCGAGCGAGCGATGCGCAGGATCGGGGCGGCGTCGGCCTTGCCCGAGGGCCGGACCCGGGTCATCCTGCGTTGGCGAGGGCGAGCCGCAGGATGTGCAGGAGCATCGACGGGTACGAGTGCCCGGCGGTGCGCGCCGATCGGAAGAAGCCGGCGTCTTCGGCCAGATCCGGATGGATGTTAACTTCGAGGATGTACGGAACGCCGTCCCGCAGCCGCATGTCGACGCGGGCGTACCCGCGCACTCCCAGCTTCTGATAGGCCAGAACCGCCGCCGCCTCGACTCGGTCCTGTTCCTCCGGCGAGAGATCCGCCGGGCAGACCCCGGGGGTACCGACAGCCTCGACCGAGTCTTTGTGCCACTTCCCGGCGAAGGTCACGATCTGCTCGAGAGGTTCCTCGGTCCACTGAAAATCGATCTCGGCGATCGGAAGCACTTCCGGGAAGCCGTTGCCCCACAGGGCCACGTTCAATTCCCGTCCCGCGATGAATTCTTCGACCAGCGCCGGTTGGCGATAGGCCCGGATGCAATCGTCGATCTGCTTGCCCATCGCCGCCCGGTCGTTGACGACCGACGCCAGGGTGATCCCGCAACTTCCTTCCTCCGCGACCGGCTTGACGATCGCTGGAAGCGGCACCCGGGTCGGTCGTCGTCCGACCCGCCGGACAACCTCGAACCGCGGCGTCTCCAACCCGCCCGCCAGCAACGTTCGCTTGGTGATCAGCTTGTTGCCGGCGCGCCGCAACGCCATATACGACGAGCCGGTGTGAAGGAAGCCGGCGGCGCGCATCAATCGAGGCACCTCCGCTTCCGACCACGAACGACCGCCGAGGGATTCGCACAAGTTGAAGATCACGTGACGATTCGGGTCGTAGTGTCGCAGAACCTCCCCGAGATCGTCCCAGACCGGCGCCAGGACCACCGACCGCACGTGATCGCGCAGGGCCGAGGCGATCGCCTGCGCCACGTCTTCAGTTGCAGCGTCGGACAGCAGGTCCTCCGGCCGACCGCGCTCCAGCCCCAAGGCGACGTTGTAGAGGACGACGACGTCCAGTTCTCCCAACTCGCGTACGTGAAACGTCCGCCGAGGTTGGTGCCGCGGCTGTACGCGGACGCGCGTCTCGGGAAGGAATCCCGGGATCGCGATCTGATACGTCGGCCTCGCCTCGCTCGCTGTTCTCGGAGAGATCGCTATGGGTTCCTTCCGGGGCGAGCGGGAAATCTTGCGTGCGGCGCGCGACGAAGGCGCGCCGGTCATCGCGCTCGAGGCGCGCAAGATCGCCTTCGACTCTCGTTCTGTATTTCGATTCGTTCGCTCGCTCATCTCGTCATCCGACGCGCACATTGCCGCGCCGGTCGCAGTGTAACATTCCCGCAAGAAGAGTCAAGTGCTGGAGGGGCAGTTTCTCGCGCCATCGGCCGGACCGATTCGGACGATTCGAAGTCGCGCACCCGCGCCTCTCCTCGACGTGAATCTGCGCGTCGCGTTCTTCTCGCGAAATCGTCACGGAAGGAGGCGGCAAACTCATTCGGGTGCGGTCACACGGGGACGCAGGGGGACGTACAGGATCGAAGCGGCCTCAGGCAGGGTCGACGCGCAGCAGCGGAATGCCGCCGAAGCGATCGTGGAAGGATCGCAGTTCCGCTTCCATGGTTTCGAAATCGGGCCAGAACGAACTCACCTGGGAGTGATACTCCCCCGCAGCGACCGCCCATGTCTCGATCTCGCCCGGTGCCAGACCGGCGAGAGCTTCTGCGGCGCGCGTCGGAGCCGGCTCGGTCTCCACCGGAGTCGGGCGGATGGCGTAGGGAATGTCGCGATAGAACCACAGGGGTCGACGGAGCCGCAGGATGGCGCGGCGAGTCAGGATGTGGTCGACGTGCCCGCCAATGGCCAGAGGCGCGTACAGGTCCGCCTCCGCCGGAAGGGCGCGCGACAGCGCCGCGGCAGCCTCATCGATCCGCGCGCCATCCTCGGGGAGCAGGCGATCGAACAGCGCTTCGACATTCGGATACAGGGCTTCGCCGTCCTTGGCGCGTCGATAGATGGCATCAGGGGTCGCCAAATGGACGACGGAGGCGCCCAAGCGACCGCAGGCGACGTGGTCCTCGGCCCGCCGCAAGCCCATTGGAGAACCGGCGCCTCCCCAGCGGCGGTGGAGTTCGTACGCGAACGGAGTCAGTTCGCCGACCGGAGGATCACCGGCGCAGACGGTGACGACTCGGACCTCGTCGCCTGCGGCGGCCTGCTGGGCCATCAGGCCGCCGCAGGAGAAGACGGCGTCATCCAGATGCGCCGAAACGTAGGCACGCAACGTCATGGCCGCATTATAGACGCATCTCCGGCCCGGGCGCGCCCGACTCGACGCACCGCTCTCCCTCGGCGCCGATGATACAATCTCCGCACCGGGCCGTTAGCTCAACGGCAGAGCAGGTGCCTTTTAAGCACAAGGTTGCAGGTTCGAATCCTGCACGGCCCACTGAGACGACCGCCCCGTTCCCCAGTTTCGCCCCAGGAGCATCGATGGCCAGTCACGATCCCCATTCCTATGCGGATCTAGAGCAAGCGGCGATCCGTCATGTCACCTTCGACCTCCGGATGGACTTCGGCCAACGCCAACTCGCGGGTACGGCCCTCTACGAACTCGACCGGCCCGTGCAGGGAACGCTCGACCTCGACACTCGCGATCTGACGATCGTATCCGCCGAGGCCTCCGGCCGACCCCTCTCCCCCGAACTCGGTTCGCCGGACCCCATCCGGGGTCAGCGCCTCCGCCTGAAGGGTCTGCACGGCGCCTCTTCCTTCAAGCTCCAGTTCGTCACCTCCCCTGGGGCGAACGCCCTGCAGTGGCTCACGCCGGCCCAGACTGCTGGCGGCCGACAACCTTTCTTGTTTACCCAATGCCAGCCGCACCATGCCCGATCGATCTTCCCATGCCAAGACTCCCCCTCGGTGCGATTCACCTACGATGCCACGCTCGACGTGCCTTCCCCTTTGGCGGCGGTTATGGCGGCGGCACCAATCGGTCGCGAAGAATCCGGCGGGCGACGTCGGTTCACGTTCCGCATGCCGCAATCGATCCCATCGTACTTGCTCGCTTTCGCCGCCGGCGAAATCGACAGTCGCGACCTGAGCCCCCGGATCCGCGTCTACGCCGAGCCGGAGACTCTCGATGCCGCCGCCTGGGAACTGGCCGAAACAGAGGCGATGCTGGCGGAGGCCGAGAAGCTCTACGGCGCCTACCCGTGGGAGCGCTACGACATGCTCGTCCTACCTCCATCGTTTCCGTATGGCGGCATGGAGAACCCCCGCCTGACCTTCCTGACTCCGACCGTCGTCGTCGGCGACCGATCGCTCACAAATGTGATTGCCCATGAGTTGGCTCACTCTTGGACCGGCAACCTGGTGACCAACGCGACCTGGGAGGACTTCTGGCTCAACGAAGGGTGGACGACCTACGCCGAACGACGCATCCTGGAAGCCCTCGAAGGCGAGGAGTCGGCGATGCTGCGCGCCATTTCCGGGCGCCTGCTGATGGCCCGCGCCATGGATCGCTTCGGTTGGGACGCCGACGCAACCCGCCTCCAGTTCTCGCAGGCCGGGATCGACCCTGAAGACGTCATCTCGCACGTCGCCTACGAGAAGGGTTACTCGTTCCTCGTCCGCCTGGAGCGCGCCGTCGGTCGCCAGGCGTTCGACGCGTTCACCCATCGCTACATCGCCGACCACCGCTTCCAGTCCATCACGACGGAAGCCTTCGTCGCCTTCCTTCGGCGTGAACTCCCGCAAGCAGCCCGCCGTGTCGACCTGAAGTCGTGGCTCTATGAGCCCGGCCTTCCGGCCGACGCGCCCGACTTCCCCACTCCTTTGATGGACGCCGTCTCGAGTGTCCTGTTCGACCTTCAGGAAGGACATCCGCCGACGAAAGACGGCGTCGCCCAATGGAATACGACCCAGATCTACTTGTTCCTGCAGTACCTGCCCCGTCACCTCTCCCTGAAGGAGTGTCGCGCCCTGGAGGACGCCTTGTCGCTCAAGACCACCCCGATTGACCTGTTCCTCTCCCAGTGGCTCGAGATCGCCATCCAGAGCGAATACCGCGATGTCCTTCCGGTCGCCGAGGATCTCGTCGGGCGGGTCGGTCGGATGCTCATCATCCTCCCCGTCTTCCGGGCGATCGTCCAAGCCGAATGGTCTCGGCCGAGGGCACGACCCCTGTTCGAGCGAGTCCGTTCCGGCCACCATCCCATCACCGTTCGGGCGATGGAGAACCTGCTCGCCCTGCAGGGTCTCTAGCCCGGTCCCTCCTCGGGTCATCCCCCATGTTGCGCGCCCTGCGGCACCGGCCCTTTGCCCTGCTGTGGACCGGCCAGACGATCTCTCGCCTGGGCGACAGCCTGTACCGGATCGCCTTGAGCTGGTGGGTCCTCGAGAAGACCGGATCGGCGGCGGCCATGGGCACAGTACTCGTCGTCAGCTCGATCCCGATGGTGGTCTTCCTCCTCGTCGGCGGCGTCGTCGTCGACCGCCTTCCCCGCTTTCGGGTGCTGTTCACAGCCGATATCGTCAACGGGTTGGTCGTCGCCGTGGTGACGCTGCTGGCATGGACCGAAGCCCTTGAGGTGTGGCACGTCTACATCGCCGGCGCAGTCTTCGGCCTTGCCGAAGCGTTCTTCTTCCCCGCCTACAGTGCATCGATCCCCCAAGTTGTCCCGCCCGAATCCCTCCCGAGCGCCAATTCGCTGTCCAGCCTGAGTTGGCAGATCACCGGAGTGGTCGGACCCGGGCTGGGCGCCGCCCTGGTGGCGGTCGGCGGGACTCCCGCCGCCTTCGGCCTGGATAGCCTCACCTTCTTGATATCGGCGCTTTGTGTCGTTCCTCTTCTCGGGGTCAGGCTCTCGCGCCCCGCCGACGCCGTCCCTACGACCCCCCTGGCCGACCTCCGCGACGGTCTCGCGACCGTCTTCGCCCGAACGTGGCTTTGGCTGTCGATCGCCTTCTTCGGATTCGTCAACCTGCTCGACGCCGGTCCTCGCAACGTCGCGCTGCCCTTCCTGATCCACGATCAACTTGGGTTGGAGGTGGAGGCCTTGGGCGGGGTGACGATGGCTCTCTCCATCGGATCGGTGGCGGCGGCGGTGGTGCTCGGCCGTCAGACGCGCCTGCGCCGGCGGGGGGTGCTCCTGTACGTCGGCGAGATCGTCATGGGGACGATGCTCGTCGTGTTCGGACTTGCCGGCAACATCGTCGGCGTGATCCTGGCCGCGTTCATCTATGGAATCGGGATCTCGACCGTCAATCTGACCTGGACCAACACGCTCCAGGAGATGGTCCCGCAAGAGAAACTGGGCCGGGTGACCAGCGTTGACGCCGTTGGATCGTTTGTCCTCCTTCCGGTCGGCTTCGCGCTGGCGGGAGTCTTGACGGACGCCATCGGCGCGGCAAACGTCTTCCTTCTGGGCGGTTCGATCGCCGCCTTGCTGGGAGGGCTGATGCTGCTCGTGCCCTCGATCCGGCGGCTCGACTAGCCCGCAATCCGCTGCATGGCGCATCGTTTGCTGGCAGCGTCGGCAAACTGTAGAATGGCGGTTCGAACACAACCGGCGCGTTCGGGATCTTGCGAACGCGACCATCGACAAGGCGGCAAACCCATGACGAAGCGTGCTGCAAAGCGAGCCCTTGTTCTCCCGATCCTGGCCGTCACGCTGGCGTGCGCCTTCTTGCCGACTCCGCCCGATGCGACCCCGGCAGCGCCGACTCCCCGGCCGGCCGCGACGGCGATCCGCCAGCTCGATGGCGACGAACCCGTCGTGATCACGGGCACCATCCCGTTTACGTCGCCTTTCTTTCTCGACGGGATCGCCGAGCCATTCGTCCTGCTCGAGGATGAGACCGGGTTCATCCGGCGGGACAAGGAGTTTGTCTTCCCGCTCGAGGGGCAGATGATCGGCCCGGTCGAGCTCGTCGAAGACGGCCTGCTCCGCTACACCCTGCCGCTTCCGGCCGTGCCCCAGGGGATCCTTGCCGATGTCGACAACGATGGAGCCGAAGACCCGGGAGTGATGGTCTTCGCTGTCGCCTACTGGTCGAACACGTGGGGCGACCCGTTCCTCGAGCGTCGCGACGGCCGAGGCTGGTCCAACGCCTACACCTCGGCGCGCACCAACCCGTACCGGGAGGATGAGATCGACGGGGGAACCCTCGTCATCTGGGCGCCTGACGCGAGCCAGGGATTCCCCACCGATTTCGGTCCCGACGGGCTGCTCTTCACGGAAGACGACCCGACTGCGGCCGTCCCGGCGGGCTACAGCCTGGTGAATCTCGACGAGCGCCCGTTCCAAATCTACAAGGAGACCGCCCCCGAGATCGAGCTTCTTGAGGGCGTGGTGGCCGTCACCGACCTTTCCGGCTTGGGCTACGCCGAAGCCTTCGAGGCCCTGTTCGACAAAGCTTCGCGCGAGTACCCTTTCACCGAAGACAAGGACATCAACTGGGACCAACTCTACGGCGAGTTCGCCCCTCAGATCGAGGCGGCTCAGTCCTTCGATGACTTCTACCGGGCAATCAAGGCGTTCACGCTGGCGATCCCCGACGGACACGTCGGCGTGTCCTTCGATGCCCAGGTGTTCTTCGATGACTTCGGGGGGAGCTACGGGCTAGTGCTGAATGAACTGAGCGACGGCACGATCGTCGTCACCGATGTCATGCCAGGAAGCGAGGGGGATATCGGCGGGATCCGCCCCGGGGCGATTCTCCTGACGTGGAACGCGAAACCGATCGGAGAGGCCATCGACAGTGTCGAGCCGTTCTTGGGGCCGCATTCCACGGCGCACGCCGCCCGGCCGATGCAATTGATCTTCGTCACTCGCGCTCCGGTCGGCACACGCGCATCGGTCGAGTACACCTATCCCGGCGATACACGGTCGCAAGCGGCGGACCTGGTCGCCCAGGTCGAGTACGACTCGCTCTTCGCCGCCCTTCCCGAGTTCAACTACGACGAGCTTGCACTTCCCGTCGAGGGCTCGGTCCTCGACGACTCGGGCCTCGGCTATATCCGCATCACGACCTTCTCCGAAGACTACAACCTGATGGCCCGCTTGTGGCAGTACCACCTGGAGCAGCTCCTCGATGCTGAAGTGCCGGGGCTGATCATCGATGTCCGCAACAATGGCGGCGGAAACGGCGGCCTCGCACTCGACTTCGCCGGGTACTTCTTCGACGAGGAGATCGACCTGTCGGTCGGGAAGTACTACAACGAAGACAAGGGGACGTTCGAAGCTCGCGGCGTCCCGACACGCCTCGAGCCGGGACCGTTGTTGTTCGAAGGGCCGGTGGCTGTCCTGGTTGGACCCAACTGTGTCAGCGCCTGCGAGGGCTTCACCCACGCCATCAGCCAGGCAGGCCGGGCTCTCGTAGTCGGCCATGCGCCGACCGCCGGCGCCTACGGCGAAGTCGGTCGCGGCCAATACGACCTGCCGGAGGGGCTCTCCCTGCAGTTCCCGACTGGGCGCCCGGAGACACCCGATGGCCAACTGCTGATCGAGGGCGTCGGGGTGCAACCTGATCTCGTCGTACCTGCTACCTATGAGAGCGCGATGGGCCAGGTCGACGCCGTGCTCGAGGCCGCGGTCGGCGCGCTACTCGATCGCCTCCAGTAGCTTCGGGCGAGACCCGCCCGGGACATGCTCAGGGAGCCATCGCCATGACGGAGAAGGCCGATGCGATCATCATCGGAGGCGGGATCCACGGCGCCAGCCTGGCGTTCCACCTCACCCAGCGCGGGCTGAAGCCGATCGTCCTCGAACGGAGCTTCGTCGCCTCGGGGGCGACCGGGCGCTCGAGCGGCCTGGTGCGCATGCACTATGACCTCGAGCCCGAGTCGGCCCTGGCCTGGGCCTCGTATCAGTACTTCCGCAACTGGTCCGATCGGGTCGGTGGGGATTGCGGCTTCACCCGGACCGGATTCGTGCAGATCGTCGCACCCGAAGATAACCAGCGGCTGCGCGCCAATGTCGCCATGCACCAGAAGATCGGGATCCCCAGCCTGGTCGTCACCGCCGACGACGTTCGGCGCTTGGCGCCCGCTTTCTTCACCGAGGATTTCGAGTACGCTGCGTTCGAACCAGAATCCGGATACGCCGATCCATCGGCGTCGGCGTCGACCCTGATGGGCCAGGCCCGTACCGCCGGCGCCCGCCTTGTTCAGGACTCCCGAGTGACAACCATTCGTATTGAGGGCGGCAGGGTCGTCGGCGTTGCGACCGAATCCGCCGAGTACCATGCCCCACTCGTCATCAACGCCGCCGGCGCCTGGGCGGCCGAGGTCGGGAAGATGGTCGGCCTCGATCTCCCGATCACGACCTGGCGCCACGACACGGCCTTCCTGCGCCGGCCGGCGGAGCTCGGCTCAAGTCACCCGACGGTCATCGACTTCATCCACCTGATGTACTTCCGACCGGAAACCGGAGGCCTGACGCTCGTCGGGCTGGAAGATGGAAACCCGCTGGGAGTCTCACCGGAGACTGGGGGCGAACAACCGCAGCCGGACTTCGTCGAGCGGGCCGTCGAACGCATCTGCCGGCGGATCCCCGGAATGGACCGCGGGTCGCTTCACAGCGCCCATGCCGGATATGACGGCCTGACGACCGACCAGCGCGCCATCCTCGGTCCGGCGGGACCGGACGGCTTCTACCTGTGCTGCGGCTTCAGCGGAACCGGGTTCAAGATCGCCCCCGCCGTGGGAGCTTGCATGGCCGAGTGGATCCTCGACGGGCGCCCGACGACCGTGGACGTCTCGGCGTTCTCGTTCGGTCGCTTCGCGGACGGCCGGCGCCTATCCGGCGACCACGCCTACGGAGAGATCTGGCGCTAGCTACGTCGCCGCTGCGATCGTCTCGGCCCGCGTTAACGCGGTTGTGAAACCACGCCGGGCCAGCTCAGCGAAGAAAGGCTGCGGTTCGACAACCTGCTCCGGCGCCCACACCCCGGGGCGCTCCAGCTTTCTTGCCGCAAGCCAACGGGCCACGATGGCCGGCGGGACAGCGACGAGCAGTGTCCCCCCGGAGACCCCGTACGCCGGGTTGGGCCCGCCGCTCGTGTCGGCTCGCAAGACGACGCGCCGGCCCTCCGCGGCGCCCTCGACCACCGTGGCTACATCCTTGAATCCCTTGCTCTTGGGCTTTTCTTTCGCCTGAGGCACCCGTCGCAGCAATTCCAGCAGGACATCGCGCGGTCGCACATTCCCGCCGTCAACGGCGACCCGCTCCGTACCGGCCAGACCAAGCTGCGCCAGGAAGTGAAGCTTCCGAAGCGCCGCCTCCGAGTAGCCGAAGAAGGTGATCTTGAAGGTACACTCCTCGATCCCCTTGTCGGCCAGGCTGAGCGGGATCGTGGCCACCTCGGAATGCAGGCTCAGGTGGGTCTTGGCCCATCCAATAGGCTCCGGGAAGAGGAAGTGCTCCTCCTCCCCCAGCGGTTCCGCCTCTCGAAACTCGCCGCCGCGAAAGATCATCGCCGGCTTGCTGATCTCGTCGAGGATCGTCTCGATGGCATATGGCCATGCCAGCGACTCGCCTTCATCCAGGGTCGAGCCGTTGTAAATCCGGACGGAGGCGACGCGATCGAGCATTCCCCCGAGCCATCCGGCGTGCACGTTGGCCACGCCGGGGCACGAGCCCAGGCCCAGCACGGCGCTCACTCCGGCCTTCTCGAAATCCCGGGCGAGTTCCAGCTGCTTGCGGGTCACGTGGAATAGCCCCCCGAGGTCCAGGTAGGGGACCCTGGCCTCGAGGCAGGCCCGCATGACGTCGAGATTGAAGTAGTACTGCGTGCTGTTGATGCACGCGCCGGCGCCCCGCAGGATCCGGACGAGGGCGGGCGTATCGGTCACGTCGACGGAAGCCGCCGTCGCCCGAGAACCCACCTGCTCCACCGTCCGGCGGGCACCTTCGAGATCCCGATCGGCGATCAGGATCTCCTCGACGTCCACGGCCAGGTCCTGTGCAATGACCCGGCCGATGATCCCGGCGCCTCCAAGCACGACGATTCGCATGTCAGCCTTCCTGAGGCAAAGGTAGGTGGGATTGGGCGAAGGCTCAGGCCTCCAGGAGGTCCGCCACCCAATCCAGTTCTAGCTCCTCCAGGCGGTTGCGCTTCGGTTCCCCGCTGGCGACATCCCAGCCTGCCATTTCGTAGTAGACGTCCTTGGCCCGTTCGACTTCCTCCACCGTGACGAGGATACCGTCGCTCTTCCCGCCTTCCAGGGCGCGCTGCATCTTCTTCGGAAGCACATCGGCGTCGCGGCCTACCCCTTCGCGGGCGTTGAACGCCCGCATCATGTTGAGACGGCGGGCACCGACCTCCATCAGCTCATCGATCGTCACGTCCCAACCGGTCACGGCGACGACGGCCTGCTGCAGGTGTCCCATGCTGTACAGGTGCCACGCCGGGCCGAAGACAAACTGGCACATATTGACCGAATCCAGAGCGGAGTACGCGTACTGCGTTTGCAGCGCGAAGTGCACTTTGCGTTCGTTGAGGACCTTGTTCTTCTCGGGCTCCCCGGTCACCCCGATCTCGGCCATCCGCTCCGGATAGTCCTTCCAGGACGGATCGTGCTCGTGCGACTGATGATCCGCCCCGAAGGGATTGACGGCGTAGATCAACGCCAGGCTGCGCTTGACTTGCGGCATGTGGGCCGGAAGTTCTTGCCCCTTGACGGCCACGACGAGCGCCTCGGTCCCCTTGCCGATCCGGGCCGCCGCGCGGGCGGAGCCCTCTGCCAGGAGATCTCCAAAGCCCTCCCGCTTTCCGATCATTTCGGTCAGCCGGACCATCATCGCCGCATCACCAAAGCGGAGTTCCAGGCCTCCGGTATCCTCGGTCGTCAGCAACCCGTTCTCGTAGCAATCCATCGCCCAGGCGATCGTCGCTCCGCACGAAATCGTATCCATCCCATACTGGTTGCACAGCTGGTTGGCCGTCGAGACGGCCCGGATGTCGTCGATCCCGCAATAGGATCCAAAGGTCGAGAGCGTCTCGTACTCGGGTCCGCCGTAGCGCGGGTCGGCCAGGAAGGGGCCTTCGGTCACTTCGACCACCCGTTTGCACTTGACCGTGCAGGCGTAGCACGTGTCGCGTTCCTTGAGGATCGTCTTGGACATGGTCTTGCCGTCGAGGGCTTCCCAACCGTCGAAGGCCCCGCTGTTCCAGTTGCGCGTCGGCAGACCCCCCGCCTTGTTCTGGCCGTCCAGCACCTCCGCCGTCCCATACACGCCGAGGCCATACACATCCGAGTCCTCGAAGTTGTCGGCGCCCCACTTGGCCAACTCGATGACTTTGGATCGGTCGGCCAGCCCGGGCTTTTCCTTCCCGCGGACGACGATCGCCTTGAGGTTCTTGCTACCCATCACCGCGCCCATCCCGGTCCGGCCGTTGGCGCGATTCGCCATGTTGATCAGCGCGGCGAAGCGCACGCCGCGTTCGCCCGCCGGGCCGACTTGAAGGACCTCGATCTTGTCGTCCCCCAGTTCGGTCTTGAGCAGATCCTCCGTCTCGCCGGTGAGCTTTCCCCACAAATGGCCCGCCGGACGCAGTTCAGCGGTGCCGTCGTGGATCCACAGGTACACCGGCTCGATGGCCTGTCCGCGCACGACAACGGCGTCGAAGCCGGCGAACTTCAGTTCCGCCGGGAAAAAGCCGCCGCACTGGGAATCGCCGACGGCGTCTGTCAGCGGAGACTTGGCGACCGCCGTCATCCGGCTCTGGCCGGAGATCGGCGCCCCGGTCAGTACCCCGAGCGCCAGCACCAAGACGTTCTCGGGGGAGAGGGGATCGACCCCGGGCTTGGTGCCGCGCAGCAAGTAGTGCAACCCCAGGGCGCTCCCGCCCATGTACGTGCGATAGAACGACTCCGGCGGGTGCTCGACCTCAAGCGTCCGAAGCCTCAGATCCACGTGAAGGATGCGTCCGGCGTAGCCATTGGGCATGGTTCTCTCCTCGGAGTCACCCGGTCAGCGCTTGGCTTCCCGGACGACGTCTTCGAACTTCGTCAACGTCTCGGCGATGTCGTTCTCGGTGTGACTGTAGGACAGGAACCAGGGCTCGCGGCCGTCGAGCTCGGGCATCACCCCGCGCTGGATCAGGCCGGCCATGATCTCCTCGTAGAGGGCCATCTCGCTTCCCAGGTAGCCGCGGTAGTCGACAGGCGCCTCCGCGGTCCCCAGCGCGATGCCGAACATCGCCGGCAGACCGAGAAGGTGATGCGGGATCCCGGCATCGCCCAGGATCTCGCCCAATCCGCTCATCAGCAATTGGCCGCGAGCGTTGATGGTCTCATGGACCGGCTCTTTCTCGAAGACCTCAAGCGTAGCCAGGGCCGCCGTCACCCCGACGAGGTTGCCGGTGAAGGTGCCGCCATGGGCGACCGAGCCCGGCTCCAAGGTGTCCATGACGGCATCCCGGCCTCCGATCGCCGCCAGGGGGAACCCGTTCGACATCGCCTTGGCGTACGTCGCCAGGTCGGCCTTGATCTTGAAGACCTCCTGGGCACCGCCCCTGGCCAGCCGGAAGCCTGTCTTGACTTCATCCATCACCATGACGATCCCGTATTCGTCGCACAACTTCCGGATCGTCTCCAGCCAACCGGCCTGCGGGAGGATCCCGGCTGCGTTCCCCATCGTGGGTTCCACGAATATCGCCGCCAAATCGCCCCACTGTGCCCGAACCGTGGATTCCAGGATCTCCGGATGGTTATACGGTAGGTTGACGACGTACCCGGCGACGGCCTTCGGCAATCCGGAGGAGGCTGGCACGTTCACCGGGTTGCGAGGCGAACCGTGGCTGCCGCGCGGCGACGAGGCGGTCGAGTACAGGAAGTAGTCGGACATCCCATGGTACTGGCCTTCGAACTTGATGAACTTCTCGCGCCCGGTGTGAGCCCGCGCCAACCGCAGGGCATGCATGGTCGCCTCGGTGCCGCTGTTGGCCAGGCGGACCTTGTCCATCCCGGTCATGCGGGTGAACCGCTCGGCCAGGTCGATCTCGGACGTCGAGGTCATGGCGAAGATGATTCCCCCTTGCCGAACCGCCTGGGCGACGCGCTCAGCGACCGCCGAATAGCCGTGTCCGAGGATGACCGGCCCAAACCCCATCCGGTAGTCGAGGTATCGGTTGCCGTCGGCGTCCCAAATGTGCGCGCCTTCGCCGCGGGTCACGACCAGGGTGTCGTCGTCTCCCCAGTAGCGGAAGTTCGAGTTCACTCCGTAGGGGATCACCCGGCGAGCGCGCTGGTATTCCTGGCGGGTCTTCGGTTGCTGCAGGCTCATCGAGGCTCTCCTTGGATCGACCGGCCGGGAGATGGGCGTTCCGATCAGCCGTTCTCGCGGATGGCGACCATCTGGATATTGGTCATGTCTTCGATGGCGAAGCGAACCCCCTCGCGCCCCAGGCCGCTCCGCCGGTTGCCGCCGTAGGGCATGTGATCGGCCCGAAACGACGGGCTTTCATTGACGATCACACCGCCGAAATTCAAGCGGTGCACCGCGCGCAGGACACGGTTGATATCGCGCGTGAAGACCGCCGCCTGCAGGCCGAAGGTCGTATCGTTGGCCTGGCGGAGACCTTCTTCGAAATCATCGCAGGCGATCACCGACGCCACCGGCGCGAACGCTTCCTCCGCCACTACCTTCATCGACGGAGTCACATCGGTCAGCACCGTCGGCCAGTAGACCGCCCTTTCCCGTCGCGCCCCGGTATGGACCCGGGCACCGGCGGCCTGGGCTTCCTGCACCCAGCCCTCGATCCGCTCGGCCTCCCGCACGTCGATCATCGGCCCGACGTCGACCCGCTCGTCGAGCGGATCTCCAACGACCATGGTCTCCGAGGCGCGCACGAAGGCCTCGGTGAAGGGCTCGTACACCGGGCGCTGGCTGTAGATCCGCTGGACCGAGAGGCAGACCTGCCCCGAGTTGTAGTAGGCGCCGACGGCGCAGCGCTTCGAGGCGTACTCCAGGTCGGCATCCGGAGCGATGATCACCGGAGAGGTGTTGCCCAACTCGAGCGTGATCTTCTTGATCCCGGCGATGCTCGTGATCCGCTCGCCGACCGCCGGGCTTCCGGTGAACGTGACCTTGGCCACCCGCGGATCCGTCACCATCCACTCGCCGACGGTGGAACCGGAACCCACGAGCAGGTTGATGGCGCCGTCGGGAAGGCCGGCTTCCATCAGGATCTCGCACAACCGGACGGCGCTTATCGGCGTGCTCGTCGCCGGCTTGAGCACGAGGCTGTTGCCCGCCGCCAGGGCCGGGGCGACCTTGTGGGCGACCAGGTTCAAGGGGAAGTTGAAGGGGCTGATCGCAGCCACCACGCCGACAGGGCGACGTAGATAGAACCCGAAGTAGCCTTCCCCGGCGGGAAGTCCGTCGAGCGGGAAGGTTTCCCCGTGGATCCGGCGGGCCTCTTCCGAGGCGGTCTGGAATGTCCACCCGGCCCGATCGACCTCGATCCGGGCGAACTTCAAAGCCTTGCCGGCCTCGGCGGCCAGGGTGCGCGCCAGGTCCTCCGAGCGCTCACGGATCAGCAAGGCGGTCTTCCCCAGGATCTCCGCCCGACGATGGGCCGGCATCGCGCGCATCACCTCCGCGGCGCGCCCCGCAGCAGCCAGCGCCGCATCCACATCCTCCCGGCGCGCCACGGCGATCGCGCCCAGGCTCTTGCCGTCGTACTTGTTGGCGACCTCGGTCCACTCCCCCGTCGCCTTCCACAGACCGTCGATCAAGAGCTTGTATTCCATCGGTCGTCTCCCGATCACCTACAGCTTGCGGACTGCATCCGATACGATCGCGAGGCCTTCCCCGATCTCCGCTTCCGACACCGTCAGCGGAGGGATGAAACGAATGGTGTTGTCCCATGGGCCGCAGGTGAGGAGCACCAAGCCGGCATCCAGGCAGTCGTGCACGACCTGCTTGGCGGCGGCCTTGTCGGGGCGGCCGTCGGCCGAGGTGAACTCGGCACCGAGCATCAGGCCCAGGCCGCGCACATCGCCGATGCCCGGCTGCTCCTCCTGCAGGTGGCGCAGCCCGGTCATGAGTTGCTCCCCGCGAGCGGCAGCATTCTGCAGCAGGCCTTCCTCCTGGATGGCGGCGATCGTCGCCACGCCGGCGGCGCAGGCGATCACGTTCCCACCAAACGTCCCCCCATGAGAGCCCGGAGGCCAGCGGTCCATCAGTTCCTTGCGCGAGACGACCGCCGAAAGGGGCAGTCCGGAGGCGATACCTTTGGCGACCGTGACAATGTCCGGGACGATGTTGAAATGCTCGAAGCCCCACCACTTCCCGGTCCGGCCCATCCCCGACTGGATCTCATCGGCGATCAGGAGAATCCCGTGCTCGTCGCAGATCTGGCGAACGCCCTCGAGGAAGCCGGGTGGCGGGACGACGTAGCCCCCTTCCCCCAACACCGGCTCGATCAGCATCGCCGCCGTCTCTTCGGGGGCGGTCTGGGTCGCCAGCAGGAATCGAAGCTCCTCCAGGCACCAATGGACCGTCGTCTTCGGATCCCACCCGTACCGATAGGCATACGGGAACGGCGCCACAAACACGCCGGGCATCAGCGGCTGATAGCCGGCGCGGTAGATCGTCTTGCTGGTCGTCAACGACATCGTTCCGGCGGTCCGCCCATGGAAGGACCCCTGAAAGACGATGACGTTCGGACGCCGAGTAGCGACCCGCGCCAGCTTGACCGCGCCTTCGATTGCCTCAGCCCCGCTGTTGCTGAAGAAGAAGGTGTCGAGGCGGGGCGGGAAGATCGCCCGCAAGGATTCGACCAGGGCCAGCATCGGCGGATGCATCGCCAGGTTCGCTTGGCCGTGGATCAGTTTTCCGGCTTGCTCACGAATGGCGGCGACGACCCGCGGGTGGCTATGGCCGGTGTTGGTGACGGCGATCCCGCAGGTGAAGTCCAGGTAGCGGCGCCCATCGGTGGCATACAGGTACGACCCTTCGCCACGATCGACGACGAAATCGGTGTACCGCGTCCAGACCGGCGAGACATGGTCGAAGGGATAGTCCGTCATTCGTTCCTCGCTTCCGTTCCGTAGGGGAACCAATAGTCCTTCTGCCTGCCCACCATATCCCAGTGGATGTGTTTGACTCGAAAGAACTCGTCCAGGCCTTCCTGGCCAAGTTCCCGACCCAGCCCGCTCATCTTCATCCCGCCGAAGGGCCCGGCGTAGTTGTCGGTGAGCGGATCATTGATCCAGATCGTTCCGGCGTCGACCTCCTCGAAGAACCGCTTGACGAGGCGTGCATCGTGGCTCATCAGCGTTGCGCCCAGGCCGTAGGGAGAATCGTTCGCCAAGCGGATGGCTTCGTCGAAGTCCCGGTAGGGCATCAGCGGGATGACCGGCCCGAAGGTCTCGTCGCGCATGATCTGCATTTCGTGATCCACGTCCACCAACACGGTCGGCGGAAAGAAGAAACCCCGCCGTTCGGCCGGGCGCACGCCCCCGCTCAACAGTCGGGCTCCCCTAGCGACGGCGTCCTGGATCTGCGCCTCCACACGCTGCCTGAAGGGCTCCCGGATCATCGGGCCGATATCCGTCTCCGGATCCAGCCCGTCACCGAGGCGAAGCGTCTCGACGAATGCGGAGAGCTCCTCCGCCAAGGAACTGAGGCGCTCCTGGGGAACGTAGACGCGCTCTGTGCTGGTGCAGACCTGCCCGGTGTTGATCAGCGCAGCGTAGGCCAGGGCCCGGACGGCGAGGTCCGTTTCGACATCCGGTCCGATCACCATCGGGTCTTTGCCCCCCAGCTCGAGGTGAAGCTTCTTCATCTCCGGCGCCGCCAGGTGGGCGATGCGTTGGCCGGTGACAAGAGATCCCGTGAACGCGATGACCCGGACGTCGGGGTGAGTGACGAGCGCCTCCCCGGCGTCCGGTCCGGTGCCGGCGACGACATTGACCACGCCGGGGGGAAGGCCGGCGAAGGCCGTCTCGGCGACACGCAACGTGGTCAGCGGAGTCAATTCGGAAGGCTTGATCACCACCGTGTTTCCGGCGGCCAACGCCGGTGCGACCTTCCACGCCATGAGCAGAAGCGGATAGTTCCACGGGACGATGCACCCAACGACCCCGTAGGGCTCTTTGAGGACGAAGTTGAACTGGTCGGGATCGCCGGGCGGGATGACCCGTCCCCGCTCATGGCGACCGAGTTCTGCGTAGTAGTCGAAGGTGTCCTCGGTCCAGACCAGTTCCTCGTCGTTCTCCGGAAGCGGTTTCCCTTCTTCTTGGGTCAGGAGCCGGGCCAGCTCATCATGATGCTCCCGCAGGCTCGCAGCGACTTGATGGAGCAGATGGGCGCGTTCGACCGCTGGGGTCCGCCGCCAGGTCGAGAAGGCGCGCTTGGCCGCCTCGACGGCCGAGGCGACCTGGGATCGTCCGCCGGCGCGGATCTCCGCCAGGGTCTCTTCCGTCGCCGGGTTGACGACCAGGAGGGCTTGCGCGGACTCGCCGCGCACCTTCCGTCCGTCGATCAGCATCGGATCAGGCTCCGTTACAGGCGGCCGTTTCGAGCAGCGGGCCCGGGGCTTCGGTGAGGCAGGAACCGCCGGAAGGAATCGTATCCGTCCCCAGGAGCGGCGTCAACCAACTCCCGGCGGGCGGAAGCCGACAAGCCTCACAGGTCGATTTCCGGTTCGTTCTTGCGCCACTCGTATTGCATCTGTCGCGCCGTTCGCACGGCGAGGTCTTCCCCGGCGAGGCGCGCCACCAGGTGCAGGCTCATGTCGAGGCCGGCGGAGATCCCGGCGGCGGTCACGATCGACCCGGTGTCGACCCAGCGCTCGCCGTCGACGACCTCGATCGACGGGAAGTACTCTCGCAGCGAGGGGATATCCTCCCAGTGGGTCGTCGCCGGCCGGCCCTCTAGGAGCCCGGCCTGCGCCAGCAGGAAGGCTCCCGTGCAGACCGAAGCGGTGATGCTGGCCTTCGCCGCCACTTGCTGCAGCCACGCCAAGACGTCCGGCTGTTCCATTTCGGCGTCCACGACGCCCCCGGGGATGATCACGACATCCAGCGGCGGGTGGTCGGTGAGGCCGAAGCCGGGTTGAACCCGCAGCCCACCCCGGGCGACCACCGGCCCGATCCCACGCCCGACGGTCGCCACGACGAAGGCCGGCGGACTCGGAGGCTCGCGCCTTCCGTGGACGCGCGCCGCCGTCGAAAAGACCTCGTACGGGCCGGCGAAGTCGAGCACTTCGATCGCATCGAAGAGGTAGATTCCGACGGTCCAGGTCATGCGCTTTCCTTTCGCGACTTCTCCGGGCTACGTCTCGCGCGTATCCCGTGTGAGCCGGCTGGCCAGGAGAATCGGGATCGTCGTGATGGCGATGACGAAGACCGCCACGACGTTGGTCACCGGTCGCTGGCGAGGACGCGTCAGCTGGCTAAACATCCAGATCGGCAGGGTTTGTTGCTGCCCGGCCGTGAAGGTTGTCACGACGATCTCATCGAAGGATAGCGCAAAGGCCAGAACGCCGCCGGCCAACAGGGCCGTTGCCATGTACGGCAGGACGATGTGCCGGAAGGTCTGAAATGAGTTGGCGCCCAGATCCATCGAGGCTTCCATCTGGGAACTGCCCATACGCCGGAATCGAGCCAGGACATTGTTGTAGACGATCACCATGCAGAACGTGGCATGACCGATCACGATCGTCCAGAAGCTGAAGGGCACATCCATGAAGCCCAGCGCGGCGCGCAGGGCGATCCCGCTGACAATCCCCGGCAGGGCGATCGGCAGTACCAGGAGGAAGGAGATGGCGTCCCGCCCGAAGAAACGACTGCGGTAGACCGCCGCCGCGGCCAGGGAACCGAGCACGACCGCCACACAGGTCGAGATGAGCGCCACCCGCAGCGACAGACTCAACGCCTCCCAGACGTCGCTGCGGCCCCAAGCCACCCGGAACCATTCGAGCGTCACCCCGGGGAGCGGGAATCGGAAGGTCGTGTCATCCGTCGTCAGCGCGTACAGCAGAACGACCACGACCGGAAGGTGCAGGAAGAGGATCACGCCAAAGGCGACGACCTTGAGCGCCCATGGGGCGCGGCGGGAAGTGCGACTAGAGGGCATCGAAGGCCCCCATCCGTTTCGCCCCCATCAGATAGACGGCCATCACGATCATCGGGATGACGGTGAAGGCCGCCGCCAGCGGGATGTTCCAGGCGGTTCCCTGCAACGAAAGGACGGCCTGGCCGATGAAAAAGGACGAGTTGCCGAGCGAATACGGAACGACGAAGTCCCCCAGAGTCAGAGAGAAGGTGAAGATCGACCCGGCGACGACCCCGGGCAGCGCCAGCGGGAAGGTGACCCGGCGAAAGGTCGTCGACGGTCTTCCTCCCAAGTCCGCCGAGGCTTCCAGGAGCGACCCCGGGACCCGCTCCAGGCTGGCCTCGATCGGCAGGATCATGTACGGGAGCCAGACGTAGACAAAGACCAGCCACATCCCCAGGAAGGAGACGGAAAGCGAAGGCCCTCCGATGACCGGGATCTTGAGAAGGCCGTCCATCAGCCAGTCCAGATTCAGGGAGCCAAAGATCCAACTGGTGATCCCTTCCTTCGCCAGGATCAGGCGCCAGGCGTACACCCGGACCAGGTAGGAAGACCACAGCGGAAGCAGCACCAGGACGTACAGAGCCCCCTTCATCCGATCCGAGGCATGGCGGGCCATGTAGTACGCCAGGGGATACGCCAGAACGACGCAGGCCACGGTGACGGCGGCCGCCATCAGGATGGTGCGGACGAAGATGTCGATGTTGGCGGGATGGGTCAGCTCGATGTAGTTCGCCAGAGTCAGGGTTTGGATCACCTGCCCGGTGAAGGAGTCCAACCAGAAGAAGGACTGGATGATTAACGTCGACAAGGAGCCCAGGTAGACGGAGAGCAGCCACAGCAGAGGCAGACCGAGAAGGAGAAGAAGGACCAGCGTGGGCCGCCGGTAGAGGAACGTCGAGATACGATTGCCGAGGGTTCGGCTTCTCTCGTCTTGGGAGCGGGTCTTGGCGATGTCGGCCACGGAGTCCTCGGCTAGCCCGTCAAGGGACGATTGTGACTGCGATCCCACGTCAGCATCACCTGTTGCCCCCGGGCGGCCAACACGTCCATCGATCGGGTATTCAGGTTCTGCTGAACGACGGTCAAGTCCGTCGTGGCGTCGAGTTCGACCAGGTAGCGGGTGTACATGCCGAGGTACACCACATCCCGCACCCGGCCTTCCACGGCACACCGATCGGGACCGACGGTCGTCTCGCTTGCCGAGACCATCGTGATCTTCTCCGGGCGGACCGTCACGGGGATCTCGTCGCCGGTGATACGGCGGGCCCACTCTCCCTGAAGGATGTTGGAGACGCCGACGAACCCGGCCACAAACGGGGTGGCCGGGTTCTCGTAGAGCGTCGCCGGCGTCCCAACCTGCTCGACCTTCCCGTGGTTGAAAATGGCGATTCGGTCGCTCATCGCCAGCGCCTCTTCTTGGTCGTGAGTCACATAGACGAAGGTGATCCCGACCTGCTGCTGCAGGCCCTTGAGCTCAATCTGCATCTCCTGGCGGAGCTTGAGGTCGAGCGCCCCCAGGGGCTCATCGAGCAACAGGACGCGCGGCTGCAGAACCAGCGCTCGTGCCAGGGCCACCCGCTGGCGCTGCCCTCCCGAGAGCTCGGAAGGCTTTCGTTCCCCCAGCCCAGGGAGGCGTACCAGTTCCAACATCTCGTCCACCCGCGGCTTGCGATCGCTCTTGGGAACCTTCCGGATCATCAATCCATACCCGACGTTCTCGGCCACGGTCATATGCGGAAAGAGCGCATAGTCCTGGAAGACCGTGTTGACATCTCTCTCGTAGGGTGGAAGGCTCGAGACATCCATCCCGAACAACTCGATCGATCCCTGGTCGGGGATCTCGAATCCGGCGATCAAGCGCAGGCACGTGGTCTTGCCGGAGCCGGACGGGCCGAGCATCGTGAAGAACTCGCGATCGAGAATGTCCAGGTCGACCCCGTCGACCGCGTGGACTTCCCCGAAGTGACGGCTGACGAAACGGAAGCGGATCGCCGGGGTCGCCCCGACCGCGCCGCCGAGCCCGGCCTCGACCGACGGAAGTGAAGGTGCAGATGGATGGGTCGTCATCCGGACTGTGCCACCATCACGTGCTTCGTTACCAGGTAGTCGCCCACCGCTTCGGACGAGAGATCCTTGCCGAAGCCGGATTGCTTGAACCCGCCGTGAGGAGTCTCCGACGTCAGCGGGATGTGGTCGTTGATCCAGACCGTGCCGAACTCGAGATCCGCCGCCAGCTTCATCGCCCGCCCAACATCCTTGGTGAAGAGTGACGCCGCCAGGCCGTAGATCACGTCGTTCGCCAGCTGGATGGCCTGGTCCTCTCCCCGAAACGGTGAGACGGTCAGGACCGGCCCGAAGACCTCGGCCTGGATGATCTCCGCCTTCTGGTCGACATCGCAGACGACGGTCGGTTCGTAGTAGTAGCCCTTCTTCATCGAGGCCGGAACCTGGCCCCCGGTCAACACCCTGGCCCCGGCGGCCCGGGCCCGCTCGACGAACCCGGAGACGCGCTCGCGTTGGATCTGTGAAACCAGCGGGCCCATCTGGGATTCCTCCACGAACGGATCGGCGACCTTCACGCCGCGCATCGACTCGACCAGGGCGTCCCGCAAGGAGTCGTAGCGGCTCTGGTCGACGTAGACCCGGGTCGCCGCGGTGCAATCCTGGCCGGTGTTGAAGGTGGCCGCCAGAGTGGTCTTGGCGGCGACCGCCTCCAGATCGGCGTCATCAAAGACGATCACGGGCGCCTTGCCCCCCAGTTCGAGGTGGACGCGCTTCAGGCTCTTGGCCGAGGTCTCCATCACTTTCCGCCCGGTCCCCGGCGAGCCGGTCAGGCTGACCATGCGCACATCGGGGTGCTCGACCAGGGCCTGACCGGTCTCGCTACCGCCGGTGACGACGTTGACAACCCCTTCGGGAATCCCGGCCTCCGCCGTGAGTTCGGCGAGCATCAGCGTCGTCAGGGGAGTCATGGGAGCGGGCTTGAGGACAACCGTGCAGCCAGCCGCAAGGGCAGGCCCAATCTTCCAAACCGCCATCATCAGTGGGTAATTCCACGGCGTGATCTGGCCGACGACCCCGACGGGTTCCTTGCGATAGATCGAGGTGTAGCCGCTCAGGTACTCTCCGGCGCGGGAGCCGTGGGTGTCGCGAGCTGCGGCGGCGAAGAACCGGAGGTTGTCAATCGTGAACGGCAGGTCGGCGCCGCGGCTGACGAAAGCGTAGGGCTTGCCGCTGTTCTCCGACTCGACCCGGGCGAATTCGTCGATCCGCGCCTCGAGCAGGTCGGCCAGCCTCCAGAGCACCAGCGACCGTTCCGACGGCGTCTTCTTCGACCAACGGCCGTCGGCGAACGCCGCGTGGGCGGCGCGCACGGCCCGGTCGACGTCCTGAGACGATGCATCCACCACTTCGGCCAACCGCTCCTCCGTGGCGGGATTCTCAATGGCCATCCTCTTCCCGCCCTGGGAGTCGGTCCACTTGCCACCGATCCACAATCGATACTCCATCATCTTCCTCCACCTCGGGTCAGGGCATCACCGATCCGTCGCCCCGGAAGGCGACCGGCCATGCGCCTTGCGCCTTCCGGGCCGTCCCACCGGTGAATCCCGGCTCTTCCGGCCCCCGGGCGGCCGCCTCCATGGGGAGTGCCGAGGCGGCCGCGCCGGAAGCCGGTCAGGTGCAAACGTCCTACCGCCCGCCGATCACGGCGATGTAGTTCGTCACCCACTCATGGTACGGGACGCACGCTTCGCTGCCGTCGGGGCAAGTGGTCGTGGGCGTCTTCCAGAAGTGGATCTTGTCGAAGTTGCCCATCCCGTTGATCTCGCAGCCCTCGGCGCCCAGCAGTTCGTTCCCCTCGCAGGCGGCTGGCACTGACGGCACGGACCCGAACCACGCCGCCAGATCGCCTTGCAACGCCGGATTGAGCGAATGCTCCAGCCACAGGTAGGCGCAGTTCGGATGGGGTGCATCGACATGCATCATGGTCGTATCGGACCATCCGGTGGCGCCTTCCTCGGGAACGACGCTCGAGATCGGGGCGCCCTGGGCCTGGAGCAGGTTGACCTGGAACGGCCACGAACTCGCGGCGACGACCCCTTCATTGACGAAGTCGTCCATCTGGATGAAGGCATCATGCCAGTAGCGGTTGAGCAGCGGGCGCTGCTGGCGGAGCAGGTTCAGTGAGGCGTCGAACTGCTCCCGGGTCAGATAGTAGGGATCGGTGATCCCCAACTCGGGATTGTGGACCATCAGGTACAGGGCTGCATCGGCGATGTAGATGGCGCCGTCGTAGGCCTCGACCCGGCCGGCGTTGCTCTCGCCGTCGTCCAGGGTCATCTCCTCGAAGACCGGGGCCCAGCTGTCCGGCGGGGTCGCGAAGGCGTCCGTGTTGTACATCAGGACGTTCGAGCCCCACTGGTACGGGACGCCATAGTGCTTGCCATCGACGAAGTGCCAGGGCGCTTCCTTGAGCCGGTCGTCGACAGTGTCCCAGCTCGGGATCAGGTCGATGTTGATCTCCTGAACCTTGCCGCCTGAGATCAGCCGGTTGCTGGCGTCGCCGGAGGCCGTCACGACATCGAAACCGCCCTCATTCATCAGTGCGACCATTTCGTCCGACGTGGCGGCGGTCTTGACGTAGACCTGACAGCCGGTCTCGGCTTCGAAGTCTGTCACCCAGTCGAAGGCTGGATCGGTGTCGCCCCGTTCGATGTAGCCGGCCCAGGCGACGATGTCGACCCGACCTTCGCCGTCGCCGATCGACTGCAGGGGACCACCCGCCGCGGGCGCGGCGGAAGGAGCGCAGGCTCCCAGAAGGATCGCAGCTGAGACGACCAGAATCAGGGACGAACGGGACCAACCCGGTTTGCTCACGATCTCCTCCCTTGGCATGGGCTGTCTTTGGCGCGGCGGCTGCCGCGACAGGGTCTGAGAGCAATCCACGAGTCAATCGGCTTCCGTCCACCTCCCCTGAGGCCGGGTCAGGCCCGCCCGGCGTCCCCCGCCGGGCGGGCCTGCGCGATCGAAGCTACCCCCCGGCAGCGGTCTTGATTTCAGTCCAGATGGTGTCGTAGATCTCGGTCGTCTCGCCGACGTCCGACAACACGTAGGCTCCCGCCAACGCCTCCGCCGATGGATTCGTCGCCGGGTAGGTCATGTAGGCGTCATAGGCCTCGGGGTCGTTCTCCTGCATGTAGTCCAGGGCGGCCTTGTTCGGGTTCGAGTACGGGAACTCCGCCGTAATCAGAACGCTGACCTCAGGACGCAAGATGTAGTTCATGAACTGGTGCGCGGCATCCATGTGGCTCGCCCCCTTGACGATCGCCAGGTTGTCGTACCAGAAGATCGTCCCCTCCTTGGGGTAGATGTAGTCAATCGCCGGATTCTCGGCATGGGCGATCGCCGCTTCCCCGTTCCAGATCAGGCCGATGTCGGCTTCGCCCGTCAGGATCGCCGTGCTCGGCGTATCGCTGTCGAACAGCCGCACGTTCGGGACCAGTTCGAGCAGGAGGTCCTTGGCCTCGGCCAGCTCCGCCTCGTTCAGGGTATTCGGGTCGTAGCCGAGAGCCAGCAGCGCCATGCCGATGATCTGCCGCTCGTCATCCAGCAGGACGATCCGGCCGGCGTACGCCGGATCCCACAGGTCCATGTAGGAGTCGATCGACTCGGTGATCTTCTCGGTGTTGACCGCGATCGACGCCGAGCCCCACTGGTACGGAATGCTGTACGTGTGGCCCGGATCGAACAGTTCGTACGGCAGGGCCGGATCGGCATTCGCCAGATTGGGGATCTTGGCGAGATCGAGCGGCTCGAGCAGATCCTGCGCCTTCATCACGCCGATCCAGTAGTCGGACGGCTGGATAATGTCGTAGCCGCTGGCGCCGGCCGAGATCTTCGCGTACATCTCCTCATTCGAGGAGTAGGCATCGTAGTTCACCTTGATACCGGTCTCCTCCTCGAATCCGTCCAAGACAGCCTGCGGAATGTATTCCGACCAAGCGAAGAGGTTGACCACCTTCTCCTCTTCGGCCGGGCCCTGGCCGCAGGCGGCCAGCAGGAGTCCCAGCAAGAAGATCGCCAGGACCGCGCCAATGTTCCATCGCTTCATTGTCTCCTCCTCATTCGAGTGGGACGACGCTCGGCGAGCGCCGCTGCAGCAGCTGCGAGACCAGCAACAGGACGAACACCGTCAGCACCCAGATCGTCGAAAGAGCGTTGATCTCCGGGGTGATGTGAGTCTTGACCATCCCGTAGACCAGCAGGGGAAGTGTCGTCGACCCTGGCCCGGCGGTGAAGAAGGTGATGATGAAGTCGTCCAGCGACAGGGTGAAGGCCAGCAGGGCCCCCGACAGGACCCCAGGAAGGATCAGGGGAAGGGTCACGCGCCAAAAAGTGACCAACTCGTTGGCCCCCAGGTCCATCGCCGCCTCCTCGACGGAACGGTCGAACCCGTGCAGGCGCGCTCGGACGACGAGGGCCACAAAGGGGATCGAGAAGGCGATGTGCGAGAGCGTGATCGTCGGGATCCCGAGGGGAATCTTCAGCGTGGCGTACAGCGAGAGCAGGCCGATCCCCATCACGATCTCAGGGATGACGATCGGGATGTAGAGCGAGGCCTCGGAGAAACTGCGCACCCGGAAGTCGTAGCGATGCAGGGCCAGCGCCGCCATCGTGCCGATCACGGTCGAGACCAGCGTTGAAACGATCGCCACCGTCAAGGTGTTGATCGTCGCCAGGCCGACCTTCGAGTCGGCGAACAGCACTTCGTACCAGCGCAAGGTGAACCCTTCCCAGGTCAGGTTCAGCCGCTGGGTATTGAAGGAGAAGACCACGAGGATCAGGATCGGAAGGTAGAGGTAGACGTAGAAGATGCCGGTGTAGATCCCCAGGGCAGGGCTCTTCTTCATGCGACCAGCTCCTCACCGAAGCCCGAGACGCGCGTGTAGAGCAGGGTCGCGACCAAGGTCAGCGCCATGAGCACCATGCTCGCCGCGGCGCCAAACGGCCAGTCGCGCGCCGCCAGGAATTGGCGTTGGACCAGGTTCCCGACCAGAGCCGTCCGCGCCCCGCCCATCAGATCGGGGACGACGAACATCCCCATCGTCGGGATGAAGACCAGGATCGTCCCGGCGATGACTCCCGGCAGGCTGAGAGGCAGGGTCACCCGCAAAAAGGTGCGCACCGGTCGCGCATAGAGATCCGAGGCGGCTTCCAGGAGCGCCGGATCGAGTTTCTCCAGGGATGTGAAGAGCGGCAGGACCATGAACGGGAGGAACTCATAGACCATGGCGATCATGACCGCCGTGGGCGAGTACATGATCTGCAGGGGTTCGGGGATCAACCCGATGGCCACCAGAGTGCGATTGACCAGCCCCTCCGTGCGGAGCAGAAGCATCCAGGCGTAGATCCGGATCAGGAAGTTGGTCCAGAATGGCACCAGCAGGAGGAACAGCAGCAAGCTGCGCCAGCGACTGCCGCTCCTGGCCAGAAAGTATGCGACGGGATAGCCCACCACCAGGCAGATCGCTGTCGTTAGAGCCGCCATCTGGAGGGAGGTCCACAAGACGCCCAGGTACAGCGGATCGGCCAGGCGGGCGTAGTTGTCCAGCGACAGGCGACCGAGAAACTCCCGGGTGGTCGTCCCCCAGTCGACCGGCCCGTACGCGCCCCTCCAGGCGAGGGAGAGCACGACGATGAGAAGCAGAGGCACGATCAGGAAGCCGACCATCCACAACAGGCCGGGCGCGATCAGGGTGGTTCCCTGCAGGGACGTATCCTCGCGGATCCGGCGCGTGACGCGGCCGAACACGCTCATCGGGCAGCCTCCGGGGGTCTTGCGGTCCTAGTCGAGCAAGACACGACCGGCCTCCTCAGACCACGAGACCCAGACCGAATCGCCGGCCTGGGCCAGCGCCGGAAGCCCTGCCGCCTGGTTCTGGACGCGGACGCGAACCACGGCGTGCGGTCCCAGACGAACGCGGTAGTGGCTATCCTGGCCGATGTAGGTTACATCCTCGACGCGTCCCTCCCACGCGCCCTCTCGGCTCGTCCGATGCAGGCTGATCTTCTCCGGTCGGATGGCAACGGTGACCGGGCCCCTCGCCGGCGCTCCCGCCGGTGCTGGAGCCCGGATCTCCAGTCCGCCGAGATCGACCAGGGCGGCCGATCCCTCGCGTCCCGTGATCCGGCCCTCGAGGAAGTTCGTTTCTCCGATGAAATCCGCCACGAACCGATTGGCCGGGTTCTCGTAAATCACGCCGGGCGACCCCACCTGAAGGACATGACCATGATCCATGACGGCGATCCGATCCGACATCGTCAGGGCTTCTTCCTGGTCGTGGGTGACATAGATGAACGTGATCGCCAGGCGGTGCTGGAGGGACTTGAGCTCCAGCTGCATCGCCTTGCGAAGCTTGAGGTCGAGAGCGCCCAACGGCTCGTCGAGCAGAAGAACCTTGGGCCGGTTGACGAGCGCCCGCGCCAGCGCAACTCGCTGCTGCTGGCCCCCGGAGAGCTGCTTCGGCTTTCGCTTCTCCATCCCGGGGAGCTGCACCAGTTCCAGGGCTTCAGACACTCGCTGGCGAATCTCTCCCTTGGGAACCTTCTGCATTTCCAGTCCGAAGGCCGTGTTCTCGAAGACCGACATATGGGGAAACAAGGCGTAGGATTGAAAGACCGTGTTGACGGGACGCTGAAACGCCGGCCGATGGCCCTGGGACTCGCCCCCAATGAGGACATCGCCATCCGTCGGCATCTCGAAACCGGCGATCAGCCGCAGCGAGGTGGTCTTGCCGCAACCGCTCGGACCGAGCATCGAGAAGAACTCTCCGTCCCGGATTTGCAGGGTGACATCGTCGAGGGCGACGGTCTCGCCGAAGCGCTTCGTCACATCGCGCAGTTCGACCATGTAGGCGCCGCTTCGATCCGTCACCGCAGACACCTCCGGCTCACGGCGGCGAAATGCGTACCGGCCTGCGAGGGCCGGAGGGCGGTACTGGAGCATCGAACTGGAAGAATCGTGCTGCCGCTCAAGGGCTCAGCGGTCCACTATAGCGGCGCCATGCGGCTCCGCCGCCACTGATCGAGGTGACGCGAGCCTGGCAAAGCCCGCGCCAGCACCAGATCCCGAAAGGCTGGCGGTACAGGACCGACTCCGAACCTTGTCCGGGGAGGAGACCCCGGCTGGCTGGGGCAAGGCATTGCCCATGGTGCGTCACCCCAAAGGGCAAACCCTCAAACTGGGTCCGATTGGATGCGGCGATGATAGCCGAAAGCGTTCGGGCGGTCAATCGCCTCGACGATGGCGCCTCGGTTCTGGGCGATCGGCCTACCAGACTCCCCACGCCGGGCAGTTTTCGACCCCGTCAGGAGTCTTCACGCGATACTCCGCCCACGGCGGGTCGGTCGGGCCGGGGGGTTTCCGGAAGACGACGTACTCCGCCAGTTCAGTGTCGATCGTGGCCAGGGCCGCCAGGGCCGCGCTCCGGCTTGCCTGGGCCGAGGGCCACCGAAGCCTGGCCTCCCGCCCGACCAGGGCACGCCGACGGCATGACAACGCCGCAAGCAAGTCCTCCTCCTGCTCCCCATGGACGCTTCTCACCAGGGCGACCAGGCCCGGGACGGCGTCGTCTGTCAGACTGACGAGATAGTCGACATCCAGGTCGCCATTCTGCTGATAGCGGGCGGCGTTCCAATCGACGATGAAGGCGTCGACGTTCAGCAGGGCGAGTGTCGCCGTGAATCCGGTGGCAATCGCCAGGGCGGCCAGCGCCATGGCCCGAAGCCGTCGGAGGCCCAGCAGGACCAGGAAGACGACGAAGGCGACCGCCAGCCACCCGATGGCGACGTGCGTATACGTCCGGAGACGGCTGAACCCGTAGGCCTGCTCGTAGAGCACCAGACGCTGGAAGGCCGAGACCAGCATCACACCCACGAAGACCACAATCCCTGTGCACAGGAAGAAGAAGATTGTGCGCCGGCCTCGTGTCGTGAGATGGGTCACCGCCGCCAAGGCGTAGACCATGCTCAGGGCGAGGACGGCCACGGTGACGAGCTCGCCGAAACCCCGGCGTGCGTACTCGGCATAGGTGTAGCCGGCGGCGTGGATGTTCGCGGCGCCGCCAAACAAGTACGCAAACTGCACGATGACGAACAGGAGGAACACGACCGCCACCAGGGCGAGCACGAGCGTCGTTTCGGTGAACCCGAGGAACGGCCGGACGATCGGCGGGTCTTCCCCGATCAGTCGGCGACGCCCCGGATCGCGCAACGCCGCGGTGAGCGCGCCCAGCAGAAACAGACCACTGACGACGATGACCAGGGCCCGAAGGGACCAATCCAGCAGCTGCTCCAGATTGAGCCACGCCAGGGCTCGGGCGACATAGTCGCCGAAGATCAGATCGGCCGCGCTCAACAGCGCCAGGAAGACCACGACGATGGGCAGGGCTAGAAGCAGACCGCGTAGGACCGAGAAGAAGACCCGGCTGCCGCCCTGCTCCCTGACCGTTCTACCCCAGGCCATGCCCGCTACGGGCCATGGCCGGATCCAGGCCTCGATCGGGACCCAGAAGAAGGTGACGACGAGGTCAATCCATCCGAAGCGTTCCAGGTTCCCGAACCGGAACACCCGCACCGTCATTGCCAGGAAGAAGAACGTCAGCATGACGGCCAGGAAGACGGTCAGCGGCTCCTGGCGGAAGAAGACCACCAACGAGAAGAACAGCCCGGCAACGACCGACGGCCAGACCGAAGGCGAGATCCGCGCCGGGATCACGCGGCTCAGGGCCAGGACCGCGGTCACGCACAAGGCTGTCCACAGGAAGAAGGAGATCCCCGGCGGATGACCGTAGAAGAGGACCTCGACCGCGACGCCAAGGCCGAGGCCGGTGAGGGTCAGAAGAACGGCCGTCCGCCCCGAGAAGGAGACTTTGTCGGAGATGTCGCTCGTCTCTCTTACCTTCGACCCTTCGCCCGTATCCTTCATGCTGGCACCCCTTTCAGATTCCCTCGCGTGGATCCCCGACAACGATCCCTACCTGCGCATGTCGATGATCGACCGGCCGAGGAGCACCCCGACGCCGACGAGAACCATGATCCCACACCATCCGGACCAGACCACGAGATGCCCCATCAACGCCCACGGCCCCACGGTCATCCGCCGGAGGTAGTCTTGGACTGTGCAAGGGTACGGGGGGACATCCGGTGGAGCTGCCGGACACTTTCCGGTCGAGACAACATCCGGAAGGCCGGACGCCACCGTGCCGAACGAGATCAGGAACGGCACAACGAACAAGGCGGCGAGCAGCAGGAAGAGGGTGCGCCAGGCTCGCTGGCGGGGGCTGTCGGCCATGCCTTCGTGTTTAGCGAAGTCGGTCTTCCCGAAACTCTCAGCCTGGCGAGGCACCCTCTCAGCATCTCTCAATTCCTATCAAGGACCGGCGTCCCGCTCCGAAGCAGCGCCGAATCAAAGAGCCCGGCCGGGGCGGGCCGGGCTCCGGGTTGAAATCGCGGGGCTACTTCGGCCAGGACCCCCAGACCGTGCATATCCCGGCCTGGTCTGTGGAGAACAGTTGAACCTTGATGCCACCATAGACCGGGTTCATCACAGCCACCGGGGGCGGACCGAAGTGGCCGAGCTCGAGCGAATGACCGTTCTCATGCAGGGCCACCGTCTGGACGTCGACCCCGGGGAGGTCCACATCGATTCCCCATGGGTTTCCTGCCCGGCTACCGCCCGGGTCTCCGAAGTTGTCGTTGTAGTAGGTCTCACTCAGCGCCGTGTCGAGGAAGTGGTCACCGTTGATATCGGTGGGACCGTCTTCATCCGCAAAGACGAACGTCGCCGTGAGCGCCAGGATCCCATCTCCGCCGCCGGGTCCGCCTACGGCTTCGAAGAAGGCGTACGGGAGCCATCCGGCATTGACGATGTCCGCCAGGAAGGGGTCGCCCAACCCGCCAAAGCCGTAGAAGGAGTCGAGGATGTCGGGATCCGCTCCAAGATCTGCTCGCTTCAGGAGATCGGCTCTTCGAAAGCAGCGCGCCCCATCCCAGGTGGCCAGGGCTGCATCCACCGCGGCTTCGGTCTGAGCGAACGTCAGCCCGGACGCCGTCGCCCCTTCGCTCTGATCGAAGAGGAAGGTAATGTTGTCGCCGTCGGCAAAGCGCCTGACGTCGCCGGCGACCCAGCGGGACCCGACCTGGTGCATACGGCTTTCCGGCCGCCCGACGCCGATCGTGAAGAACTCGATCCCCTCGAGGGCGATGTCTAGGCCCTGATCCGCCAGTTGGCGATTGATCCGCTCCATCTGCTGAAGGACGTACGGATCCCCTGTCGGGCCGTCAGGCCCTTTGGGCTTCGGCGAAGCTTCTTGGCTGGGAGAAAATGAAAATAGGAGTACTGAAGGAACCGCGAGGATGAGAATCTTGCGAAACATCGAAGATGCCTCCGGACGGGGGCTCGCTGGGACCATCAAGGTCCGTCAGGCGAGGGTGAAGCGGGAGC
>DATIPT010000037.1:0-122892 GCA_035471625.1 Anaerolineales bacterium
GGCGACCTCACTCGACCGGTATCTAGAGATCCTGGTGGCCGAAGGGCGCGGGCCCGAAGCCCTGGCCTTCCTGGAGGAATTGGCGCGCGAGCATCCCGGCAAGCAGGCGCTCCACACTCGCCTGGCGGAGGCCTACCGGGCCGCCGGTCGGATCGCCGACGCCATCGCCCAGTACGACGCCCTTGGCGAGATCCAGCTCGACGCCGGCCAGATCGGCGACGCCATCCTCACGATCCGCACGATCCTTTCCCTCGAGCCTCCCGACCTGGAGGGGTACCAGGAACTGCTGCGCAACCTCGAGGAATCGCAATGATGCCGGCGCGGGGCGCCCGATGGTAAACACCCTGCTGGGCGACGTCGCCTCCTACATCCAGCGGGTCAACTGGCTCAGCGTCCTCGACATCCTGCTGGTCACGGCGATCCTGTTCGTGCTTCTTCGGCTCGTCCGAGGAACCCGAGCCGTCGTCCTGCTGCGGGGGATGGTCGTGCTAGTGGTGGTCCTGGCCCTGATTACCTCCCTTCTCCCGCTCCCGGGTTTCACCTGGCTGTTGCGCACCTCGCTGCCGGCGCTGCTCGTCGCGATCCCGGTCATCTTCGCCCCCGAGATCCGCCGCGCCCTAGAGCGACTTGGCCGCGCTGGAGCACTGGTGAATATCGGCGCCGGCCCGTCGGACCTCGAGCAGACGATCAGTTCCCTCGCAACGGGCGCCCAACGGCTCTCGGATCACGGCTTGGGCGGCCTGATCGTGATCGAGCGCGAGGTCCGCTTGGGCGAGTACCTCGAGACGGGAATCGGCCTGGATGCCCTGCTGACACCGGAGTTGCTCCTGCAGATCTTCCACACCAACACTCCGCTCCATGACGGCGCCGTGATTCTGCGCGGGGACCGGATCACGGCGGCCGCCTGCGTCCTTCCGCTCTCGTCCGGCGGGACGATCTCGGGCCCGCGCGATCGGCAGATGGGACTTCGCCATCGCGCCGCCCTCGGCATCAGTGAGGTCAGCGACGCGGTCGCCGTCGTCGTCTCAGAAGAGAACGGCGCGATCTCGGTGGCGCACAACGGTCGGATGATCCGCAAGCTCGACCCAGCTCGCCTGCGCAACATTCTGTATGCCTTCTATCGACCGCGGCCGCCGACCCTCCTCCCGGCCTGGCTTTCGCGCCGGTTGACCCGCGCCCGGCCGCGCAGCGCCGAAACATCGGCCGAGCCCTAGGACTCGACGTGCGCCGTTGGCTGATCGACAACCTCGAAAGCCTGCTGTTCGCCTTCATTCTGGCCGTCTCGATCTGGATCGCTGGCGTCAGCGCGGCGGACCCCATCGAGGAGCGCGTCTTCCCCACGGCCATCCCGATCCGCTACACCGCTCCCGCCGATGGCCTGCTGGTCGTCGGTGAGCCTCCCAAGGAGGCCCGCCTGACCGTCCGAGCCCCGACATCCGTGTGGCAGGCTCTCGTGGCGGCGGACTTCCAGCTGACGGCGGACCTCGCACAACTCGGGCCCGGATCCGAGGCGGTGGCTTTGCTCGCGACGGTGAACCGATCCGGAGCGAGGATCACCGCCATCAATCCCGGTACGGTGCCGGTCACGCTCGAGGAGGCGGCCGCCAAGACTGTCCCGGTCCGGGTGGCGTTGACCGGCGATCCGGCTTCCCGCTACCAGGCCGGTACCCCTCAGGTCGATCCCAGCGAAGTCAGTGTCGTCGGTGCGGCCTCGCTCCTCGATACCATCGTCGAGGCTGTCGTCCAGGTGGATCTCGCCGGAACCGAAGAGAGCCTGGATCTAGTGGCCGACTTGACAGCTCGCGACGCCTCGAGCCGCCCGGTCCGGGAGGTCGACCTCCAGCCCGACACGGCCCGGGTGCGGATCGAGATCAGCCTCCCCGGAGGTTTCCGCTCCCTCGCCGTCCTGCCCCAACTCACGGACCAGGTCCAGGCCGGGTACCGGGTCACCAATGTCGAGGTCACCCCACCGACGGTCGTCGTCTTCTCATCCGACCCGGTCGCGGTCGAGAACCTGCCGGGCTTCGTTCAGACCGAACTGATTTCCCTCGCCGACGCGGTCGAGGACATCTCGCGCGAGGTTTCCGTCGAACTGCCGGTGGGCTTCTCCCTCGTCGACCAACAGAGCGTCCTGGTGGAAGTCACGATCGAGCCGATCCGCAGCACGATCACCGTCAATCGAGCGGTCGAGGTCGTCGGGCTCGATCTCGGGCGCTACGCCCAGACCTCCCCGTCGACCGTCAGCGTCCTGCTCGATGGCCCGTTGCCGATCCTGGAAGCCCTGCAACCCCAGGATGTGCGGGTCGTGGTCGATCTGCTCGGGCTGGGGATCGGAGACCACACGGTGCCGGTCGAGATCGTGGTCCTGCCTCAGGGCGTGACCGTGGGAACCATCCTCCCGGAGACCATCGAAGTCAAGATCAGCCGCACCCCGTTCGTCACTCCGACGCCGCTTCCCTGAGGCCGGGCGATGACCCGACCCGTCGTCGCCCTGGTCGGACGCCCGAATGTGGGCAAGTCGGCCCTGTTCAACCGAATCGCCGGAGAACGCCTGGCGGTCGTCGACGACCGACCCGGGACCACTCGCGACCGGATCATCGCCGAGGCCGAGTGGAATGGCATCGTCTTCGATCTGGTCGACACCGGGGGGCTCGATCCCCAGATCGGACGGCGCCAGGAACCGCTGTCAATCGACTCAGCCGATTACCTCGAGTCCATCCGCGTCCAGGCGGAGATCGCCTGCCGGGAAGCCGACGCCGTCTTGTTCCTGGTCGACGGCGTCGATGGCGTCACGCCGGCCGACGCCGAGGTCGCCGCCTTCCTACGCCGGCAGCGGCGGGATGAAGCGCAGCCGGCGATCTTCCTCGTGGTCAACAAGTGCGATACGGCCGAACGCCGCCAGCAGGCGACCGAGTTCTACGAGCTCGGGATGGGCGATCCAATCCCGATCTCAGCCCTCCACGGCGTGGGGATCGGCGACTTGCTGGATGCCCTCACCGCCGGACTGCCCCAATCAACCGCCGAACTTGACACCGGCATTCGCATCGCTATCGTCGGGCGACCGAACGTCGGGAAATCCTCCCTGCTCAATCGCCTACTCGGCGAAGAGCGCGTGATCGTCTCCCCTCTTCCGGGCACGACTCGCGACGCCATCGATACACAGCTCACCTACCACGGGGTCCGTCTGACTCTCATCGATACTGCCGGGATCCGGCGCCGCGGTCGCATCACCCCTGGGGTCGAGAAGTACTCGGTCCTGCGAACGCTAAAAGCCATCGAGCGGGCGCAGGTGGTCTTGCTCCTGATCGACGCAAGCGAAGGACTGACCGCCCAGGACTCGCACATCGCCGGGATGATCATCGAGAAGCACCGCCCGGTGGTTCTGCTCGTCAACAAGTGGGATGCCGTGGAGAAGGACGAGCGCACGATGGACGCCTACCGGAAGACGCTTCAGGCACAACTGGGTTTCCTCGATTTCGCGCCCGTCTTGTTCATCTCCGCCCTGACCGGCCAGCGGATTCATCAGGTTCTTCCCCTGGCCCTGCGCGTCCAGGAGGAGAGCGTTCGGCGAGTGCCGACGTCGCAGCTCAACCGTCTTCTGGCGGAGGCCGTCGAACGCCACCCGCCTCCCGCCCGGGCGGGGCGCCAGCTGAAGCTGTATTTCGCTGCCCAGGTCCGGACGGCGCCTCCGACCTTCGAGTTCCAGGCGAACGATCCCGAACTCGTCCACTTCACCTACGTCCGGTTCCTGGAGAATCAGATCCGCGAGCGGTTCAGTTTTCTGGGAACGCCGATCCATATGCGGTTCCGCAAGCGCGAGTGACGCCACTTCCGTGAGAACCGGGTCACCTTGTCAGGCCTCGCAGCGAGTCCTATAATCGCGTTGTGGACTTCCGCCCCCAGGAGACGCCCGCGCCCCAAGAGTGGGGCGCTTCCACCTCCCCCGGTTTCGGGGCCCGCCTGGCGCGCCTGCTCGGCGAGCTGCTCCAAACCCTGCTTGTGGCGGCGGTCATCTTTCTGGCCGTCAACTTCGTCACGGCCCGGATCCGGGTCGAGGGAAGCAGCATGGAGCCGAGCCTGCACGACGGGGAACTGGTCGTCGTGAATCGGCTGGCCTACCGCTGGAGCGACCCCGAGCGAGGCGACATTGTCGTGTTCCGCTTCCCGCTCGAGCCGGATCGTCGCTTCATCAAGCGGGTCATCGGGCTGCCCGGCGAGGTCGTGGTCATCGTCGACGGTCAGGTCCTGGTCAACGGGGCGCGGCTGGAAGAGCCGTACATCGCCGCCGCGCCGCGCTACCATGGAGAGTGGACCGTGGGACAGGACGAGGTATTCGTCCTCGGCGACAATCGCAACAACTCGTCCGACTCTCAGACCTGGGGGCCGGTCCCGTTCGCCCAAGTCCTGGGAAAGGCCGTCCTGGTGTACTGGCCGCCACCGGAGGCCGGCTTGATCCCGCACAACGGATCGGTCGAGGCCAGTGAGTAGTCCGGTTGTGCTAGAATCGCGGCTCAACGCCGAAACGGCGAGGACCTAGCCCAGTGCCCCAGGATCCGATGTATCCGTGTCCCGAATGCCAGGTTGGCGCGCTCCGCCCGGCCAACGTCTCGTACCTGACGCGGATCCAAGGTCGCCTGATCACGGTCCCGGACTTTCCGGCTTGGGTCTGCGACGTCTGCGGGCGCCGTGAGTACGATGAGGCCGCTCTGACGGAGTTGCGGGCTATGCTGGAGGGCGGAACGCCCATGCGGCGTCGGCCCAAGCGCCAGCGGCCCGTCTCCCCCGCCGCCGCCCCGCAGCCGCCGATTGACCCCCGCCGCCGCACCTGAGATCCTCGCCACGCGGCTGGAACAACAGGCACCGGCATGACCGCCCCTCGCGAACGGCGATCCCCTCCACGCGTGCTCGTCATTGCCGACGTCGAGAGCACGGCAAAGGCCCTGATCGACAACGTCCTTAAGCCTGCCGGCATCCAGGCATGGCCGGCCGGGAGCGAAGCTCCTCCAGCCGACATGATCGTCGTCGATATCACTCAACTCCGGGGGGACCCCCTTGCCGGGCTGCGCGCCCGCCGCGAGGCGGGCGACGAGGCCCCGGCGGTTGCGCTGGCCGCCCACTTTCCGACCGCCCGCCTACGGGATCTCTTCCACCTGAACGTCGTCGACATTCTGCTCAAGCCGTACCGTCCCCTCGATCTGGCGCAGGCAATTCGCGAATCGGCCGAAGCTCGATCGGCCGAGACCAACACCCAGATGCTGGCTCGAAGCCTGGAGACCACCCGCGAGCAAGCCCGACGGCGAACGGAAGAAGTCCGACTGCTATCCGAGATCGGCCGGGCCGTCGCCGGGCTGGCCGACCTGGAAGCCATCCTGGCGCGCGTCGTCGAAGCCGCCGTCTTCGTGGCCGACGCCGAAGAGGCGAGCATCTACTTGGCCGATGAGGACGGTGGGGAGCTCAGCCTGCGGGCCCATCACCAGGCGGGCCAGCGCCAGGCCACGCTCGAACGACTGCGGGTCAACGACACCATCGTCGGCCAGGTCTACCAGACCGGCCAGGCGATCCTGCATCAGCCGTCCGTCGAGGGCGAGGTCAAGGTCCAGACCGGATTCCTCGTGCAAGCCTTGATCAACGTTCCGATCCGAGTTCGCAGCAACGTCGTCGGGGTCCTCGGCGTTTATAACCGGACCGCGCCGCGAGCGTTTTCCGAGCATCAACTGACGGTCCTCAGTTCCCTGGCCGACTGGGCCGGAGTGGGACTGGAGCACGCCGAACTGGTCGGACAGATTCGGGAGGGCCTTTCGGCGAGTCCGGTCACCGCCGCCCCCCAGGAGGTCCTGGAGGGCATCGAGCGCGCCATCGCCAATCTCGAGCCCCTCGCCGACGGAAGGCCCATCTCTGGGGAGTCGACCAGGGATGTCCAGGCCGCGCTCGATGACCTGCGCAAAGTCCGGGCGATGCCCCTGGCCCTGCTGACTCCCACCCAGGCGATGGGCCTGGTCGATCTGAATACGATCCTGCGTCATGTCGTGGACGAGCTTCGACCGGTGGCCTCCCGTCGCAGCCTCGAACTCGTGGCCGACCTCGGACCGGGCATTCCGCTGATCGGTGGAGACCGCGCCCGCTTGATGCAGGTCATCGGAGGCCTCACGGCTGCCGCCATCCGCCGCACCCGGCGCGGACGGGTCGTCCTCGACGCGCACACCTTCGCCGTTCGCGGCGGCGAGGCAGACTCGACTGCGCCTCCTGAATACGTCTCCTTGCGCGACGGGGCCTGGTTGGCGATCACGGTCGCCGACACCAGCTCGGGCCTTTCCCCCGATACGATCCGGGCATTGACGGCCGAGTCGGTCGAGCCCAGCGCCGGGGAACTCGGCCCGGGTCTGGCGATGGGCGAAGTGCGCATCGCCGTGGAAGGTCTCAACGGCGTCTTGTGGCACGAACAGAGTCCGGCCGGGACGATCGTCACCGTGGCGCTGCCGGCCGGGTGACCGGAGGGCCGAATGAAGCCGATTTCGGTCGAGATCTATACCGAGAGCCATCGCGTCCTGGGCCGCGTCTCACCTGGCGCCTCCGGGCTCTTCAGCCATCTGAATCTGCCGACGACATCCATCATTGAAGTCGACGGTGCTCACTTGAACCGGCTTCATCAGCCCGGGCGCCTGGTCTCGCGGTACACCGCCATGTGGCTGGTCAAACGGGAAATCGTGGCCGTCCTCCTCTCGAGCCGGTCGGAGGTGGGGACGGCCATTCTCTCTCGCGGCGGATGGTCGACGACCGTACCCCACTGGGTCCACATCCTGCTCGGCGGATACGAACTTCGCGGGGTCATGCAGGCCCCCGGCAAGTTCGACGCCAGTGCGACCTTGCTGGAAGGCGATAGGCTGTTCGTGCCCCTCTACAACGCCGAGCTCATGGCGATCCTCTTCCCCAACGTGGTCGCCCGCTGCCCGGCACTGCTGTTCAACCGCGAGATGGTCGACTCCGTCGCGCTTCTCCCCAAGGAGGAGATCCCGAAGGAAGCGCCCACAGAGTAGTCGCTCGGCGCCGGACAGGCGCCGGTCGGAGGCTAGGGGGTTTGATGGTCCTCCCATGGCTGGCGGCCGCCTGGCTCGTCGGTGTCGCCGCCGCCGCGAACACCAGCCTGGCAACCTGGCACTGGCTCACCCTCTCGCTCGTGGCGAGCCTCGGCGCATGGCTCTGCCGCCAGGCGCGGCCTGCCCTCTTGCTCTTCGCCGCTCTCGTCTCCCTGACCCTCGCCTCCGCGCGAACCCGTTGGGCTATCGATCGAAGGACGTCGGCTTCCATCGCGCAATTGCCCGGAGAGGCCGATGTCATCGGCACCGTTCGCGATCTTCCGTCCCACCGTTCCTCCGACCAATCCTTTCACCTGGATGCGACCTGGGCATCCGAGGGCGGGGAGTTCGCCCGTGTTGCCGGTCGCATCCTGGTCCGTGCCGACCTCACCGAGGAAGTCCGCCGCGGCGAAACAATCGTCGTGAGCGGCCTCGTCCGGCCAGCCCGATCGATTGAGCGACTTTCCGCTTCCGGCGTACTCGGCGCCGAGAGGATCGGTCGCCTCGCCCCTCCGTCTCCAGGACTGAACGCCGCCTTGGACGGAGTACGGCGCACCCTCCTCGACCGTCTTCACGCCGTCCTTCCTGCCGAGGAGGCCTCCCTGGTGGCCGGAGTCCTTCTCGGCATCGAAGAAACGATGCCCCTTGGACTGCGGGAAGGCTTCCGCGCGACCGGAACGGCCCACATCCTTGCGGTGTCCGGGTTCAACGTGACGATCGTCGCGGCCGCCGCCCTGTCCCTGTTCGGGACGGCGCTCGGCAAGCGGCGGGGAACAATCGCCGCGGCCATCGCCGTGACGGGATACACACTGCTGGTCGGCGCGGATCCACCCGTGCTTCGCGCCGCGATCATGGCGGGCATCGTCCTGCTAGCGGCGCGGCTGGGCCGCCAACCACAGGCCCTCGCTGCCCTGGGGGCAGCGGCGATCCTGATGACCCTGGCCTCACCCTCGACGCTCTTCGATGTCGGCTTTCAGCTCTCCTTCCTTGCGACGCTCGGCCTGGTCCTGGTAGCTCGTCCGATGACCGAGCGTCTGCGGTCGTGGTCGGAGACGGCTATCCGGCATGAAGCCCTCCGACCGGTTGCCTTCCTTCTTGGGGAGACCTTCCTGATCACGCTTGTGGCCCAGGCCGCGACGTTGCCGATCAGCGCCTATACCTTCGGCCGGGTTCCGCTGATGGCGCTCCCAGCGAATGCGATGATCCTTCCGGCGCAGCCGCCTCTGATGGCGACTGGCGCGGTGACCGCCATGGCCTCACTGATCAGCCTTCCACTCGGACGCCTGGCAGCGTGGCTCACATGGCCTTTTGCGGCGTTCACGATCCGCGTGACCGAGTTCTTCGCGTCGGTCCCCGGCGCCGACGCCTCCCTCCCGGGGCTTCCTTGGGCCGTACCAGTCGGAGCGTATCTGCTCTTCGGAGGATTGGTGTGGCTTTCCCAGAGTCCCTACCGTGCGGCTGCCGCCGATTTTGCCCGCCGAGCGGGTTGGGCCCCTGTCGTTCTGGCCCTAGGAGTCGCATCTGCGGGGGTGTGGAAACTGGCCTCGGAATTCCCCACAGGCGACCTGCGAGTGACTGCCCTGCCCTCTGGCGCGATCCTGGTTGAGACGCCCACGGGCCGATCGCTGGCGATCAGCGGCGCAGCGTCTCAAGTGGGTCTGGGGCTCTTGCTGGACGAGCTGCTTCCGCTCTCCCACCCGGAGTTGGACTGGCTCATCCTGGTTCACCCCGAGGCCTCGTGGGAGGACGCCGTTGAGACATTGGGGCGCCACGCTCCTGCAGGGATCCTGCTTCCATCCGGGACAGGCCTCCCTGCACCGGGCGTAGAGGCCGGGGCTGCCCGGCCCCCGATCGCCCACATAGTACCTGGTACGAGGCTCGACCTCGGCGACGGCGCCGACCTGGAGTTCCTCGAGTCCCACAACAACCGGTGGTCGATACGGATCTCTATGAGAAAGGCGCTGATCCTGATGACAGACCCTGCCGGGGTCGCCTCCCCAGGTACAGCAAACGACCTGGACGCCGCAACGGCTCTGATCCTCATGGGTCCAGGCCGAAGAGTGGGTGCGGCCTTGCGCAACCTGCGATCCTCCGGACCGCTCCTGGTGGTCGGGTGCCCCGCGCCGGGCGAGCCACTTCCCGACCCTGGAGGTGAACCGCCTCTACCCACCCGCGTGACGACGGCGCGTCACGGGTGGGTAAGGATCGAGACCGATGGGACCTCGGTCCGGGTGACCATTGAGCGGCTCGATTGACTGGACAAGGCGATCGTGCCCAGCATCACCCCCTCATTTCTTGTTGGGATCCTGCAAGGCGTGATTCTCACCTCAGCGTGTCATAATCTCATTGAATTCCGTCTCCGGAAGGGAGGTGGGTATGTATCCGAACGGCAGCAAGCCGGGACCGGAGCCGGCCCTAACCCGAGAGGCTGCTCTCACGGCGGCCCTCAGCCGGCTGTCGGCGTCGGATCTAGACCTGCGCTGGGCGACCTTGGTTGATTACGATGGCTTTCTCCTTGCCAGTTATCCGCCCGAAGCGCAGTTCGATCCGACCCAGGCCGCCGCAGCCACGGCGCACATGCTGGTCGCCGGTGAGCGAGCGCGGCAGGAAATTGAACTCGGCAAGTGGCGCTTCACCCTGATGGTCGGCTCCGAGATGCAGCACCTGGCGGTGGCCATCAATCGCGAGTGCGTCCTGGCCATCGGCATGGGTCCGATGGCGCCCCTCGCCACGGCGATGAACGCTGTGCGCGAGATCATCCCGGACCTCTCGCGAGATCTCGACCTGGCCTCCCGCAAGTACACCGAGACCAATACGATCCTCTGGCGCCCGGGAGACTTGCGTCCGCGCTAGGTGACCGCTCCCAAACAAAGCCCCGGCCCACAGGCCGGGGCTCTTGTTTCCCCGGGGGAGAACCTGTCGTCTAGTGGATCAGGGCCGCTTGATCCTTGATCGCGCCGCGCCCGATCAACGGTTGGTCCGTCTCCGGATCTCGCCCTGGCGGGGGCTCGATCGGGGTGATACTCACGGCGCACACTTTGAAATCGGGAATCTTGGCGCGGGGGTCGAGCCGGTCGCTGGTCAGAACGTTGGCGGCGGCCTCGACGAAATGGAAGGGCACGAAGACCACTCCCTGCGGCGAACGGTCCGTCACCAGCGCCCGCATCTGGACCGCCCCTCGGCGGGAAGCGACTTGAAGCCAGTCCCCGGTCTCCACACCCAACCGTTCGGCGTCGTCCGGGCTTAGTTCGGCGGTTGCCTCCGGCCAGATCTCATCCAGTTTGGAGCGTCGGCTGAGCGTGCCGCCGTGCCAGTGATAGAGCACCCGCCCGGTGGACAGCAGGAACGGATACTCGTCATCCGGTAGCTCGCTCTCTGTCCCGAACTCGAGCGTCCAGAACTTGCCTCGGCCGCGAGGGAAGGAGTCTTGGAACAGGTATGGCGAGCCCGGGTGTTCGAAGGATGGACAGGGCCAATGGACGCCGCCTTCTCGCTCGAGTCGAGCGTAGTCGATCCCGGCGAAATCCGGCGTCAGCTGCCGCATCTCCTCCCAGATCTCAGAAGGGTGCGCGTAGCTCCACCCGGCGCTCTCCTGCTGGCCGAGGCCGGCCTCTAGGCGAAGAGCCAGGTCGCACAGGATTCGCCAATCCGGACGACTGGCGCCGACCGGCGGCAAGGCTTGCCGGACCCGCTGAATGCGGCGATCGGAATTGGTGAAGGTCCCGTCCTTTTCAGCGAACGAGACCGAAGGGAGCAGGACATCGGCCATCCGGCCTGTGGTATTGATGAAAATGTCCTGGCACACCAGCAGGTCGAGCTTCTCGAGCACATGCTGGGCGTGACTCAAGTTGGGTTCGCTCGTGAGCGGATCTTCCCCCATGACGTACCAGGCGCGCACCGCCCCGGCCTCGACGGCGTTGACGAGCTCGGTGATCATCAGCCCGGGCTCAGCCGGCAAGCGGTCCCGCCGCCATGCCCGGGCGAAGCGGGCATTGACCTCGGGATCCTCGACCCGCTGGTAGGCCGTGAAACAATACGGGAGCCCTCCACTGTCGGAGCAGCCTTGGACGTTGTTCTGCCCGCGCAACGGATTGAGCCCGGTTCCTTCGCGGCCCACGTGGCCGCACATCAGCGCCAGGTTCGTGATCGCCAGCGTGTTGTCCGTTCCGTGTGTGCTTTGGCTGATGCCCATCCCCCAGTAGACCGACGCCGCCTTCGCCGTCGCGTACATCCGGGCCGCTGCCCGGATATCGCCCGCCGGAACCCCGGTCTCGGCCTCGGCCCACTCGGGTGTGAACGGCTCAAGCGACTCTACGTAGTCCGAGAAACCCTCCGTCCGCTGCTCGATGAAAGCCGGGTTGTAGAGCCTCTCGTCAACGACCACGTGGGCCATGGCCTGCCACAGGGCGACGTCGGTCCCTGGTCGCTGGCGCAACCAGAGGGTGGCAAAGTCCGTCATCTCGACTTTGCGGGGGTCGATCACGATCAGGCGGGCACCGTTCTGGCGGACGGCGCGCTTCAAGAAGTTGGCGATGACGGGATGGGTCTCCGTCGTGTTCGATCCGGTGACAATGAACGTATCGAGGTTCTCCATCTCGGCGATTGAGTTGCTCATGGCGCTCGAACCGATGGCCAGTTGCAGGCCGGCAACGCTCCCGGCATGGCACAGGCGGGAACAGTGGTCGACGTTGTTCGTCCCCACGACAGCGCGCGCCAGCTTCTGGAGCAGGTAGTTGTCCTCGTTGGTCGCCTTGGCACAAGCGAAGAAGGCGACGCTATCCGGACCATGCTTTGCCGCAGTGCGTGCCAGACGCGCGGCGACGTACTCGATCGCCTCCTCCCAGCTGACCTCCCGCCACACCGGCGGGGCCGACCGAGGCTCGTCGAGATTCGCTCGGATCAAGGGCATGCGCAGACGATCCGGATGAGACGTGAAGTCCGTTCCAAACCGGCCCTTGACGCAGAGCATCCCGTAATTGGGTGCGGAGTCGAAGGGGGCGGTTGTCCTGACGATGGCTTCGTCGCGCACGTGGAGGTCGATCTGGCACCCCACGCCGCAGAACGGACAGGTTGTACGGATCTCTTGGAGTGTGGGGCTCATCCCGTCGCTTCCAATGGGGTCCACTATAGCCCAACCCTCCGAACCTTGACAAGGTCGGTCCAGATAAAGCGAGCCGGGTTCCCAACGGGAACCCGGCCCGCCCTGCTGCAGACGTTTGATAGCCTACTCTTGCGGCAGGGACGGCAACGGAAGCAGGAACGGGTTGTCGTTCGGGACAAGCATCACCTGGATTCCCGGGCCGAGCTTCTGGACGTAGGTGTACGTGATCAGGTCTGGACTGGTTCGCAGCGCGGCGGCGATCAATTCGAGGGCCTTGGCCTCGGCATCGGCCTCGATCAGGCGTGCCTCGGCCCGACCTTCGGCGGCGATCACGGCGGCGTCCGCCTGGCCCTGGGCCGTCTGGCGAGCCTGCTCGGCCTCCTGGCGGCGCTGCTCGACGACGAGGCGCGCCTGCTGTGCCTGCTGCTCGGCGATTTGCTTCTGTTCGACGGAGGCGGCATACTCAGGCGAGAAAGTGATGTTTCGCAGGACGAAGTCGACCAAGACCAAGCCGTTGTCGGCCAGCTTGTCGGAGAGCTCGAGCAGGATTCGATCCTTGAACGCGTCCCGCTCGGAGGTCACGATCTGCTCCACGGCGTACTGGGAAGCGGCATCGCGGATGATGCCCCGCGCCTGGGGCCGAACCACCTCCGTGGAGTATCGACTCTTCCACTGGATGTGAACGTCGATGACCTCGTCTGGATCGATGGAAAAGATCACGGAGCCGTCGATGAAGACCTCCTGGCCGTCGGACGTCCGGGCCGTCACCTCGAGGTCATCCGAGGGGCCGCTCCCCTCGGCGATCGTCATGGTGTAGATCTGCCGCGAAATCGGATAGATGACCACGTTCTCGAAGAAGGGAACGATCCATCGCAGGCCGGGTTGGAGCACATCCTCCCGGTACCCCTTCGGCGCCAGGGCCGAAATAACCACCCCCCGCTCCTCCGGCTGGACGAAGACCAGGCCGGCGCTGACCACGGTCAGCAGCGTCGCCAGAACGATCATCCCCAAGACGAGCGCGGCGGCCGACTTGACCGGACGACCGCGCCCCACGCGTAGCACGACCAAGGCGATCACCGCAAGGCTTCCAAGCCAGGCGAAAGTTGCCAGGGCTCGCATGATCTCAGCAACGTTCATAGCACCCTCCTGTCAGAGTTGAGATCCGTTTCGACCGTAGCATTATACCGAGCCGGGGCTTCCGTCCCCGACGACAGGCTGACGGGAGGCCGCTTCCCGTCGGACTCCGCGCGAGGGGTCAGTCGCAGAAGAGGTCGAAGACGGTGTCGTACATCGAGTCGGACAACGCGTAGCCTGGGGGCCTATCGACCAACAACGCCTGGCATGCCCGTCGTCGGTTGACAGAGACGGCGTTGATCTTGGATGCGACGGCCTCGAGTTCCGATCGCATTTCAAGGAACGCATACGCTCTGGCGAAAGGAATCCACTCCACCCCCACAAGGGGCTTGAGCCCCCTTTCGGACGCCTCTTGGGCAAGGCCGGGGACCCTCTCGAATTCCCCTCGCTGCAAGGCGAGTTCGGCCTTCTGGAAGAAGTAGCACCAGCCGTGATCGGGCTCCGGGCCGAAGAGCCACTCCGGGACTGAAGCGCCCGAGGCGTCGGCGTGGATCTGGTCAATACGCGAATGTGGTGCTGCGATCTGAATCACCAGAGGATCATCCGGAACGAGAAGCGGCGCCTGTCCGTCAAGGATCCGGACGCAGGCTCCCGGCAGCGTTTGGGCCGCCACGACAAGCTTGCCGAAGTCGGTGGGGACAGAGTGCGTCCGGTAGGCGCCTCGGCCGTGGTCCTCGCCGGATGTGATCTCATCCAACGACGTATCAGGATACGCAACCGCCGAATAGGAATAGGGAACGGGAACCTCTCGCGGGATCCCGACCGCGTAGATCAGATTGGCGGGGCCCCAGACGATACTGACGTCATCCGCATAGGAGAAGGACGGGTACTTGACGAAGAATGTCGTACCAGGCTGAAAGCCCGGCGCCCTCCAAGCCACCTGCCGCCAGAACTGCGCAGTCTCCTCCTGCTCGACCAGGGCCCAAGTCGCGATGGCGCGGTGAGTCAGCGTCGCCGCCGCCAGGAGTCCCGCCAAGATCAAGAGAGAGACGACTCTCGACCGCAGGAGCTGCAGACTCGCCACGAGCACAACTGACGCGGCGAGGGAGCCTGGCAGCGCGTAGTGCGAATAGGCGCTGAACGTGATCACGCGGTTGGCAACGACGACGGGCACCGCGGCGGCAAGCGCACCCAAGGCACCGATCACGAGCGCCTCCATCCACACTGTGCCATCCCGGAGATCGGCCGACGCTTCCCGGGCGGCAGGCTGCACGGATCGCCGGATGCTCCAGAGACGATGCAGCCCGATGGCCCCCACGACGGCTAGCGCGGCGAGGAAAGCCTTCCCGAGGTCCGCCAGGCGCAAGCCATAGAGTTCCTCACTCAGGGGAACCCCCCAGGCGAAGATGACCAGGTTCGTCCAGCTCCGGATCAGGTTGACGCCCCAGCGCAAGGTCGTGAGCACAGGCTCCTGGAGCAACACCCCCAGCTGGACCGCGACGTCTGTTTCGGATCGTCCACCTTCAAAGACAAGAAGCCGCCACGCCAGAAAGCCGAGCGGGATCAGGGCTGCGGGCAGCCAGGCCTTGAGAGAGGTGGTGAACCTGGAACGAGCCTTCTCTTGGACTTCCAACCCTCCTACCACAACAAAGACGCACAGGAACCGGAAGAGCTCAATCCCGATGGCGTACTCGACGAGGGCCAGATACGTCCATCCGGTAGCGATCGACGCGACCCAGTAGAGGGCCTGGGCGCGAGGCGTCCGTGCCCGGACCGCAGCCAACGTCAGTCCAATCGACAACACCTGCAGGAACAGGCTGAGCATCATCGGCAGGTACTCGATGCCTGCGACCCACCACAGGTATCCAGGGTACAGGGCGAAGAGCAGCGCTCCCCATAGCGGTGCGCTTCTCTTGCCGGGCCACAGCTGGGAGAAGACCCAGTAGGCCGCGAAGGCTGAGCCTAGTCGAAGTCCGAAGGAAATCAGGTGATAAGGGAGCGGATTCGGGCCGAAAGCGGAGAAGAGCGCGGAGAACAGTATTCCCCTCGCCGGTCTGTCAATGCTGAACATCTCCAGGAAGACGGACGGACCGGCAGAAATCCCGTCTAGCATGTAGTACCAGTCGTCTCTGTAGTACGTCAGAACAGTGGCGGCAGGTAGGAAGACGAAGGCTACGGTAGCTGCGAGGAACAGCAGGCCGGGAAGATCCTTCGATCGGCGCAGAGAGGCAACGATCCCATGGGATCCCACGTATTGGGCAGGCCTTCTACGCGGACCTTGCGTCGTCGTCATTGAGTTGGCGCCCACGCTCCAGCACGATTGTCACCGGCCCGTCGTTCTCGATCTCGACCAGCATGTGGGCACCAAACTCCCCGAGCTTCGCCGGCACACCCCAGCGCGTCAGGCCCTCGGCGAAGGCCCGGACAAGCGGCTCGGCCTCGGTCGGGTCGGCGGCGTCGAGGAAGCTGGGCCGACGACCCTTGCGCGTGTCGGCCAGCAGCGTGAATTGCGACACCACCAGCGCTTCCCCGCCGACCTCAACAAGCGAACGGTTCATCTTCCCATCGGGATCTTCGTAGATACGCAGTTGGGCCGTCTTCTCGGCCAGCCAGCCGGCCTCATCCGCCGTGTCGCCGCGCGCAACCCCCACAAGGATCACGGCCCCGGGGCCGATGGCCGCCACCGCGCGGTCGCCCACGGAGACACGACCGCGGCGGGCCCGCTGAATCACGAGGCGCATGCCAGGCCGCGTCTAGGGAAGCCCTACCGCGTCACGCACTTCGGCCATTGTCGCCTGGGCGATCGCCCGGGCCCGGCTCGCTCCGTCAGCGAGAACGTCGGCAACGCGTTCCGGATCCCGCGCCAGTTCCTCTCGACGAGCACGGAACGGTTCGAGGTGCTTGTTCAGGTTGGCGGCAAAGATCTGCTTGCAGTCCACGCAGCCAATCCCCGCCCGGCGACACTCCACGTTGATCCGGGCAACTTCCTCGGCCGGCGTGAAGACCCCGTGCAAAGAGAAGACGTTGCATACATCCGGATTGCCGGGATCGGACCGGCGCTTCCGGGCAGGATCGGTGACCATCGTCATCACCCGGGCCACGGTCTCCTCGGGGGTCGCCGCCAGCTCGATGTGGTTGTTCAGGCTCTTGCTCATCTTCTGCTGGCCGTCGGTGCCCAGAACCTTGGGGACCTCGGTCGCTTTCATCTCCGGCTCGACCAGGACCTTCCGGCCGACACGGTAGTTGAAGGATCGAACGATCTCGCGGGCGAACTCCAGGTGGGGCGCCTGGTCGACCCCTACCGGCACGATACCGGCCTTGTAGAGGGCGATGTCGGCCGTCATCAGGACGGGGTAGCCGACCAGTCCATAGTTGACGTTGTGCGGCTGCTGTCGCGCCTTCTCCTTGAACGTCGGGAGGTCGGTCAGCTTGCCTAGCGGCGTCACCATGGAGAGGATGGTGTGAAGCTCCGTCACTTCGGGAACGTGCGACTGAACGAAGACGATCGACTCGTCCGGGCGAATGCCGGCCGCCAGGAAGTCGAGAACCATCTCGCGCGTGTTCTCCCGCAGCGACACGGTGTCCTCGAGCGTCGTCAGCGCGTGCAGGTCGACGACGCAGTAGACACACTCGTAGTCGTCCTGCAAGGCGACGTAGTTCTGGATCGCCCCGAGGTAGTTCCCCAGATGCTGGCGTCCGGTGGGACGCGCCCCGGAGAACACCCGGGTCTTCTGTTTGGCCACCTACGAACCCTCCCCGAGGATCTTCCCGACCAAGGACACCACCTCGCCCGGTTCGGCATGCCGTCCCAGGGCGAGCTTCGAGAACACCGGCTCACCGTCGAGAGCGATCTCGAACCGCCCGCCGTCGGACGGGACGAGCTCGACCGCCTCCAGCCGAGGCTCGAAGGCCTTCAAGAGATCGGCCGCCAGACCGGAGGCCCTCTCAGTGTAGTGTCAAACGGCGCAGTATTCGATGCGGATCCGGACCATCGCTTCCGCAGCCTCCTTGGGCTGGAGCGGAGTATATCGTGGGCCCACGCGAAGGCCAAGATGTGGTCAGGTTCAGCTTCCGGGGAGGCGGTTCCGTTCCTGCGGCGGCTGGGCCATCCGTTCGCATGATGAGGATAGAATGGGAGCGGGTCGAAGTCGCTTCCGTGCCCGCTCAGACCCCGAGCCCATGGGGGGAGGATCGCAATGGCCAGGAAGGTCCGTCCGGTCTCGCCGCGGCTATCCGTCGTCGTCCCGATGTTCGACGAGGTCCTCGGCCTCGCCGGCTTCCACACGGCCTTGACGGAAGTGCTTTCCGGCGAACGGATGGACTACTCCATCATCTATGTGGATGACGGATCGGCCGACGGCACCGGCGAAGCCTTGGATCAGTTGGCGCGCAAAGACCGTCACATCCAGGTCCTGCACCTCAGCCGGAACTTCGGCCATCAGGCGGCCCTTTCCGCCGGCCTGGACGCCGCCGACGGAGACATCGTCGTCACGATGGATGGCGACGGCCAGCACCCCCCTTCCCTGATCCCCGAGCTCCTCGCCCTCCACCGGGCCGGATACGACGTCGTCGCCACTCAGAGGATCGATTCCCGGTTGACGCCACGGATGAAGCGATGGACCGCCGCAGCCTTCTACTGGACGATCAACCGCCTCAGCGATACGCCGATCCTCCCCGGCTCAGCGGACTTCCGGCTGATGTCCCGTGCAGCCGCCGAGGGCCTGCGCCAGATGCGGGAGTACCATCGCTTCCTGCGGGGGATGGTCTCCTGGATGGGGTTTCGAACAGTGATCGTGCCCTACGAGCCTCCGCCCCGCCTGGCCGGAAAGACGAAGTACTCGACCCGAAGGATGATCCGGCTGGCGTCCGACGCCATCTTCTCCTTCTCGCTGGCTCCCCTGCGGCTGGGCCTGGCCGTCGGGATCGGGTTCTTCTTGCTCGCCTGTCTCGAGGCCGCTTATGTCCTCAGTTTCTGGCTCCGAAACCGGGCCGACCTCCTCGTCCCAGGGTGGAGTTCCCTGATGTTCATGATCCTGATCGTCGGAGCTGTGATGACCACGCTTCTTGGATTCATCGGTATCTACACGGGCTTCATCTTCCAGGAGGTCAAGCGGCGACCGCTCTATCTGCTGCGAGACCCCGCCCCGGATCCAGAGTAGAGGTCGGCGCCTGCCGGTTCGGGCCGGCCGACTGCCGGGCATCGGGTCTTCATCCGGGCACGGCCGCGCTGGGTCGTCGGCGTGCGCGGACTTTCCTGCCATCTCTATGCCAGATGGTTGTGGAAAACCCCTGCGCAGTGTGAGATAATGACGCAAGGAGGATTCTATGAGGCAATTGACTAGTTTCTTGGCAGGCGCGTTCTTCGGCGCGCTGATCGGCGGAATCACCGCCCTGTTGCTGGCTCCGATGTCGGGCGAGGAACTGCGCGCCCAGGGTCGAGCCAAGTTCGAAGAGGTTTCGGAAGACGTCCGGGAGGCGTACGAGGCCCGGGTGGCCCAGCTCGAGGCCGAAGTCGCCAAGCTGCGGGCAGGGAAGAAGTCGGAAGCCTAGGCAAGCGAAGTAGGCCCCGAACGAAATGTCGGCGGGACCCGATCAGGGTCCCGCCTTGATTCTCCGTCGAGGTCGAATCCTACTCGCCCGGCGTCAGGCTGTAGCGGTAGATCGCTGGCTGCCAGGTCCGACGGGCCGTCCCGGTGATGACCAGGATAGCTTCATCCGTGGCGCCCCCGACTCTCAGCGGGGCCGTCAGACGTCCTTCGGCATCGGGCGTCAGGTAGGTGACCTTCGTTTCGTCTCCCCGCTCGACCAGGGCCGCCCGATACGTTTGGGGAACCAGGTTGTACAGGCGCACGAACCCGGCGGCCTCCCAGCCCCCGTCCCCCGACTCGAAATCCTCCCCGTAGCCGATGGCGTCGATGCGGATGTCGTCCACCATCAACCCTTCGCCGTTGACGGCGGCGTCGGTCACGTACTCGAACCGGACGAGGATTTCCTTGCCGGCGAAGGCGGATAGATCGACTCGTTCCTGGATCCACTCCGGTTCCTCCCCACCGCCACTCCGCGCGTTCCAACCCCAGCCATACGAGTTGCCGGAGGGATCCTCAGCGGTGCCGCTCGGGGTCTCGAGAATCGACCAGGTCTGACCGCCGTCGTCCGAGACAACGAGGTAGGCATAGTCCCAGCCCTCTTCGAGGTCGTACCACAACCAGTATTCCAGGGCGACGGGGCCGGTCACGTCGCTCAGGTCGAAGGTGCGAGTCAGGGTCATGTTGGAGTCATCCCCCCGATTCGACCAAAAGGCATAGTCGCCCGACTTCGCCCCCTCGGGAAGGATCGTGACGAGCGGTGTGCCCTCGACGGCAATCCGGTAGTCCCCGGGACATGTGATCCGAATGTAGTCGACTCCAAACTGGCCCACGCTCCGCGTCTCATCGGTGACCGGACAATCTTGTACGGTCTCGGCATAGGCCGGCCTAGGCGCCGTCGGATAGGAAACGTATGCGAAGCGACCATCGGCGACATCCGGATCCTGGATCAAGAGCGCCAAGGCCCAATCGAGGAAGACGTCGTCCGCCGATAGGCCCGCGCCGGTGTCGGGATGGATGGCGCCCAGTTCAGTCAGGGTCTGGTCGATCGAATCGAAGCCGTTGGCAGCATGCGCAACGAGCGACTGGGTCGCTTCCGGCCCAAAACGGTCCAGGAAGTACGTCAGAATGAGGAAGGCCTGGCCATAATGACCCGACGAGTCCTCGTTGCCACCGGGCCAGTTGGAGAGGGTCTGGTCCGGCCGGTCGGCGTACACATAGTCGTGACCGCCTACGTCGAATCCATTGAGGTGCTCGGAGACCATCGAGAAGCCCTCATTGAGCCAGATGTCCTCATTCCGGTCGAGGATCCAATGGATCATGTGCTGGAACTCGTGCGCTAGGGTCGCCGCCGTGTACTCGCGGCCCAAGTCCGTGTTGTCGGCATTGAGGTAGAACATCTCATGCCCGTTCGAGTACTCTCGTGCCAGCGACGAGTACTCATCCCCGGGCGAGTAGTACCCTGCGACCGTGCTACCCAATCCGCCCGCCAACAGGATGTAGAGGTGGGGGTCGCCGTCTACCCCGGGTGACCACTCGCTGCCGAAGAACTCGCGGTTGGTGGGGTACGCCCCGGCCTCAAACTCGTCGACGAGCTGCTTCAGTTCGCCGAAATCGTAGTCCACGCCCCGCTCGATCCAGAAGTACACGTGGTCCGTGGCGTAAGCGAGCTCGGCGTCGACCTGGAAGTTCGTTGGACCGTCGTTGTTGGTTGCCCAGAATCGTTCCACGGTCCCCAGCGGGATCGGCGCGGCGCTCTCGGCCAGGACCCGCGGAATCCCTTGCTTCCCCTCCAGCCGTTCAGCCAGGTCGATCGGGTCCGACACTGGGACGATCACCGATCGAAGGGCGAATTCCATCGCTTCAGCCTCGGGGGGAACGTCGCGAGCACCCCAAGACGAATCGGGTACCTCGGGCGTCGGGGCCAGGGTTGGGATGAGGGGCGGCGCCGTGGCGAACCCACCGTCGGCCGCCATCCAGATCGAAGCCCCTGTCCCGATGACGACCACACACAGGCAGCACAGCAGTCCGAGAAGGACCGCCGCGGCGACCCACCAGATGGTTCGGTCTGTCTTGGATTCCATGACTCTCCCAGGATCGAATTGGGCGATTATATCCGGCGACGGCGGACCGGCGTCGCATCGTCCGGGGCGGCCGTCGGCAACTGGACCGAGAAGCGGCTCCCCCTCCCCGGCTCGCTTTCGGCGAGGATCCGGCCCCCGTGGGCCTCGACGATCTCACGCGAAATCGCCAACCCAAGCCCCGTGCCCCGCCCCTCACCGCCGGCGCGGGCCTTGTCGACTTGGTAGAAGCGCTCGAAGATCCGGCTCAGCTCCTCGGAGGCGATCCCCGGGCCGGCATCCTCCACTGTGACGTTGATCCAGATCCCCTGAAGGAACCCGCGCACCACGACCTTCGCGTCGGGAGGACTGTGGCGGATGGCGTTGTCCATCAGGTTCGTGAAAACCTGGGCCAACCGATCGCCATCGCCAATGACGCTGGGGAGGGGCGGGACCTCCATCTCGAGTCGGACTCGGCGCTCCGCGGCGGGCAGGCTCAACCGTTCGACGACCGCCTTCACAACCCCTCCCAGGTCGACCGGTTCCCGCGCCAGGACAACTTGCCCCGCATCCAGACGAGCCAGGTCGAGCAGATCCTCCACCAGGTGGCGAAGCCGATCCGACTCCTCGAAGATCACGGTCCCGGCGCGTCGGACCCCCGCTTCATCCCCGGCCGCCCCATCCCGGATCGCCTGCGCGAACCCTTGGATTGAGGTGAGCGGGGTCTTGAGCTCGTGCGAAACGTTGGCGACGAAGTCCCTCTGGGACTGCTGCCCAGCTCGGACACGGTCGACCATCTCGCCGAAGGCGGCCCCAAGTTCCGCGACTTCGGACGGGCCCTGCACCTTCGTCGGAGCGACGTAGTCTCCGTCCGCCACCGAACGGGAAGCCCGGGCGAGGTCCTGGAGAGGGCGGGCGACCCAGCGGGCGATCATCCATGCCAGGACGATCGATACCACCAGGGCCACCACTCCGGCACGCACGAAGGGCCTCCCGAGATCCTCCCCCAGCAGTGTCGCCAGCCGTACTCGCGGCTTGGGCAGGATCAGAATCAGCGTCCGGCCGTCTTCGAAGGCCGTGATCGTGTACAGGAGATCGGCGTTGCCCTGCTCGAACTCGCCGCGCCCCGGCGCCCCGCTGAGCACGTCTGGCGGAGGGACGGGATCTTCGGGAGCGCTGTCGACGACGATCACACCGGCCGATTCGACGAGAATCATCCTCCCCTGGGCAAGCTCGAGACCGCCAAGCGTCTGCCGCAGGCGGCCGGCGCCTTGTCCGAACACCCCGCGCGTCTCGCGCTGGGCGAGCACTCGAGAAACCAGGTCCATTCTCCGGTAGGCGTCCTGCACCGCGACCGGGTTGCCCGCCAGAAAGACCGCCAGGCTGGTGGCGAGCAGCGCGAGCACCAGCCCGGCGACGAGCAGGTAGGTCAGCAGGAGACGGGATTGCAGGGACCGCATGGGACTACGTCACGAGTTTGTAGCCAACGCCGGTGACGGTCTCGATCCGCACGGCCTGACTGCCTTCGAGCCGCTTGCGCACGTGGGCGACGTGAACGTCGACTGTCCGGGTTTGCCCGTAGAAGTCGTATCCCCAGACCAGGTTGAGGAGTTGCTCCCTGGTCAGGACGAGACCTCGATGCTCCGCCAGCGTCCGGAGGAGGTCGAACTCCTTGGCGCGCATCCCCACCGGTTCCTCGGCGACGCGGACTTCCCGCCGGCCTGGGTCGATGACGACATCGCCCACCCGGATCGGAGCCGACCCCGACGGTACCGGCCGATCGGCGCGCCGCAAGATCGCTTTCACCCGGGCCACCAGTTCCCGCGGGTTGAACGGCTTCGTCATGTAGTCGTCGGCTCCCAGCTCGAGGCCAACGATCTTGTCGACGTCGTCATCGCGGGCGGTCAGCATCAGGATCGGGACCTCGGAGTCGGCCCGGATCCGACGACAGACCTCCCATCCGTCCACCTCGGGGAGCATCAAGTCCAGGACGATCAGCGATGGAGAGGATCGGGCGGTCTGTTCGAGGGCCGACCGTCCGTCGCCGGCCGCCTCGACGTTGAAGCCTTCCCGCTCGAGGTAGAGCCGCGCCAAGTCGATGATGTGGGTTTCATCGTCGACGACGAGGATCCGCTCGCCCGCCATATCGCCGTCAGTCGCCGTGAGCCTCGGGGACAATGGCCACGGCTTCGATCTCAACCGCCGCGCCGCCGGGCAGGGCTGCGACCTGAATCGTCGACCTGGCCGGTGGATCGGTGACGAAGAAGGTCGCGTACGCGGCGTTCATGACGGCAAACTGGCCCAGGTCCGTCAAGAACACCGTCGTCTTGATGACGTTCGCGAGCGAAGTTCCACCTGCCCGAAGTGTGTTGCCGAGGTTCGTGAGAGCCTGACGCGTCTCAGCCTCGACCCCGCCCGGAACGAGCTTTCCCGTCGCCGGATCGTTTCCGATTGTGCCGGAGCAGAAGACCCAGCGGCCCGTGCGAACGCCATGCGAGTAGGGGCCAAGGGGTTTGGGCGCGTTCTGAGGCAGGAGCACTTCCCGTCGACTTGAGTCCATGGGCATCCTCCGTGGCCGCCAGGGCGATTGTACAGCCCGAGCAGCCGTCAGCGATCAGGCTCCGCTACCAGGTGTCGACGACACGACGATGTTGACCAGCTTCCCCGGCACGTACACGACCTGGCGGGGAGTCTTGCCGCCGAGGTGCTTGCGAACGGTTTCGGAGGCCAGGGCCTGTCGTTCGGCTTCCGCCCGGTCGACATCGGCCGGGACGGAGATCCGGTCACGCACTTTCCCATTCACCTGGACGACGAGGATGATCTCGTCTTCGGCGAGGGCGGCCGGATCGAAGGTCGGCCAGGACTGCTGATGGATCGAGTACGGCTTCCCAAGCCGGGCCCACAGTTCTTCGGCCACATGCGGGGTCGCTGGAGCCATCAGCAACAGTAGGACTTCGACCGCTTTCCTGAACTCCGGCGAGCCCGCCAGGCCGGACGACCGCGCTTCGGCCAAGGCATTGGTGAGCTCCATGAGGCCCGAGATGACCGTGTTGAATTCGAAGGCCTCCAAATCGTTCGTGGCCTGGCGGATGATGCGATGCACGTGGCGCCGGAGGGCGCGTTCCCCGGCCGGATCCGACGCTCGCTCCTGCCCGGCCGTCTCCAACGCCAGCGACCACACCCGGTGGAGCCAGCGCACCACCCCCTGGATGTTGTCGTCGCTCCACGGCCCGCCTTCCGCCCAGCGGTAGCCGAACATCAGGTAGGCCCGGACGACGTCGGCGCCATAGCTGCTCACCTGCTCGTCGGGGTCGATCACGTTGCCGCGCGACTTGCTCATGCGCTGTCCGTCGGGCCCCAGGATCTGGCCCTGGTTGCGCAGCTGGAGCATCGGCTCGTTGCCCTCCGTGATTCCCATGTCGCGCAGGGCCTTGTGGAAGAACCGCGTGTAGATCAGATGCATCGTGGCGTGTTCGATCCCGCCGGTGTAGGTGTCGACCGGCATCCAGTAGTCGTACTCCTCCGGGTCGAACGGCGCTTCGGCGTTGCGCGGACTCAGGTAGCGCAAGTGGTACCACGACGAACACATGAAGGTGTCCATCGTGTCGGTATCGCGTTCGGCCGGCTTGTTGCATATCGGGCAGGTGGTGTGGCGCCACGTCGGATGTAGCTTGAGCGGCGACTCACCGGTCGGACGCCACTCGACGTCGTCGGGCAGCAGGACGGGCAGCTGATCCTCGGGCACCGGAACCTGCCCATGCTCTGGGCAGTAGACGATCGGGATCGGAGCCCCCCAGTAGCGCTGTCGCGAGATCAACCAGTCACGCAGGCGATAGCCCACGGCGGCCTCCCCGACGCCGCGTTGTTCCAGGTACTCCGTGGTGCGGGCGACGGCGCGGTCGGCCGTCGTCCCGCTCAACGGACCGGAGTTGACCATCGCACCATACGACGGGACGGCCTCCCTCATGGCGGCGCCGTCCAATGCCTCGGTACCCTCAGGCCGGATCACCGGACGGACCTCCAGACCGAACCTGCGGGCAAACTCGAAGTCGCGCTGGTCGTGAGCCGGCACAGCCATGATCGCGCCGGTGCCGTAGCTAAGCAGCACGTAGTCGGCAATCCAGACCGGGATCCGCTCTTCGTTGACCGGGTTGACGGCATAGCCGCCGGTGAAGACCCCGGTCTTCTCCTTGTCGGCGGCTTCGCGCTGGATATCCGACTGGCGCAGCGTCTGCTGCACGTAGGCCTCCACGGCGGCCGCCTGTTCCGGGGTGGTCAGCGACTGGACCAGCGGATGCTCGGGCGCCAGCACCATGAAGGTCGCGCCCCACAGCGTGTCGGGGCGGGTGGTGAAGACTTCGATCGGATCCCCCGCCTCCGTGCGGAAGCGGACATTGGCGCCCTGACTGCGTCCGATCCAATTTGTCTGCAGCACCCGCACCGATTCCGGCCAGTCGATATCATCGAAGCGGAGAAGTTCGTCGGCGTATTGGGTGATGCGGAAGAACCACTGCTCCAGGTCTTTCTTGATCACCGGAGTCTTGCATCGCTCGCAGACACGCTCCTCGCCGATCACCTGCTCGCGCGCCAGGGTGGTGTTGTCCTTGGGGCACCAGTCCACCGGCGCCATCTTCTTGTAGGCCAGGCCGTTTTCGAACATCTTGAGGAAGAACCACTGGGTCCAGCGGTAGTAGGCCGGGTCGGCCGAAATCGCCTCGCGTTCCCAGTCCCACATGGCTCCCATCGTACGCAGCTGGCGGCGCATGTTCTCGACGTTGCGATAGGTCCAGTCCTTGGGATGGATACCGCGCTCAATCGCGGCGTTCTCCGCCGGCAGGCCAAAAGCATCGAAGCCGATGGGGAAGGTGACGTTGAACCCGCGCATGCGGAGATAGCGGGCGCGGGCGTCCGACGGCCCCATGGCGAACCAGTGGCCGATGTGCAGGTCGCCGGAGGTGTAGGGGAGCATCGTCAGGAAGTAGAACTTGGGTCTGGCCTGGTCGACGCGGGCGCTGTAGAGTTGGTCCGCCTCCCAGCGGGCCTGCCAGCGCGGTTCGATCTCGGCCGGGTCGTAGCGGTCGATCCTCGCCCTATCCTTTGCCTTCGCCATTTCGCCTCCTACGGCGGATCGTCGTCCGCCGGCCAACACAAAGCCCCTCCGCCATACAGGGACGGAGGGGCCTCCGTGGTACCACCCTGCTTTCCCCTGCACCGGACCGGTTCTCAATACAACTCGATCCGCGCGCCGGGCTCGCATCCGCGCTACCGGGCGGACCCGCCGCCGGCTAGTTCTCGTCTCACCGGCGGAGCCTGTCCTGCTTCAGGGCTGGCAGAACGGCAGGCGAGTTCGGCCTTCGACGGATGCGCAGGTCAGATCTTGCCCGTCTGGTGCTCGGCAGGCACCTTGCCGGGCTTGCACGGTCCCCGGCTCGCTGGCGATCGGCCTACTGCTCCTGCCTTGGCCTGATTGGCCTTCGGCTTTCGACTTTCCGCACTTGCCCATCTTGGCTGACTGCCGAAAGAAGGATGCCGACGGCTCGTGATTGGTGGACCCAGTGGGATTCGAACCCACGACCTTCTCAATGCCATTGAGACGCGCTCCCAACTGCGCTATGGGCCCAATGGATGCAAGCGATTGAGTATACCGCGCCGGGCGCGACCCGACAAGACACGCCTCGTCGGTACGCTGCGGGCGGGCCCGCAGGCCCGCCCGCAGATCGAACCAAAAGTCGGGTTCGGGACCGGGTTCAGGACCTCCGACGCATCGACGCCAGCCAACGTTCGATCTCCTTGGCGGCGATGTCTCGGCCCCCCAGCCCGAAGGCCAGCGCAGCGGCGACCGCGATCGCCCCGAGGACGATCCCGAACGCCAGGTTGACGATGTCCTCGGCGATACCCAGCTGGCGGAGCGCCAGCGAGCCGCCGAAGACGATGATCGCGACCCGGGCCGCGGGCGCCAGGACGCCGGCCTGCGAACCGCCGGTGCTCCGGATCACCCGGTCGGCCAGCGAAGCCAGATACAGCGCGATCCCGAAGATGATCAGGGCGACCAGGACCTGTCCGGCCAGTCCGAGGAACTCGGCTGCCAGAGTCGCCAGGATGGTGAACCCGACCATTTCCGCGGCCTGAACGACCGCCAGGATCATGACCGCGACGGTCGTCAGGTACCCGACGATCTGGGACGGCGTTTGCGTGACCCCGCTGATCGTCGGTTCCAGTCCGATCCAGCTCAAGACTTTGTCGAAGCCGATCCCCGTCAGGGCACTGGTGACAAAGTTGCCGACCACCCGCGCCACCGCATAGGCAATCCCCAGGAGCACGAACGCGCCGAAGATCGCCGGGATGGCGGTGAAGACGACGGTCAGCATCTCGGAGATCGGCGCCGTGATGGCCTCGATCGCCAGGGCGTTCAAGGCTGCTGTGACCACCGGGATCAAAGCCAGGACGTAGACGATCGTCCCGATGACGGTCGACAGCTTCACGCCGCCCAGACCGGTCGAAAGACCGATGCTGTCGCCGAACCGATCGACCCCCGTCCCGGCCAACAGATTGACCAGGATCTGGCGGACGATCCGGGCGGCGATCCAGCCGAAGAGCAGGATCAGGGCCGCCGCGAGCAGGTTCGGCAGGTAGCCCAGGATCTGGTTGACCATCCCCTCGACGGGTCCAAGCAGACCCTGCAGGTTCAGGGCGCCGAGGATGGCCGGCAAGAAGAGGACGAACACCAGCCAGTAGGCGACATTGCCCAAGGTGGTCCCCAGCGGGGCTCGCGCCGTATCGAGTTCGGCCTGTGAAGTCAAACGTTCTTCCAGACGGGTCGCCGAGAGGAGGCGCGTGATGATGAACCGCACGGCACTGGCGATGATCCAAGCGATCACCAGCAGGACCACGGCTCCGAGAAGGACTGGCAGGAACCCCAGAATCTGGTCGAGCATGGTGTTGATCGGGGAGGCGGCTTCGGCGAGGTTGAGCGTCTGCAGGAACGCGACCAGAACAAAGAGCATGATGAGCCAGAAGACCGCGGTGCCGATCCACGCCGTCATGCGCAAGGGGGGACCATCCCCGAGTGCGCCGTAGAGGCGCTCGTCCAGACGTGCCCGTCGCAAGACCGCGCGGACGATCGCCGAAATGATCCATGCGATCAGCCAGCCGCCGATCAGGATCCCGATGGCCGCCAGGGCGGTCAGAACCGATCCGCCGAGGCTCGCCACCAACTCTTGAAGGACTTGATCCATGCTTCTTCCTCCCTTGGATGAACCCCCCGCCAGGCGTTCGGTCGGCCTGACCAGGCCTGTCCATCCCTTGCGAGGCGCGGTCCTCCGCAACCTCTCAGGTACGCTGCTTCGTCAGCCGACGGAGCGGCGCCAGACGCGGCTCCTCCGAAGGTTAAGAACCCCCTTGGCCGGGTGCCGCTTCGCGGAGATGTGCGCTCTTGCTCGGGAACTTGGCAGTCTCGTCGGACCCGCTGGACCAGACGGCCTTCTGGCCGCTCTGGCCAGAACACCGGGGGCCCCGGTCGGACCCCTATCACGCCGGCGCGGCCGCGTTTCGGCTGTCGCAGGTGGACCTGGCGGGATTCGAACCCGCGACCTCTTCAGTGCGATTGAAGCGCGCTCCCAACTGCGCTACAGGCCCGCGATTTCGGGAGTATACCATGCAGCCTGCCGGGCCCCAGCCAGGCACACCTTCTGCCGCCAAACTTCGTCCACCGGCTGACAGGCGCACTCGTCCCCGAGCCGCATCCTCGGGATGGTGATCGTGCCTCCTGGCGAGAGCGTCGCGGTGAGCACCAACGTGCCTCCAGTGCTCTGGTCATAGAAGCTGTAGGTCTCCCCGTCCCTCCGCCCTCCCCCAGCCTTCAATCCCGACTGGCCCGCGGTTTCGCCTGCTACCGGGATTCGTCGGCACTATAATCCGCCTGTTCCCAGGAGGTCGTATGAGCCAGCGGTTGGAACGGCTTCTCACGCGGATGAAGGCCGACGGCCTCGACGCCGTCGCCGTGATCCCCGGCCCGACGTTCATCTATCTCACCGGACTGAGCTTCCACCTGATGGAACGCCCCGCCGTGCTCCTGATCCGCGACGGGCACAAGCCGGTGCTCGTCCTGTCGGAATTCGAGCGGTCGAAGGCGGATCGATCATCCATCGCCCTCGAGACTCAAACGTACGGGGAGGATCCCGGCCGCTGGCCGGACGCCTTCGCTGCGGCCGCCCGCCGACTCGACCTGGCCGGGGCGCGGATCGGCGTCGAACCCCTCCGGATGCGGGTCCACGAGCTGCGCTTCCTGGAAGGGGCGGCCCCGACAGCCGAGGTCGTCGCCGCCAGCGGCTTGTTCGAATCGTTGCGAATCGTCAAGGATCCGGACGAACTTGATTCCATGCGGCGGGCCGTAGCGATCGCCGAGACGGCGGTCGAGTCCACGCTGCCACTCCTGCGCCTTGGGATGACCGAGAAGGAGATCGCCGCCGAGCTCACGCTGCAGCTGCTCCGAGGAGGCTCTGAGACCGAGCTCCCATTTCAGCCGATCGTCGCCACCGGACCGAACAGCGCGCTCCCGCACTGGGTGCCTGGAGATCGAACGACCGCTCCCGGCGATCTGCTGATCATCGACTGGGGTGCGACGGTCGAGGGCTACATCTCCGACATCACCCGGACCTTCTCCGTCGGCAATCCCGACCAAAGGGCCAAGGAAATCCACAAGGTCGTCCACCAGGCCAACGCGACGGGTCGCGCCGCCGTGCGCCCCGGGGCGAGCGGCGCCGACGTCGACGAAGCCACCCGGAAGGTGATTGCCGACGCCGGCTTCGGGGAGTTCTTCCTCCATCGAACCGGACATGGGATCGGAATGGAGGCCCACGAACCGCCCTACATCCGCGACGGCAACCTGGCCGTCCTGGAGGCGGGCATGACGTTCACCGTCGAACCAGGGATCTATCTGCCCGATTTCGGCGGCGTCCGGATCGAGGACAATCTCGTCATGACCAACGCCGGTGGAGAAACGATGACGTCGCTGCCGCGCGAGCTGCGGACCATCTGCGATTGAAGACCGAGGCGCGCCGAGCCCAATAGCATGACACGCGATCTTCGTCTTCTTGCCGCGTCCCTCTTGTGCTGGGGAATCGGCGAAGGGCTCTTCTTCTACCTGCAGCCGGTCTACCTCGCACAACTCGGCGCCGACCCGGTGCAGGTTGGGTTCATCCTTGGCCTGGCCGGCGCGGCGATGACCGTCACCCATATCCCGGCCGGGCTGCTGGCAGACCGGTTCGGCCGGAAAGCGATGATGGGCACGGCCTGGATCTTCGGCACGGTGGCGACCGTCCTGATGGCTCTGGCGACCAGCCTGTGGGTCTTTGTCGGTGCCCTGGTCCTGTACTATCTAACATCGTTCGTCATGGCACCGATGTCGAGCTACGTCGCGTCGGCCCGCGGATCCTGGACCACGGGTCGGGCGCTCACAACGATCTCGGCCGCCTTCAACGCCGGTGCCGTCATCGGCCCTCTCCTGGGAGGCCTGCTGGCCGCCCAGGCCGGCATCCGACCTCTGTTTGGCGTCGCGACGGTCCTCTTCGTGGGTTCCACCATCCTGATGTTCCTCCTTCGCCCCCAGCCGATTGAGTCTCATCCTGGAGAAGCCCGCTTCCGCTCCCTGGCAGGAAATCGGAAAGCCCGCCGGATTCTGGCTGTGATCTTTGTCGTCTTGTTCGCCGTCACTCTGAGTTGGCCGTTGACGCCTCTCTACCTGAACGAGGTTCGAGGCCTTCCGGTGGCGCAGGTCGGCGCGCTCGGCTCGCTTTTCGCACTGGGGATCGTCGTCTTCAGCCTGGCCTTGGGCCGGATCCGGGCCCGGCGCGGCTCCATGATCGGGCAAGGAATCGTCGCCGGGGCCAATCTCCTGTTGTGGCAAGGCCTGGCCATGCCGGCGTACGCTGCCGGGTACTTCTTGAGCGGAGCGTCTCGCGCCACCCGTAGCCTGCTCAGCGCCCAGATGGAAAACGTCGTCGAGCGAGCCAACCTCGGACTCTCGTTCGGTGTGGCCGAGACGGTGTCCTCCAGCGCACTCATCGTCGGTCCCCTGATCGCCGGCTTGATGTATCGGGTGGACCCGGCATCGCCCTACCCGATCAGTGTGCTCTTGATCGCTGTCTCCGTTGGGGTCTCGGCGCGATTCCTGCCCTCGGATGATGTGAGCGTCCCGGCCGAACAGCCACATCCCAGACTGGAGGGGTTCCATGAATGAATGGCTCTGGGGAACGGAGTGGATCGTCGCCCTGCAATCGGCCACCGGCGGTGCGCTCGACGGCCTGATGGCATCGTTCAGCTTCTTCGGTACGGAGATGTTCTACCTGCTGGTGATGCCAGCGATTCTGTGGTGCTATGACGCCGGGCTTGGCATCCGCACCGGAGTCCTCCTGTTGGGCGGTTCCAGTCTCAACGCGACCCTGAAGCTTGCCCTGGGGCTGCCGCGCCCGTTCTGGGTCGATCCCGCGGTTCAGGCCCCACAGCCAGAATCGTCCTTCGGCCTCCCCTCAGGTCACGCCCAGAACGCCGTGGCGGTCTGGGGATATCTCGCGTATCGTCTCCGCCGCTGGTGGGCGACAGTCCTGGCGATCGTCTTGATCCTGGGGATCTCGCTCTCTCGGCCCTACCTGGGGGTCCATTTCGCTGCCGACGTCCTGGCCGGCTGGGTGGTCGGAGGGATTGTGCTCCTGGTCTACCTCCTCGTCGAGGCTCCCGTGGCGCAATGGCTCCGGCGCCAACAACTCGCGGTCCGCTTGATCGCCGCCGGCGTGGGATCGATCAGCCTGGTGGTGATCGGAGGGCTTGTCTATCAAGCCGTGATGGACCGAACCGTGCCGGCGGAATGGATCGAGAACTACCTGCGGGCCGTTCCAGATGCGGAAGGGTTCGAGGCGCTTTCCCCCAGCGGGCTGATCGGCGCGGCCGGGGCCTTGTTCGGCTTCGCCCTCGGCGCCGTTCTCCTCGACGCCTGGGGCCGCTTCGACGCACGCCGTGGGGACGGATGGCGGAAGGTGACGCGCTTCGTAGTGGGAGTCCTGGGGGTCCTTGCCCTGTTCATGGGCCTGGCCGCGGTCTTCCCCGAGGGGGAGATGTTCCGCTACCTGCGCTACGCCCTGGTCGGGTTCTGGATCGCGTACGGGGCACCGCGGGCGTTCGGGGTCCTACGGATCGGCTAGAGGCTGGTCCCCGGGGTCTCACGTCCCCGCGTCGTCGAGGGAAGAGTCCACCACTCGTTCCATCTCACGCCACAGAAACCAATGGCCGGCCCGGTCGCCGGCGGAGTCTGGGGCGCGATCGTAGTACAGGTCGTAGACGCCTTCGCTCGTTCGAACCCTGAAGTAGAACCGCCCCACCCCCCACGAGCCGCGGCGGATGGCGGTTTCGATGTGGGCCGGCTTCATGTTCGCCGCCATCCGCCCGCGCCGCTCATAGCGGGCCCAAACCGAGATCACTTCCTGGACGGTGAACGTTCGGCCCTCCCATTCGAACGAATCGGGAGGGCCGGGCTTCTTGCTCTGGGCCGGGGGACGGCGATGGAAGACGGCGACCTCCGCGCCGATGAAACGAATCGGCCGCCAGGTCTCGCTCACCAGATCCGACTTCCTGCGATCGTCAAGGCCGCAGGAAGCTTGAGGCTCACTCCTCGTCCTCTTCCTTGCCGGCGTCCTTCTTGCGGGCAGCGATGATCCCTTCCGCTACATGCGCCGGGACGACCTCGTAGTTGGAGAACGACATCGTGAAGACGCCCCGCCCGCCCGTTACCGAACGGAGCTCGCTCGTGTAGCGCAGCATCTCGGCATGCGGCACCTTCGCCGTAACGATGCTCCGGCCGCGCTCGGTCTCCATCCCCTGAACCCGCGCCCGCCGCGTGTTCAGGTCGCCGAGGACATCGCCCATGTGCTCTTCGGGGACCGTCACCCGGACGTCCATGATCGGCTCGAGCAGGACCGGGCCGGCGTCGCGAAAGGCCGCCTTGAAGGCCTCCCGTCCGGCGGTCTCAAAAGCGACCGCCTTGGAGTCGACCGGGTGCTCCTTGCCATCGGTGACCGCCACCCTCACGTTCTCGACCGGGTAGCCGGCGATGACGCCGCCCTTGAGGACGCCGCGTACGCCTTTTTCGATGGCCGGCATGAAGCTGTTGGAGATCGCGCCGCCGAAGACCTCGTTCACGAACTCGAAGTCCTCTTCGGGGTTCGGCTCGATCCGCATGTGGACTTCGGCGAACTGCCCGGCGCCGCCGGTCTGCTTCTTGTGGCGGTGGGCGGCCTCACCGCTTCGGGTGATGGTTTCCCGATACGAGACGCGCGGCGTCTCGGTCTGCAACCCGACCTGGAACTTGTTCTCGGCCTTGCGGATGGCGACATCGATATGCTGATCGCCCATCCCCTGGAGGATCGTCTGGTTGGTGCTGGCCTCCTGGTGCCAGGAGAGGGTTGGGTCTTCTTCGCACAGGCGCGTCAGCGAGGCCCCCATCTTGGTCGAGTCGGCCTGGGTCTTGGGGAGCACGGCCACGGCGTACAAGGCGTTCGGGTACTCGGGCACGGGGACGAGGATCCGCTGCGCCTTATCGCCCAGCGTGTCTCCGGTCCCGGCGGCCGCCAGCTTGGCCACGGTTCCGATGTCGCCCGCATGCAGCTTCTGGACCGGAATCTGTTCCTTGCCGCGCATCACATGCAAGTTGCCGAGCCGCTCTTCGGCTCCCTTGGTGTGGTTCCACAAGCGGCTATCCGAGGCGAGGCTCCCAGAAAAGACGCGCAGGTAGGTCAGCTTCCCCACGAAGGGGTCGGCCGTCGTCTTCCAAACGTACACGGCCAACGGTCCGGCGTCGGACCCGGTAAGTTCCACTTCCCCCGAGGGTCCCTCGCCACGGACCGGGGGCGCCTCGCCCGGTGACGGAAACCATTCGATGATGGAGTCCAGCAGCGGTAGCGCACCGATCCCGGCGGTCCCGGCGGCGACGAAGACCGGCACCACACGGCCCGACCGGACGGCCTGACGAAAGCCCTTGGCGATCTCTTCGGCCGAGAGCTCCTCCCCGCCAAGGTACTTCTCGAGCAGGGAGTCATCGCCCTCGGCGGCCGCTTCGACCACGACGATCCGGGCGTCTTCGGCCTCCGAGCGCAGGTCCTCCGGGACCTCGCCAATCTCCTTGCCGTCGCCGAGGCGGACCTTCATCGTCAGCAGGTCGAGGGCGCCCTTGAAGCCGGCCTTCTCGCCCACCGGGAGCTGGACCGGAACGAATGCCGTCTCGCTGGAAAGGCTGCGGACGGACTCCAAGGCCCTGGCGAAGCTGGCGTTGTCGCGATCCATCTTGCTGATGACGACGAAGCGAGGCAAAGAGAGCTGGTCGCAGTACCCCCAGACCACCTCCGTCCCAACTTCGACCCCGGAGACGGCGTCGATCAAGACGACCGCGCCTTCCACGACACGCAGGGCGGAGATCACCTCGCCGACAAAGTCGGTGTAGCCGGGCGTGTCGAGCAGGTTGATCTTGGTGTCGGTGTGCTCGAGCGGGACGACAGCGGTAGAGAGGGAGAGCTTGCGGCGGACTTCCTCTTCCTCGAAGTCGGAGGCGGTGTTTCCCTCCTCGACCTTTCCCATGCGGGTCGTCACTCCGGTGGCAAAGAGCGCAGCCTCGACCAGCGATGTCTTGCCCGCGCCGCCATGCGAAACCAGCGCGACATTCCGGAGATGATCGGTCGCGTATTCCTTCATCGGTTGATGAGCCTCCCGCGGGGTGTCGTGGGTCGAATTCTAAGGGATGAGAGGAGGGCTGTCAAAGGATTCGGTTCGCGACGAGCGACCCTCACGCGCCGAGGCAACCTCGTGAATGATAGAATCGTCATGCCATGGCGTCCGTGGTCAACCAGTACTCCTTCCTCCTCGCCGGCATTGGCGCGCTGGCTCTGCTGGCGGCCATCCTGTTCCGCGATGGCATCAAGTCCGGCGACTTCCTGGCCCTGGGCGCCCTGACCCTCGGTCTGGCGCTTGCCTATGGCCTGCTCCGCCCCGGCCAGGGGACGGCCGATACGACCGACGCCGTCCGGGCCGAAATCGGCAAGGGCACCCCAGTCCTGCTTGAATTCCAGAGCCCCTTCTGACTCGGCTGCATGGCGGTCAGACCCGTCGTGGACGGAGTCGAGCTTGAGTACGAGGGCAAGATGAAGGTCATCCGACTCAACGTCCAACATCCCGCCACGCGCCCGCTGGCGGAGGCCTACCGATTCCAGTACACGCCGACGTTTGTCCTGCTCGGCCCCGACGGGACCGAGCTATGGCGCTCGGTCGGCGCGCTCGATCCCGAGGCCGTTCGAGACAGCCTGGGGTCCCCTTGAGGCGACGCCTCCGATTTGAATGGAAATACTGGAAAGGCCGTCCAGCATGGGATAGCGGCATCACGCCGCCGGAAGTCCTCTCCTACCTGGCGGATCGCGCCCCAGGCCGTGCGATCGATCTCGGATGCGGGACCGGCACGAACGCGATCACCCTGGCCGCCGCCGGGTGGCAGGTCACGGCCGTCGACTTCTCCTCAAGGGCTCTCGCCACAGCCCGGCGCAAGGCCCGAGCGGCCGGCGCGGACATCCGGTTTCTGCACCGGAGCGTCACCCACCTGGGGGACATTGGTGGTCCCTTCGACCTGGCCCTCGACATCGGATGCTTCCACAGCCTGGGTGCCGCAGATCGATCCAGCTACGGGCGCGAGGTCGCCCGCCTGGTGCAGCCTGGCGGGACCTTGCTTCTGTACGCCTTCATCGATCCGGAAGGCGGTTGGCCGGCCGAGGACGACGTCCGGGCCGCGTGCGAGCCCGCTTTCGAGCTCGATGCCCTTCAGCGCGGTGAGTTTGAGGGCAGACCCTCGGGATGGTTCTGGTGGACTCGCAGGCCGTGAAACGGCGAGTGTTTGTCCTCTTCCTCGACGGCGTAGGGCTGGGCGTCGCCGATCCGGAACGGAACCCGTTTTCCGTCGCGCGAACGCGTCACATCCGTGAGGCCCTGGGAGGACAACCGCTCCTGCAGGCCAGCGCCCCGTGTGTAGGGCCGCAGGCGACACTGGTCTCGATCGACGCCTGCCTCGAGATGCCCGGCGATCCCCAGTCGGCCTCCGGGCAGGCTGCGCTCCTGACCGGCCGGAACGTCCCGCAGGAGATCGGCGGGCACTATGGGCCCAAGCCCAACCCGCCGATCGCCGGGATCCTGCGGGAGGGCAACCTGTTCACCGAGGTTGTCCGCCGCGGCGGCACGGCAGGCCTGCTCAACGCCTATCCGCCGAGGTACTTCGAAATGATCGAGAGCGGCCGCCGCCTGTATTCGTCGATTCCTTTGGCGCTCGACGCCGCCGGGCTTCCGCTCCGCACGGCGACCGACATCCAAGAGGGCGTCGCCTTGTCGGCCGACTTCACCGGGAAGGGCTGGTCGGAGCAACCCGGCTTTCCTCCAGTGCCGATCTATGCGCGCGCCGAATCGGGCGGGAAGATGGCCGACCTCGCCCGCCAGTTCGACCTGTCGTGGTTCGACTTCTGGCCCAGCGACGTCGCCGGGCATCGTTCCAAGATGGCCCAGGCGGTCGAGCTCGTCGAGCATCTGGATGAGGTCCTCGGCGGATTCCTGGAGGCCTGGCGCGACGGCCCAGACTTGGCCCTGATCACCTCCGACCACGGCAACCTGGAGGACCTCTCCGATCGCGGTCATACCCGCAACCCTGTCCCCGGCATCTTGATCGGTCCGGCCGATCTGCGGGCCGAACTCGCGCCACGCCTCCGGCGCCTGACGGACTTCTACGACGTCATTCTCGACGTGCTGTTTGGGAATGGACCGTCTCGCCACCATGGCGACGAGCCGGTCCCGGTTCGGCCTCCTTGACGCTCCTTCGCGCCGCACGGTAAGATGACGTTGGTCGATAGGCGATGCCAGTTGACGGCGATCTTCTTCGGGAGCTGATGCGGCAATGGGCCACTGGCGTGACGCTCGTCACCGTCCAGGGTGGAGACGGACCCCACGGGATGACCGTCAGCTCCTTCACCTCCCTGTCGCTCGATCCTCCACTCATCCTGATCTCTCTAGAGAAGGGCTCTCGCACGCACCAGATGGTGAGTGACACCGGTCGGTTTGCCGTAGTCTTGCTACACGTGGGGCAGCAATCCATCGCCGAGCGATTCGCCGGGGGAATCCCCGACAGTCGGGCGCGCTTCGACGGGATGCCCTACCGCCTATCGGCCGGCGGATCTCCGATCCTCGACGACGGGCTGGCCTATCTGGACTGCCGGGTCGCCGAATCCTTTGGGGCTGGAACCCACACAATCTTCATCGGCGAGGTCCTCGGCGGCGAGGTCACTGGCGACGCCGCTCCGCTGCTCTACTTCAATCGGAGCTACCGGCAGCTCGGCCCATGAGGCCCGCGCAGTGGCCGGCTCCCTGAGTCCCAGCGAACGATCCGCCTTGCTGAGCCTGGCGCGACGGGCCGTTGGACTGGCCGCCGAGCGACAACCGCTTCCCCCCATCGATCCGGGCGCCTTCTCCGCCTCCCTTCAGGAGGCCGGGTGCTCGTTCGTCACCCTGACCCGCCAGGGCGCACTCCGCGGCTGCATCGGCGGGCTCGAGCCACTGCTTCCCCTGGTCGAGGACGTCTGGCAACATGCGTACGCCGCAGCGCGGGAGGACCCGCGCTTCGCGCCGGTCTCACCCGACGAGCTCGGCCAGATCGCGATCGAGATCTCCCGGCTGACCCCGGCCGCCCCCCTCGCTGGCCCGCTCGACCAGATCCCCTCGGCGCTCCACCCGGGAATCGACGGGGTCATCCTCCAGCAGGGCCGCCAGCGAGCAACTTTCCTTCCCCAAGTCTGGGAGAAGATCGAAGACCCCGAGGTCTTCCTCGACATGTTGGCGGACAAGGCCGGGTTGCCGCGGAGCGCCTGGCGCACCGGGGATGCCGAAGTCTTGGTGTACCAGGTGGAGTCCTTCGAGGAGTAGGTCGAGGTCGCGGCCGCTCCAGCGGGCTGGCGCCCGCCGGGGGCCGCCGGCCGAGTTTCCGCTAGATCTGCTCGAAATGGGCGACCGGGAGCACGAAGACCGTCACCCGGCTATGATCCTCTGCATCCGACTCGGCGAGCGAGGCCCGCAGGGTATCCAGCGCTTCGTCGACGCGATCATCCGCCAGCCCGATCATCAGGGTCGTGTTCCCGCGGCGCAGGAAACCGCCGGTCGTCGCCAATCGGGTAACCCCGATCTTCCGCTCGACGAGCATCGGCAACGCCTTCTCGGCATCGTCATCGTGCATCACCGCCAGGATCATCTTCAAGGGATCAGCTCCTCATAGCGTTCGACATCGAACGCGAAGACCGTCGCTCCACCGACCCGCACTTGCGATGACGCCCCATTCGGTCCGAAGGGTGCCGGGCTGAATTCGAAGCGCTCGCGACAAACGCTTCGGAGTGATTCGACTGCGGCCGACAGCTTCCCGTCCGGCACACCGAGTAGAAGGACGTGATTCGGGCGGCGCAGGAAGCCCCCCGTGCTCCGCATGTGCGTGGCCGTGATGCCGCGCGCCGCCAGCGCGCTCGTGGCCGATTCGAGATCTCGGGCCTGGACGACAGCCGCCACCAGATGGCGCACCGGAACGACCTCTCGCCGCTCCCAGATCATGGACGACCACATGGCTGCGCCGGCCTCGAGGGCCACGTCGACCTCGGCCACAAGTTCCTCATAGGTCTCATCCGAGATCACGCCATCCCGAACGAGATTGGCCAGACTCGAGCGCTGCGCCCGCAGTCCCTCGCGACGTGCCGTCTCGAGTTCTTCGGCCTCCACGTCGGGCGCATCTTCAATGACGTCCTTCACGGCGCCCGTCAGGGCTTCAATGCGACGCCCAAGGATCCTTCGGATGCGCTCCCAACTGTGAGACGAGACCAGGCCGTCATCATGCAGACCTTCGAGGTGCTTGTAGCTCGCCCGGACCGCCAGGGCGCGGGCATGCCGGCGCTCATACTCGATCTCATCCTCGGTTCGCTCGATGAGCTTCAGACGCCGAACGAGCCATTCCATCGAAAGACCCTGGCCGACGAGCGTGAACAGCACGACACCGAAGGTCATGACCAGCACCACTTGCCGGTCGGCCCCAAAGGTGCCGGGCAGGCTCAACGCCAACGCCAGGGCGATCGCGCCGCGCAACCCGCCCCAGAACATCACATGGCGCCAGCGTTCAGGGATCGCCCGCCCGAGGCGCGAGAGCCCATAGATCCCGACCGCCCGGCTGATCAGGACCCCGCCGATGGCCCACAGGATCAGGCCCCAGTTGCCGATCAGGCCCGGGATATCGATCTCGAGTCCGATCATCAGGAAGACGATCGAGTTCGCCAGGAAGGCGACATACTCCCAGAAGTTGAGGACCACGATCCGGGTCGTCGGCGACATTTCGCGTGACGCCAGGTTGCCGTTCACCAATCCGGCGCCGACAACGGCCAACACGCCGCTGACGTGTAGTTGCTCGGCGACCAGATAGGTCCCGAACGCCAGCACGGTCGTCAGCGTCGTCTCGACCAGGTAGTCGTCGATCGCACCGATTAGCCGGGAGACGACCCACCCCAGCGCCAGCCCGACGATCACACCTCCGCCGGCCACGATGATGAAATCGAATAGGCCGTCGATCAAGCTCACTTCCCCGGTCAGTAGGGCCACCAGGGCCAGCTGGAAAAGAACGATCGCCGTCCCGTCGTTGAACAGGCTCTCCCCTTCCAGCATGACCTCGAGGCGCTTGGGGGCGCCGAGCCGGCGGAAGATCGCCACAACCGAGACCGGGTCGGTCGCGGCGATGAGCGCCCCGAACACCAGCGCGCTTCCCAGCGCCAGGCCGCCGCCGTAGTGGACGACCCCCCCGACGATCAACATCGTCAGGATGACGCCGGGTACCGCCAGGACAAAGATCGTCCACAGATTCTTGCGCAGCTTGTCGAGGTTGAGATGGAACGCCGCCTCGAAGACCAGCGGAGGAATCAGCAGGAAGAGAATCAGTTCGGACGTCAGGTTCATCCGGATCGGGGATCGGAACGATAGCGCCACGCCGGCCAGGACGAGCGCCACCGTGTAGGGGATCCGGAAGCGGCGGACCGCCAGGGCGACGACCGAAACGATCAGGAGCAGCTCCAGGATCAGGGTCTCGGTCTGCAGGAGTTCGGTCATGAGGGTCGGCCAGCGCTCAGCGCGCAAACCACGGGTAGGCCACCGCCATCGCCAGGCTGGCGATCGCCAGGGTGACGATCATCACCGGGAGGCCGCGTCGATTCCAGAGCGGCGACTTGATCGGCTCCTGGGTGCGGCGGGAGGCTTCGACAACGACGACGTTCGCCGTCGATCCGATGATCGTCCCGTTCCCTCCGAAGCCGGCGCCGAACGCGAGGGCCCACCACAGCGGGTTCACGCTGGCTCCGGCCAGACCCAGTCTCTGGATCACGGGAATCATGGCCACGGTCACCGGGACGTTGTCCACCAGGGCGGAGAGGATCGCCACAAACCACATCAATCCGATGGCCGCCAGGATCGGCTGCCCTCCCGCCAACCCGGCTACGGTTTCGCCCACCAGGTCCAGAACGCCGGCCGCCTCGAGGCCCCCGACCATGACGAACAGACCGCCAAAGAAGACCAGGACGGACCACTCGACGGATTCAAGCGTTTCCGTGATCGACGGCCGGACCCACAGCAGAGCGAGACCGGCTGCGGAAAGGGCGATCAAGGATGAGCTCGCTTGGAGGATGTCCTGCAGGAAGAAGAGCATCACAGCCAGTCCCAAGACGGCCAAGACCTTGACGGCGGTCCTCCGGTCCCGCAAGGCTTCCTGCGGGTCCAGTCGCTCGAGCACGGTCGGATCCTTCGGTCGATTGGCCAGTTCGCGCCGGAAGAGCCAGAGGAGCAGGCCCAACGCCGCCGCCCACGCCACGATCACCACCGGGAGTGCGTGAGTCAGGAAGTCGTTGAAGGTCAAACCGGCGGCCGAGCCAATCAGTATGTTGGGTGGATCGCCGATCAAGGTCGCCACCCCTCCGGTGTCCGAGAGGAGGGCGATGGCGATCAAGAACGGGATGGGGGAAATACCGAGGATCTCGCTGATCAAGATCATCAGGGGTGCGACCAACACTACGGTGGTCACGTTGTCGAGGAACATCGAGACCACCGTCGTCACCAGACCCAGGAAGACCAGCAACAGGACGGGATTGCCCTTGGAGCGCCAGGCCGCCATTGTCGCCACGTACTCGAAGAACCCGGTGGGCTTGAGCAAGGCGACCAGCAGCATCATCCCCAAGAGAAGCCCGAGTGTCTCAAAATCGAGGGATTCGATCGCCAGGTCCTCGTTGTAGAAACCGAGAACCTTCCCGGCTATGACCATCGCCGCCGCGCCAGCGAAGCCCACGATCGCTCGGTCGAGCCTTTCGCTGAGGATCAGGCCGATGGCGACCACGAAGACAACCGACGAGACGATCAATGCCACTAGGACGCCCCGCTCTGCGGCTCACTCGCCGACTTCAGGAAGCCCACGCCGACATCGACCCACGAGGCCAGCCCCACCAGACGCCCTTCCCCGTTGACGACGGGGAGGTCGTGCAAGTTGTGCTGCCGCATGAAGGCGTGGGCCCGTAGCAGGCCGGAGCCGACCTCGACGGCGAGCGGCTCCGCCATGATGTCTCGCACCGGCGCGGCACGGACTTCCTCCGGGATCTTCCCCATTTCCAACCGGCCAAAGTCCTGGACGAAGTCGTAGTCCTCGACCATGGCGACAAACGCCGGGAGGACCAGCTCCAGTAGATCGCGCAGGCGGACGATGCCGATCAAGACCCCCTCGGCATTCACGACCGGCAGTATCCCGATCCGATTCCCAATGAGCAGATCGATCGCTTCCTGGAGACGACCCTGATGGCCGATCGAGACTACTTCCCGCTTCATGACTGACTCGATGAGCATGGTCACCTGCCTGTCGGACCCGTGTCGCGCGCCGCGCTCCGGACTATGTATACCCCATTTGCGGATCGAGCTGGCCGGCCTGGGGGAACCCTATCCTGTTGAAACCTTCGACTCGCTCTCATGGCCCGAACCCTCGACCGTCTCCACGAGCATCGGCTCGGCCCCGCGGACACGCGCTGTGACACCCGACGGGAAGGTCACCAGGCACGCCGCTGGCTCACGCTCAACTTCCAGACCACGCCAGCGCAAGTTCACCTTTTCTCCAAGATGCGATTCGCCGGCGACCTCCAGGGAGGTTGGAGACCGCAGGCTCACGCCCAGGACGTCGAGGAATCCGGAGAGCGGCGGGAGGCCAGCGGCGTGGTGGCGCGGGCCCAGGCCTGTGCGCCGCGCCGCATCATACGAGTGCCGAATCGCCTGAGCCTCTCGGAGACCCGCGACGATAGTCGTCATCAGCCGGTCGAGCACATCAGCCGCCTCCCGGCGGTACCCGTAGCGCACGAGCGCCTCGATCATCAGCGTATTCAGCATTACCGAGATCACGTCGGACCGGGGGTCCGGCGAGCCGTTCGACCCCGGCTCGTGGAGCGGACTCAGGCGCAACCCCCCCGGAGCGAGGTAGCGATCGGAACGCATCATCGTCTCCACGATCCGTCTCGCCTGCTCCGGCTCGACCATGCCCGCCCACAACGGCAACAGGAGGGTGAGATCCTCTTGATCGAGATCGAGTGTCGCGAGGGTCCATGCGGCATCCGGAGGGATCCCGCGTACTTCGACCGTCTCGACTGCGGCGAAGACCAGATCGGTCGTAGCCGAGCCCTCGTTCAGGAATCGGCGGAAGCGACGGGCGTTGAGCGTCTCCACCCGGATCCTTCCCGATTCCAGCCGACCGCGGATCCGCACCCGCGCTTGTTCGATGTCGCCGGAAGCGGCTTGGATGTGGACCGACAAGCGGCTCGCCTCGCGCAGCCGCCCGCTACCCTTTTCGTTGCCCGGACCCGTTCCCTGGGCGGCGACCTCGTATGCGCTGGTGCGGTGAGTCTCGCGTTCGATCCGGACAAAGCTCCCTCGCTCTTCGGACCAGGCCCGTGGCAGGAGCGCACGCAGTTGACCGCGCCGGCGGACGAGTTCCTGGGCGATCTCGCCTCGACCGAGCCGCCGGGCGATCTCCTCAAGAGAGGCAGCTTCCCGGTACAGGAGCGCGAGCAGCGCCGGATCCTCGACGACCGTCGTGTCGATCCAGGGGGTCTCGCCGTCCGGGCTCCACCTCAATGGCCACGGGGGATGGGCGGCATGATCCCACTCCGGCCATCCATCTCCGTCGCGGTCGTGCGGAGGCGAGAACCACACGCGGAAGAACGGCCACAGGGCGCGGAACCCTTCGGCGAGGAAAGCGTCGTCCTGCAAAACGTCATGAACCCGAAGCGTCAAGGTCGCAAGGATCGGCGGGCACAGGGTGCGGGCCCGTTGGCCAGCCGGACCCGGACGGGCATCGATCGCGCCATCGGCCGTCTGGGCGTTCCAGAAACCGCGCAAGACCTCTGCCCCCACATCCGGCGCCGCAGGCAGAAGCTGCCGGACGATGAAGTAGGCTTCCAGCGCCGAAGGCCCGACCCAGCTCTCGTCATAGTCGCGTCCATCCCCACTGACCGAGTAGCCGCGTTCGGGCGTCCTCTCCAAGACCAGGCTTCGCAGCGGCGTGAGGATCCCCGGGCCAACAAGGGCATTCAGGGCACTCTGCTGCGCAAAGTGGAAGGCCGAATCCCACTCGGGGTTCCCGCTTTGCACCTCGACCCAGCGCCCATGCAGCCGCTCCAACCGGGCGACCTCCGAGTCCCATGGCCTTGCGGCGGCTTCCTTCGCCTGGGCAAAGGACTCCTCTCCGCTTCGAAGGGCGGCTTCGGCCCAAGTGAAGGAGCGGTGGGCTCCCGGGGCCAGATCGGCGCGGACGATCAGGGCCGAGGTTGCCCCCGGATCTTCAATGGCGCCACCCGAAAGGAAGACCACCGGCTCGAGATCGGCGCTCCTCCCGGCCAGAGTCGTCACCCCGGAGAACGATCGGGGCAACATCCCTTGGCCTCCCGGAAGCGGGCGCAGTTGTCCGTGCAGCCCAAGACGGACCGGCCGGAAGTGATCCGTCGTGTTGACCAGGGTCAGGCGGCCAGAGAGGGTTTGTGAATCCTGCACCCTGACCTCTGCCACGACGTCCAGCCCGGCCAATGGCGAGAAGCTAAGCCTCATGTAGGACGGAAGAATCGCCTCCAGGAGCGGCGGTCTGGCGAAGACCTGCGGGTCGGATGCGATCGGCCCGCCGATCCCGAAGCTGGGGAAGACTCGCAGACCGACGGCGCGCCGCCCGAAGGCGGTCTCCATCGCCAACGCCGGAGGTTCGCCGCCGCTGACAAGTTCCCAGATGTGGTCGTCGGCGTAATCGGTCGGCCCGCGCAGGGCGTCGGCGGCGATGCGCAGGACAACGGGGCCGGCAAGGGGGATCGGCTCCAAGGACACGCTGCGATTCTACGGGGACTGGCGCGCCGGGCCAAGCGGCAGCCACTCCCTGCGGGCGGTGCGAAAGAAGGAGGTTTTGCCCGTGCTAGAATGGCCGCCCCGGAGGAACCTGCATGGACGCCATTCCTGTCCTCCCCGTCGGCAAGTATTTCGAGGAGTTCGAGCTCGGTCAGAAGATCCGAACCCCTGCCCGCACCGTCACGGAGGCCGACGTCGTGGCCTTCGCCGGGCTCTCCGGCGACTTCAATTCAATTCACACCGACGACGTCTACGCCCGATCATCGGCCTTCGGCCAGCGCGTCGCCCACGGTCTGCTGGGGCTCTCGATCGCCTCTGGCCTGGCCGTCCGCACTGGGATCCTGGAGGGAACGGTCCTCGCCTTCCGCGAGATCTCCGAGTGGAAGTTCAGTCTTCCGATCTACCTGGGCGACACGATCCACGCGGTCCTCGAGATCGACGACGTGAAGCCGCTGCCGCGCCTCGGGGGCGGCTCTGTCGGCCTGACATTCGATGTCGTCAACCAGGACGAAAAGACCGTCATGAAAGGGCGGTGGGTCGTCTTGGTTCAGTCGCGCCCGCCGGCCTGACAGGCGGCTCCGGCGCACGCGCTTCTTTCTTTCCTCCACCGCCATCGGCTCGCGCCTCCCACCAGGCCCTGTGGCTTCCCCTCGGCGACGCAAGGATGAGTGTCCAGTGAGCCTTCCCGGCGGGGACTACCCTCGTCCAGGGAGCGGTGATAGCATGCCAGGCAGGATGGACCCTGAAGAGCCGCTGCCGGCGGACGCCCCCCAGAAGCCCTTCGGCCCTGGAGCCGAGACTCCCGACGCGTCCCCCACGATCCCCGATCCCCTGGGACCGACCGCCCTTCCCCAGCGGGTGACCGCGCGTGACGTTGGCGCAACCAAGGTCACGCCGGCGGCGTTCGTCCCTCCGCCGCGGCGGCCACGTCGCCGGAGCATGCCCACCGGCGGCGGTGGATGCCTGCTGCGCATGGCGATCATCGCCGTCTTCCTCTTGGCGGCCGTGGTGATCCTGGGACTCAGCGTTGCCGTCTTCCAGTACTTCTCTCTCGCCGCGACGCTCCCCTCCGTCGAGGATCTGCAGTCCCACGCCGCACAGTTTGAGACAACCCGCATCCTCGATCGTGACGGAAACCTGTTGTACGAGATCCTCGATCCCCAGGCCGGTCGGCGCACGTATACACCGATCGATGAGATGTCGCCGTACATCCTGGCGGCCGTCATCTCAACCGAGGACTCCCAGTTCTACAGTCACCCGGGCTTCGACCCTCTGGCGATCGCCCGGGCCGTGTGGGAGAACCTTGTATCGAGCGGTGAGGGCCCGGGTGCTTCGACCATCACGCAGCAGATTGCCCGCAACCTGCTGTTCACGCGGGAGGAAGCGTCAGAGCGCTCGGCACTGCGCAAGATCCGCGAAATCCTCCTGGCGGCCGAGATCACGCGGCGGTACAGCAAGGACGAGATCCTCGAGCTTTACCTGAATCAGGTCTACTTCGGCAACCTGGCGTACGGGATCGAGGCCGCCGCCGAGACGTACTTCGACACCACCGCCGATCGGTTGACCCTGAGCCAGGCCTCGTTCCTGGCGGGCCTGATCCAGGCGCCGTCGGTCTACGATATCTACTCCAACCGCGAGGCGACCCTGCTCCGGCACCGCCAGATCCTCGGATTGATGGCGATCACCTCGGACCAGCAGGGCTGCATCGCCGTGTCGAATGCGCCTGAGCCGGTCTGCGTGACGCCGGAAGCGGCCGGCGCCGCCGCAGCCGGAATCGAGAATTTCACCTTCCCCGAGCCCGACATCGCCATCCGCGATCCCCACTGGGTGCAGTTTATCCGGGAGGAACTCGAACGGCGCTTCGATCCCCAGACGATCTACCGCTCCGGCTTCACGGTGCATACGTCCCTCGATCCGGAGATCCAGGACCTGGCCGAGGAAGCGGTGCGCACGCATGTCTCCGCCCTGGCCGAGCACAACGCCAGCAACGGCGCGTTGGTGGCCATCCGGCCCGCGACCGGCGAGATCCTGGCGATGGTCGGGTCGGCCGATTTCTACAACGAGGCGATCGATGGACAGGTCAACATGGCGGTCGCCCCGCGCCAGCCGGGATCGTCGATCAAGCCTCTGACCTATGCCGCCGCGTTTGAAAAGGGATGGACCCCGGCGACGTTGATCTGGGATGTCCCGTCGGAATTCCCGCCATCCGGGAATCCGAATGACCCGCGCGAGCCGTACAAGCCGGTCAACTACGACCGCAAGTTCCACGGGCCGGTGACGGCGAGGACCGCTCTGGGATCCTCCTACAACATCCCGGCCGTCAAGACGCTCGACTTCGTCGGGATCTATGACAACCCCGAGACCCCTCTGGAAGACGGCCTGGTGTCGTTCGCCCGCCGTCTCGGAATCACGACGCTCGACCGGGACGACTACGGCTTGGCCTTGACTCTCGGCGGCGGCGATGTCTCTTTGCTCGAACTCACCGGCGCGTACGCCGTGTTCGCCAACAACGGGGGCCGCGTGCCTCCTGTGGGGATCACCCGCATCGAGGACTCGCGCGGCGAGGTCATCTTCGAATACGAGCCGCCGGCCGACGACCCGGTCGTCAGCCCCGAACACGCGTACCTGATCACCTCGATCCTGGCCGACAACGGCGCCCGCACGCCGGCGTTTGGCCCCAACTCGATCCTGCGCCTCCCCTTCGACGCGGCCGTCAAGACCGGCACGACCAACGATTTCCGTGACAACTGGACGCTGGGATATACCCCCGACCTGGCGGTCGGCGTGTGGATCGGCAACGCCGACTACACCCCGATGGATGACATCTCGGGCGTCGCCGGCGCTGGTCCGATCTGGAATCAGGTCATGCAGGGAGCCATCCCGATCGTCGCTCCCGGCGGCCCAAGCGGCTTCTCTCGCCCACCGGGGATCATCGAACGCGTCGTATGCGCCGTGTCAGGCGCCGAGCCCTCCGAATGGTGCCCGGCCCAGCGCATCGAGTTCTTCGCAGAGGATCAGCCGCCTCTCTCGAAGGAGAAAGACCTCTGGCAAAAGCCGTGGGTCGACTCTTTTAGCCTGCTCCTGGCCTCGAGCGCCTGCGCCGACTACGCCACGCAGAAGTTCGGCTTGGATGTCTCCGATCCCTGGGCCCGCAAGTGGCTCGAGGAGGATGAACAGGGGAAGCGCTGGGCGGAAGAGCACGGCTTCGAAGACGAAAAGGTCTTCTTCGTCCCGCAGGACGTCTGCACGGAAGACACCCCCCGCCCGGTCGTCGGCTTTACGGGTCCGCCGGAGGGGACCGTGCTCTCGACCAGCCCAATCGCCCTCTTCGGCCAGGCCGACTCGCCGATCGACTTTCAGGATTGGATCATCGAGGCCGGGATCGGCGACGATCCTGGCTCCTGGCCCGATATCGGCCGCGGCGAAGAGCCCGTCCGGCAGCCCGGCCACCTGATGGACTGGGATCCGCAGGGCTACCCAAATGGGCCGATCACGCTGCGCCTTACGGTCCGCAACAAGGCCGGCGGCAAGGCCTCCGACGTGCTCCATCTCCGCCTGAACCTTCCCGCCCCCACGGCAACGCCAACTTCCACGCCGACGCCGACGTTCACGCCCACCCATACGCCCACACCAACAGCGACTTCGACCTCCACCCCGACGCCCACGCACTCCCCGACACCGTGACGCCCAGACCCGAGGCGCGTCGATCCCCTTAGAGGCGGCCCCCTTCGTCCCCCCATGTCCTTGCATGGCATGTCCAACACGTACGGGGTGCTCGGTGCGTGTTGGAGACTTCGGCGATGCCTCGGCGACCTTCCCTGTCTCCAGAATCGAATCTCACCCTACAATGTTGAGAGGGTTTCCCGGCCCGAGGGCGGCCGGGCTCCAGGAGGAGGTCTTCCATGCGAAGATCGAGGTTGTTCGCGCTTCTATTCACGGCCGCCATCGTCGCGGGCGCCTGTACCTCCGCCCCTCCGGCTCCCGCGGACGAAGACGCCGCCCGCCAGTTGATGATGGAGTTCTTCTCGTTGCTACACAACGGGGAGTACGAGCGGGCCGCGGCGCTCTACGGCGGCTCCTATGACGAACTGTCCTCCAAGAACCCAGACACCGATCCGGCGGACGGCGCCGGTCTGTTCCGGAACGGCTGCACGCTGAACGGGTATCGCTGCCTGAAGGTCCTCGAGGCCGAGCCGACAGACTCGACCGGGGTCGACGATTTCACCTTCACCGTCCGCTTCCAGAGCGATGACGGGACGCCTTTCGTCCTAGGGCCCTGCTGCGGGGCGACCGCGACCGAGCAGCCCCCGGTGGAGGTCTTCCGCGTCGTCGTCCACCGGGCGGAGGATGGATCCTTTCTCGTGATGACCCTGCCGGTATACGTCCCCTGAGGGCGGGCGGAGGCGCTGAGTAACGCCTGACGACAGGAGCCCCGACCCGGGCGCACGTTCTCTATCGGTGCATCCCGCCATGAGACCATCGACCGAGGGCCATCGCGCATTGGTCTTCGACCGGTTCGGAGGCGCAGCGCTGGCCGTTGCCTTGGGGCTGTTCCTCGCGGCGGCGATCCGACTTTCGCCGACGTCGTCTGGGACGCGCCCAACCGAGTGACGCTCACCGACGAAGACGGCGGTCGTTGGAAGTACAACTTCCTCCCGCGCAACCTTTGGCCCATCGACGAGCAAAAGAGGAACGACGGTCGCATCCCCGTTCTCAGCATTCTGCCAGGAACCTTCGAACGCCATCGATATCCGCCTGGCCGACGAGGGGTCCCAATCCGCAGTCCTACCTGCAGCTAGAGTAGAGGAAGCTGGGGGTCCTCGCGTTCGGGCGGGTCGATCCCCAGGCGGTCTGAGAAGTTGTGGGGCCCGACCGAGGCATCTGCCGCCAGCCTGCGGATATGCCGGAACTTGACAATCTGCCCTCCGCCAGCCAGCCAATTGCGCAGGCGTGGATCGCGTCGCGCTCGTTCGGCGATGAGCGAAGCGCGACCGCCGGGGAGGACGACAACGTGGGGCTGAGCCAGCGGGCCGCCGAGGACCACCGCCAGGCTGGCCCTGTCCTGCACGCGGAAGTGGAAACCTGGACGCGGCGAGTCCTCCCAGGCGATCTCCTCTCCGGCGCGCACTTCGAAGCCCAGACGCACCCCAAGTTGCTGCAGGAGCTCGCGGATCTCCATCATGTCGGCCTCACGTCGCGCGGCCCGGTCTTCCTCCCGCAGGTCCCAACGTCCATCTTCATCTTCAACCCCGTAGGATTCCAGACAGGCGGTCAGCAACCGACGGTCGGGCGTCTGCAAGCCGCGCAGCGCGTTGCAGACGCCTACGTCCATGGCCTGGAACGTGATCCCCGGCTCGGAACGAAGCAATCCCAGGACGAGCGATTCGACGCGGTCCGAAAGCGGTGAGGCCGCGTCGCCCGCTTCGGCAAGCCAGTACTGCCCGCTCTCCAACTCCAGTCGCGGTTCGAGTCGCTCGAGACGACCCCCGGAGACCAGCATCCGCTCCATTTCGTCGGTGAGCCGGGTCAGCGGCGGCGCATCGTCCGCAGCCCACAACTCCGCCAGGGTTTGGCGACGAGCCAGTTCCAGGGAGGCGGAAGCGTGCAGGTAGCCGTAGCCCGCAGGCTCCCCCAGATCGCGTAGGGCGCGCTCGGCGGCTTCGGCCACCACCTTCGCCATCGGAGTCTCGTCCTTGGCTCGATGCCGGGAAGATTCCCACGTCAGAAACGCCTGTCCGTCGGCGAGGCGTACGGCATGCCCACGCAACCGGTATCCAGCGGCGTCCATCCCTGCCAGAGCTGCGGCCAGGAAGCCGTGCTCGGCCTCCGGGACGAACGCGGCCACGGTCGCGCCCTCCCCCTGCCGCCGGACGAGCGCGCCGAAAGCACCTCGGAGGGCCGCCGCATGCCAGGTCCAGTCGTAGCGTCGACGGCGCAAGACGATCCTGATGGGGTCTGCAGCGTCGCGACCCCACAACCACGATGTCCACAGCGCGGAGAGCGTCCAGAAAGCCTGGTTCGGTCTTGGCAGAGCCGTCAGGATCCGGGGCGTCTGATCGGGCAAAGTGTCGTCCAGCTCCCGGATCGGCCCCGGGAAGATCGCCAGTACGCCGGGCCGGAGCGGCTCCGGACTCGGCCAGGGACGTGCTTCGACCCCCGGCGGTTCGAAGCGCCATTCTTCAACCGCCCGCTCCAGCGCCCTCCAGACGTTCGTCTCCCGAAACCGCGGCGAGGCCACGAGTTGTTTCGGCCTGGCCCTCGTCTCCGGATGCCCCCAGAGCCCGTTGACCGCATCGAAGGTCGAGAGCAGCAGCGCCTGGGCCGCCTGCCGCTGGCGGCCCGAGAACTCGATCTGATCCATCTTCTGCAGTACCGTGATCAGCGCGTACAGGGCGCGCGACGGATAGACCTCCAGAGCCGCTTCGACATGTTCTCGATCGGGATCATCGCCAGGCGTGGCGCGCTCGGCGGCCAGGGCGCGCGCCAGGCCGCGCCCCGCGGTTTCAGCGGCCCTTTCCTTGTCGGCCGCCGTCGTTGGGTCCTCCCCGCTGTGCTGGCATGAACCGCACCCATACGCTTTCAAGACCGGAACGTCCGTCTCTCGGTCCCAGACGAAGTAGTCGACGACGACCTCCGAACCGCAGGCCTCGCAGGTCGAGCGGTACAAGTCGAGCAAGAATGGTTCGAGGCGCCCGTCATCTTTGGCAGCCGAAGCCAGCTGGGCCAGGGCTGCGCGCAGATCGGACGCGTCGAGGGGATCAAGCCGCAACTCCAGGATGAAACGGGTCACCGGATTGCTGACGGCTACGATCGCGCCCCGTGCCCGGCCGGCCTCGATGGCCAACATCGGCGAAACCCCGAATGGATCGAGGAGCCACCCGTCTGGGTACGGGTAGCCCTGCAGGAACTGGTCGACGGAACCGCGCTCGACCGGCGGGAGGAAGCGGGCCAGCGGCCCTGGACGTGACGCCGGAACGCCCGGCGGGTATGCGAGATCCATCGAATCGAGTATACGGCAGGGTGGCGTCCCTGTTCACCTTGCCTGCAGGCCCACGAACCCTTACACTGAATCGCATGCCCCGGCATCCACTCACCCTCTCGCTCGTGATCCTTGGCCTGGCCGCCCTTGCCGCCTGCTCCGGCGCGCCACCCCTTCCGCCTCCCGTTCTGCCAGACCCGTCGTCCGAGCCCCTTCAGCCCCCGGCAGGTTGTCCTTCCGACGGTACCGCGACGTTGGCGCCTGACCTTGACCCGGTCGACGCGGTGACCGCCTACCTCAATGCCAGGGGCAATCCGCTCGACCTGGCCCAGGAGTTGTACGACCTCGGTTGGGTCGCGCCTCTATCGGCCTTCATCCAAACCGATCTCGACGGCGACGGCCTCGCCGAGATCGCAGTCGGATTGAGCGCGCCGCCGGACTCCGAGTCCGATCTGGGCCTCGCGGCCATCTATGTGTGGCGCTGCCACGACGGCACCTACGTGGCGGCGGAAGCCGTCTCCCAAGGACCGCTTCCCTACGGAGCCCCGGTCCTGCAAGAGGCGACCGACCTTACCGGCGATGGCCTTCCGGAGCTCATTGCCTACCACCCGCTCTGCGGTGCTCATACGTGCTTCGCCGACTACCTCGTCCTGCAATGGGACGGACAGACAACCGTCAATCGTTTGGTGGGGCCAAGCGATGATCTTCCCTCACCGGAATGGTCAGCGGAGCGCGCCCTTCCCGGCCGCCCCTCGGAGATCTCCATTGCTGGACGCGGGGTGAGCTCGGTAGGGGCCGGGCCCTACCGGATCGTGACGCGCACTTGGGAGTGGGATGCCGGCGAGGAGGCCTTCATTCCGAGAGCCGATGTCGTCGAGCCGCCCCGCTACCGGATTCATGCCGTCCACGACGCCGATGCGGCGTTCGACCGAGGGGACCTTCCCGGGTCCTTGGCGCTGTACGAGCGAGTCCTCAACGACCATTCACTCCTCGAATGGCCGTCGATGGGTGGCGGCCGAGAAGCCCTCGAGGCCTACGCCGCCTACCGCAGTGTGTTTGTCTATCTCTTCTCGGATTTTCCGGCGGCCGCCGAGGCCGAATTCGAGGCGAGGTTTGAGGGCACCGGTCTCGAGAACTCCCCTTATGGCGAGCTGGCTCGCTTGTTGCTGACACGCTTCGCCGAAGTCGATCTCGAGGCGGCGTGCGCGCAGGTTCGCCAGAGGGTCTCGGCAGATCCTGGATCCTTCCTCGGGGCTCTGGAATACGGGTACGAGAACAAGGCCTACACTGCGGACGACTTCTGCCGCCCCCCTTTGGGCCGATGAGCAGGCCAGCAGCGATGCCGATCCCGATCGCACGCTTCCGAGACGACCTGGCCCCGACGATGGCTGATCTGGAGACGATGGTCAGGATGGAGTCCCCGACCACAACCAAGGCGTTGATCGACGACCTGGGCGCCTGGCTCGGCGCCCAGGTCGAAAGTCTGGGGTTCTCGGTCGAACGAATCCCCGAGGCGAAGGCCGGCGATCATTGGCTGTGCCGCTCCAGCGCCGAAAGAGGCGGGATCCTCCTGCTCCACCACCTCGACACGGTCTATCCGGCCGGCACCCTGGCCACGACGTCGTGGCGTCTCGAGGCCGGACGGGCCTTCGGCCCCGGCGTGCTCGATATGAAGGGCGGCATCGCCGTGACCCTGGCGGCGCTCCGTGGCCTTCGGGCACACGGCCTCGAGCCGTCGAGGCCAGTACTGTGCCTCTTCACCTCCGACGAGGAAACCGGTAGCCGATCGTCACGCTCGTTGATCGAGGCGCTGGCCAGGTCGGTCGATCTGATCCTTTGCCTCGAGCCGGCCTTGCCGGACGGCGGCCTCAAGACCCAGCGCAAGGGGACGGGGATCTTCCAGGTGGAGACGTTCGGTCGTGCCGCCCACGCGGGTAACAACCCCGAGGCCGGTGTGCACGCGATCGAGGAGATGGCCCACCAGATCCCGGCCATCCACGCGCTGGCCTCCCCCTCAGCTGGAACGACGGTCAGTGTCGGCGTGATTCGCGGCGGGACGCGCACCAACGTGATCCCCGCAAGTTGCCTGGCGAAGCTCGATGTGCGCGTCGCCGACCCGAACGAGCGACCGAGGATCGACGCCGGCCTGGCGGCGTTGCGCCCGATGGTCGAAGGCGCCCGGATCGAAGTTCGCGGCGGGTGGAATCGCCCTCCGATGCCTCGCACGCCGGCGATCGCTGGCGCCTTCGAGCAAGCGCGGCAGATCGCCGACACGATCGGGATCCAGCTCACCGAGGGAGGAGCCGGAGGCGGATCCGACGCCAACTTCGTCGCAGCGCTGGGGCTTCCGGTCCTGGACGGCCTCGGCCCGATCGGCGACGGCGCCCACTCGACGGACGAGTATGTCGAGATCGAGTCTTTGGCGCCGCGCGCCGCACTCCTGGCGGCCTTGCTTACGGACTGGTAGGGGGTCTCCCCAGCGCGGTCAGCAAATCGGCGTAGTCGTTCATCCGCGCCATTCGCCGCAGGAACGCCGCCGGAGAGTCGCTCGCCTTCCACAGCTCACGAACAGCTTCCCCAACCGGGTCGGCGCCGGCGGCGCTCTCAGGATCGTCGGCATACGCGCCATGGAAGGCAAAGTACGCCTGGTTCAAGCGGCGGACGACATACCCGTTCTCCACCAGCCGCTGGCGCCGCGCCTCCATGTAGTCCTCAGCTTCTTCCACCTTCCCGTCGGCCAGCAGGCGATCGACTTCCAGACGGGTCTCATGCATCTCGGCGTTGAAGTCGAATGCCTGCGGATCCGGAGACGATACCGGCCGCGCCGGCGCCGGAGGCGGGGGAAGGTACTCCGGGTAGTACCGCTCGACGACGGCACGGCCCAGTGCCTCCCCCACCAAGGAGGCGACGGTCTCGTTCATCGTGCGCGTTTCCGGGGAGGCGTCGTAGGCCCATCCGAGCGGTCGGAGCGTCAGGTAGTTGTGGACCCACTCGTGGAGGACAACTTCGCTCAGCCACGCGAGGCCGGTCGTCTCCTGAACCATGGTCGGGTAGGTTCCGATGCCGCCGATCGGAACGACGAGCGCCGAGACCCGGAGGTCTTGTTCGACGGCCTGCTCGAGGGCGATCTGTTCCTCCATCGTCAACTCGGGCACCAACTGGATCAAGGCGTCCTGGCGGATCGTCTCCCGCGGCGAAATCACCAGCGCCAGCGGGAGCTGCGAGAGGTGGAATGAGACCGGCGGGAAGGGCGCGCCCAGGCCCGCCAGACCCGAGGCGGCCACGACGACGCTGGCCTGTTCCTGCAGCACGGCCTCGACGGCGGGCTGGAGATCCCCGATCTGCCGGCGCAGGTCGGCCAGCTCCGCTTGCAGCTTGACGGCCGCCTGACCGGGGTCGGTCACGGCCGGATCGGAGTAGATGCGTTCGATTTCGCCTTCCAGACCCCTGGCCCGTTCCAAGAGCCGGACATAGTCCCTCACCAGGCCGCCGCGCTCGGGCTCGGTCAGGTATCCGGCCTGCCCTCGGCTGGCCTGCTCAAGCTTCACCCCGATCGCCCCCAGAGTCCATCCGGCAAAGTCGAACTCGATCGGAGCCGTGAACCGCTGGGCACGGTCCGCCGTCTCGCGGTTCGGGCGCTGGCTTCCAGCAACCAGGATCAGGACCAGGAGGATCGACACTCCTACCGAGACGATCCGTGTCAAGAGTCGCATGCCGGCATCATAACCGAGGACGGTTGGGTGGGATCGATGCCCGCTGTCGGCCACGCCGCCCGGTTCCAGCCGGGACCCCCGCGTGCTATAATCCCCTTCCGCTGGCGGCCATCGGGCCGCCTTTCTCGACAGTCAGGCATGAATTTCCTCGTAACCGGCGCCGCCGGGTTTCTCGGATCGTCGCTTGCCAACCGGCTGGCACACGAAGGCCACCAGGTGCGCGGTCTCGACGACCTCTCCGCCGGGGATCCCCAGCGGTTGGACGCCGACGTGCTCTTCACGCGCGGCGAAGTCACCGATCGACCCAAGCTCTGGACGCTGCTCCAAGATATCGACTGCGTCTACCATCTGGCGGCTCGGGTATCCGTGCCGGAGTCGGTCTTGTATCCCCGCGAGTACAACGCCGTCAACGTCGGCGGGACGGTCAGCGTGATGGAGGCGATGCGGGATGTGGGCGTCAAGCGCGTCGTCTTGATCTCCTCGGGTGCGGTCTACGGCGACCAGGGAACCCAGCCATTGCGCGAGGATGCTGTGCCCAATCCTCGCTCGCCGTATGCCGTGTCGAAGCTCGCCGCCGAGTACTACGTCCGGACGATCGGTGCCCTGTGGGGGATCGAAACCGTGGCGCTGCGGGTGTTCAACGCCTATGGCCCGGGCCAGCCGATCCCGGCCGCCCATCCGCCAGTGGTCCCGCACTTCCTGCGCCAGGCAGTCCGGGCCGGCACGATCGTCATCCACGGCCAAGGGACACAGACACGTGACTTCATCTACGTTGACGACGTCGTCGAAGCGATGGTCGCCGCCGCGACCGCCCCGACGATCGACCGCCTGGTAATCAATGTGGGCCGAGGCGAGGCCACCTCGATCCGCAGCCTGGCCCAAACCGTCCTGGAGGTTGTCGGATCGAGCGCCGAGTGGATCTACAAGGAATCCCAGGAACCGGGGCCATCGATGATGTGCGCCGATCTCACTTTGGCCTCCAAGAAGCTCGGGTTCTCACCTCGCGTCAGCCTCGAGGATGGATTGCGGCGCACGATCACCCGCGATCCTCGCTTCGAAGCGGCGCGCGCCGGGTAGCCGGAGGCGATGACCGGCCGCCGGATCCCCCGCGCCTTCTTTCGCCGTCGGACGCTGGAAGTCGCCCGCGATCTGCTCGGTCAGCGGCTGGTCCGCCTCGAGCGGGGCCGGCGCCTCAGCGGCTGGATCATCGAGACCGAGGCCTACGTCGGCCAGGCCGACCTCGGCTGCCACGCCCGAGTCGGGAGGACGGATCGCAACCGCTCGATGTGGGGTCCGCCCGGCCACGCCTATGTGTACTTCACCTACGGGATGCACTGGTGCCTTAACGTCGTGACCGAGCCCGAGGGCGAACCGGCCGCCGTCCTGATCCGCGGGTTGATTCCATCGGAGGGCATGTCGCAGATGCGGCGGCGGCGTCCGGCAGGCCGGGCCCTGGCCGACGGGCCGGCCAAGCTGTGCCAGGCCCTCGGGCTGGATCGGGCCTGGGACGGTCATGACCTGTGCCGGAAAGATTCGCGACTCTTCATCGAGCGCGCCCCCGATCTCCCGGCGCACCGCATCCGGCGCAGCCCGCGCGTCGGGCTCGACCGCGTCCCGGAACCTTGGAAGAGCAAGCCCTGGCGGTTTCGGATCGCCGGGGATCTACAAACCCTGCTGCCACAGGAGGAGCTTGCATGAACCGTTTGCTGGAGGGGAAGACGGCGCTGGTCTTCGGTGTGGCCAACGACCACTCCATCGCCTGGGGGATCTCCCAGGCGCTTCACGCCCAGGGCGCCCGGCTAGCCTTCTCCTACGCCGTTGAAAGCCTCGAGCGCCGCGTCCGACCCCTGGCTGAATCGCTGGGCTCGACCTTCGTCGAGCCGTGCGACGTCTCGAGCGACGAACAGATCGAGGCGCTCTTTGCCAAGGCCGCCACCGAGTTAGGAACGATCGACATCCTGATCCACGCCGTCGCCTTTGCCGGACGGGAGGAACTCAGTCGACCGTTCTATCTGACCAGTCGCGCCGGTTTCATGAACACCCTCGATATCAGCGCCTATTCGCTGACCGCCCTCACCCGGGCGGCCCTGCCGCTCATGAAGAACGGCGGATCGGTCCTTACCCTGACGTACTACGCATCCGAGAAGGTCTTCCCCAACTACAATGTGATGGCCGTCGCCAAGGCGGCCCTGGAGGCCTCGGTTCGTTACCTGGCCGCCGAACTCGGCGAGAAGGGGATCCGAGTCAACGCCATCTCCGCCGGCCCTGTACGCACCCTTTCGGCGGCCGGCGTCGCCGGGTTCAAACGGATGCACCGGGAATTCGCACAATACAACCCCCTCCGCCGGGGCATCACGATCGAAGACCTGGGACACACCGCAGTCTGGCTGTGTTCAGACATGTCGTCGGCGATCACGGGGGAGATCGTCTTCGTCGACTCCGGCTACAATATCCTCGGGGTGGTGATCCCCGAAGACGAGAGCGATTGATCCTGATCGATGATTGAGCGCGGGCGTCGCGCCCTGTTCCCACGCTACGAAGGTGAGGAGCGCACCTTCCGGCTGCGGCTGGGCCGCTTGGTCGTCCGCGCCGGCGCCGCCGTCTTCATCGCCTGGGTTGGCGCCACCATTGTGCTCGGTCTCCTCGGCCAGGAGCCTCTCGTTCCTATCCTTCCGGTGGAAATCGGCGCCGCGGCCCTGGTGGCCTCGGTTCTGATTGCCGCAGCCCTCCTCCTGACGCGCGGGCGCTTGCTCTGGGCCGGGTATCTGCTCTCGGTCGCGTTCCTCGCGTACCCGGCCTTCCGTCTCCTCTCCGACCCGGCCCACCTGTTCTTCGCCAGCCCCATCCTCCTGATCTCTGTGCTTGTGGCCGGCGCCACGGTGAGCCCCGCCGCCGGGTACTTGTTTGCGGCGGCCTCGATGGCGGTCAACATCTCCGCCTGGAGCCAGGCCTCTCGGCTTCCCTCGGATCTCCCCGTCCCCCTGACCGCCGAAACCGGGATCGCCTTCTTGATCGCTCAGGGCATCACGCTTTTCCTCACGGCCTTCTTGCTCCACGCGTTTACCGGCGAGGCCCAAAGCACGATCGTCCAACTCAACCGTCAGGCCGCCCAGATGACCGAGCTCGCCCACACCGACCCGCTCACGGGCCTGGCGAACCGGCGCTGGCTGCTCGAGCTGCTCGAACGGGAGTTCCTGCGCGCCCGACGCCATCGCCGGCCTCTGAGCCTGATCTATCTCGACCTCGACGGCTTCAAGCTGGTGAACGACCGCTTCGGACACCTCTTCGGCGACGGGATCCTGCGAAGCGCGGCGCGATCGATGCAGGCGGTCCTGCGCGGTTCCGACCTGCTGGCGCGGGTCGGCGGCGATGAATTCGCCGTCCTCCTGCCGGAGACCGACCTCTCGGGCGCCGAGAAGGTCGCTGCCAAGTTCCACCGCGCCCTGGCCGCCTCGACTCGCCCGTACGGCGCCGAGTTGCCACCGCTTTCGTTCTCTGCCGGGATCTGCCAGCTTCAGGAGGATGATCGCACGATCGACGACATCCTGGTCCGGGCGGATGACGCCCAGTACCTGGCCAAGGCCGTCGGCCCGGGCACCATCCGGACTCAGGCGGCCCTCGAGACTCGGCCCAACCTCGCCGGCGAAAAATCCGTATGATCCATCAGGCCGATCTCGCCCTTTCGACTCGCGGCGATGCCGACATCCATGATCTGACCGACCAGGTCGACCGCCTGATCGCGGCCAGCGGGTTGCACGAAGGCCTGGTGACGCTCTTCACGCCGTCCTCGACCAGCGCCCTGACGACGATCGAGTTCGAGCAAGGTGCCCTGGACGATCTCCGCCGGGCCCTCGACCAGATCGCACCGCCCGATGGCGAGTACCGTCACAACCTCCGCTGGGGCGACGGCAACGGCCATGCTCACTTGCGGGCGGCCTTGCTCGGGCCGTCGCTGGCGATCCCGATCCGGGGCGGGCAGATGACCCTCGGAACCTGGCAGCAGATCATCTTCATCGACTTCGACGTTCGCCCCCGCCGCCGCACCGTCATCGTCCAAATCATCGGAGATTCCTCCGGAGAGGATCGTCCACGTCGCCGGAGGAAGAGCGAGTGACCCGAACCCTGCTGGCGGTCCTGGCCCACCCCGACGACGAGACCTTTGGCACCGGGGGCACGCTCGCCCTCTACGCCTCACGCGGCGTCGAGGTCCATCTCATTTGCGCCACGCGCGGCGAGGTCGGCACCGTCGATCCGGAGCTGCTCAAAGGCCACGCCTCCATCGGCGAGCTGCGCCAGCACGAGCTTGAGTGCGCCGCGGAGCACCTCGGCCTAGCCGGCGTCCACTTCCTCGACTATCGAGACTCGGGCATGCCGGGATCCGCCGATAATCATCACCCTGCCGCGCTGGCAGCAGCCCCGGTCGAGCAGGTCGCCGGCAAGGTTGCCGAATGGATCCGGCGCCTGAAGCCGCAGGTCGTGATCACCTTCGATCCCATTGGCGGCTACCGCCACCCAGACCACATCGCCATCCACCAAGCGACCGTCCTCGCCGTCGAATCGGCCGGGGACCCGAGCGGGAGCCCGGACGGACTTCCCCCGCACCGAGCCGACAAGCTCTACTTCAGCACCTTCCGCCGGCCCTGGCTCCGCCACGGAATCCGTCTGCTCCGTCTCTTCGGACAGGATCCCCGCCATTGGGGGCGCAACAAGGATATCGATCTCGTTGATATCGCCCAGAGTCAGTTTCCGGTCCACGCCTGGATCGACATTCGCCCGGTCGCCGATCGCAAACAGCGCGCCACTGCCTGCCACGCCAGCCAAGCCATGCCGCGGCCGAGGGGGATCGCACGCTACTTCTTCCGGTTCTCGGAGGCTGAAGAAGTCTACATGCGAGCCCGCCCTGAGCCGACCGCCGGCCTGCGCGAACGCGATCTCTTCGAAGGCGTTTCCGGGTAGGCGCTCCCGACCATCGCCACGTCGGCTCGCGGACCCACGATTGCGTCCATATCATCCGACGACCAACTCCGGAATCCCGCCCATGGTAAGATTCCCCGTCCTCGCCTTCTTCGCCGCACTCCCGCGCGGCGCGTTATGACAGAACCTGAGACCACCCTCCCCAACGAGTTCCACCTGCCCACCCGCCTTCGTCGTCTGCCCGATCTCGCGTACAACCTGTGGTGGACATGGTATCGGGGCGCCGACCGGGTCTTCCGCTGGCTTGACCGCGAAGCGTGGGATCTGGCGGGCCACAACCCGGTCACCTTCCTGCGCCAGGCCCGGCCGGAGATTCTCAAGGCCGCGACCCGCAATCGGGTGTACCTCGAGCAGTACGACAGCGTCGTCCGTGCCTTCGACGCCTACATGGCCGGCGGGGGCCAAGCCTGGTACCCGTCTACGTACCCGGACCGGGTCGAGGGCCCGATCGCCTACTTCTCCACAGAGTTCGGCCTCCACGAGTCCTTGCCCATCTACGCCGGAGGCCTGGGTGTGCTCTCCGGCGATCACCTCAAGGAGGCCAGCGATCTCGGGATGCCCGTCGTCGCCCTGGGATTCCTGTACACCCAGGGGTACTTCCGACAACGCATCACCGAGGATGGGTGGCAGGAGGCTGAGTACACGCCGCTCAGCTTCACCGACCTCCCTGTCCGGCCGGTGCTCGATCAGGTCGGCGCTCCCCTGACGGTCTCCGTCGATCTCCCGGGGAGGTCCGCCCAGGCGCGCCTGTGGAAGATCCAGATCGGCCGCGTTCCACTCTACCTCCTCGACAGCAACATCGATTCCAACCAGCCGTCCGACCGTGAGCTAACCGCCCGCCTGTACACCAGCGATCTCGAGAGTCGGATCTCCCAGGAGGTTCTGCTGGGCCTGGGCGGGGTACGCGCCTTGCGGGCCCTGGGGTACAACCCGGCGGTCTGGCACATGAATGAAGGCCACTCGTCCTTCCTCTCCCTCGAGCGCTTGCGCGAACTCGTCGCTGCCGGCCGATCCTTCGAAGAGGCCTTCGACCGCGTCCGCAGCGCGACCGTCTTCACGACTCACACACCCGTCCCCGCCGGGCACGACGAATTCCCGCTTTGGCTGATCGACAAGCATTTCGGTTCCTTCTGGCCGCAACTCGGGTTGGATCGCGACGCCTTCATCGATCTTGCGCGTTACCAACAGCCCTGGGGCGAAACGTTCAGCATGGCTATCCTGGCGCTGCGCTTCTCAGCGCTTCGCAACGGCGTATCCGAGCTGCATGGCGAGGTGGCGCGGCGGATGTGGTCGTTCGTGTGGCCCGACCGCCCCGAAACCGAGGTCCCGATCAGTCACATCACCAACGGGGTCCACACCGGGACCTGGCTGGCGCGCCGGATGGGCGACCTCTACGATCGCTACCTCGGCCCGGGTTGGCTCGAACGCGTCGATGATCCCGCAATCTGGCGAGGCGCCGATCACATTCCCGACACGGAACTGTGGGAGGTCCGCCGGCACCTGAAACGCAAGCTGGCGGCGGCGATGCGCGACCGCTCACGTCGGCTGTGGCTGGCCCGGCGCCTCCACCCGGTCCAGGTGATTGCCAGCGGCGCGCTGCTCGACCCGTACGCCCTGACCATCGGATTCGCCCGCCGCTTCGCCACCTACAAGCGGGCCCACCTGCTTTTCCACGACTTCGATCGCCTGCTACGCCTGCTCCATCGACCGGGGATGCCCCTGCAAGTCATCTACGCTGGAAAGGCCCATCCGGCCGACGAGCCGGGGAAGCGTCTGATCCAAGAGGTCTACCACAGGGTCAAACAGGCGGAGACCGGCGGCCGTTTGGTCTTCGTCGAAGACTACGACATGGACCTGGCCCGCTACCTCGTCCAGGGCGTGGATGTCTGGCTCAACACACCTCGCCGGCCGAATGAAGCCTGCGGCACCTCCGGTCAGAAGGCCGCCCTGAACGGCGCCCTGAACGTTTCGGTTCTGGACGGCTGGTGGCGGGAGGGCTACGATGGACAGAACGGCTGGGCGATCGGCGGCGACGAGGACACCCAGGACGATGAGGCCGACGCCGATGCCCTCTACCGGCTGCTGGAGGACGAGGTCTTGCCCCTCTACTACCTCGAGCGCTCCACCGACGAGATCCCCAACGAATGGCTCGGCCGGGTGCGCCAGTCGATCCAGACTCTGGCGCCGCAGTTCAGCATGCGCCGGATGGTTCGCGAGTACGTTCATCAGATGTATCACCCGGCCCGGATGGAGGCTTGACCATTGTTGACGGCCCTCGCCCTCTCCCCGGTAGGGGTCGCCCTGGCGATCTTCCTCTTGCGCGTCTGCGACATGACGCTCGACACGATGCGCGTCTTGTTCATCGTGCGCGGCAAGCGCCCGGTTGTCTGGTTCCTGGGTTTCTTCCAGTCAGCGATCTGGATCGTGGCCATCAGCAGCGTCCTCGGCCACCTCGGCAATCCGCTGGCCTGGATCGGGTATGCCGCCGGATTCGCGACCGGGAATGTCGTCGGGATGACGATCGAAGATCGTCTGGCGGTCGGCCACCGCCACTTGCGAGTCATCAGCAGCCACCGCGGCTTGCAGGTGACCGCCGCCGTGCGCCAGGCCGGATACGCCGTCACCGAGGTTGATGGGCGCGGCCGCGACGGGCCGGTACTCGTGATCAACGCCAGCGTTCGACGCCGGGACCTGAACCGCCTGCGCGGGCTGATCCGGGAGGCGGATCCGGAGGCCTTCATCGCCGTCGAGGAAGTCCTCCCGCTCCACCGCGGCTTCTTCCGCTCCTAGCCCCGGTACGATGCTCGCCTACGCCCCTTGGCTGTCACCCCTCGACGCCCTGCCCCCGGTGGCCATCCCCCTCGCGGTCTTCTTGCTGCGGGCGCTCGATCTGACCCTTTCGACGCTGCGGATGTTGGCCGTCGTTCGAGGTCGACCCTTGCTCGCCTGGGTCCTCGGGTTTTTTGGGGCGCTACTTTTCGTCTCCGCCGTCGCCGGGGTCTTAACGGCGCTGAACGGCTGGAGCCTGCTGGCGTATGCGGCGGGCTATGCCACTGGCAGCTTCGTCGGGATGACCGTCGAACGGCGTCTGGCTCCCGGGCGCAGCCTGCTGCGGATCTTCACCCCGGCTGCCGGCCAGGCGATCTCGGACGCCCTCCACGCCGCCGGGCTGGGAGCCACGTGGATCCGGGCCCACCCGCCCGGCGGCGACCTCGTGCTTTGCTACGCGCGGCGCCGCGACGTGCCCCGGGTGCGTGATTTGATCGCCTCGGTCGACCCGACCTGCGACGTTACCAGCGAGAACGTCCGCTGGCTGCGCGGCGGCTGGCACGTCTGAGCCGCCTACCTTCGGTGCCTTCGGCCGTCACACCCTGACCTCAGTCCTACTTTCCCATCGAAGGCACAGCCGCGCAGCGCGATGATTGCAGGGGCAACACCCTGCGGGTATAATCCCGCAACCCACTCTGCGGTCTCCGCATCGGGCGCAATCGAACGGCCGCAGGACAAACCGATCGACAGGGTGCCATGGCCGTCAAGGGCAACTTGCGTGACTTCAGTGTCACGCAGCTTTTCAACCTCATCAACTTGGCGCGCAAGACGGGCACCCTGACGATTGAAGGCCCGTCGGAAGCCGCCTGGGTTTCCTTCAACACCGGGAAACTGATCTACGCGCAGCTTGGCAGCGAGGATGGCTCGCTGGTCGGGATCCTGTCGCGTGGCGGCAAGCTCAACCCCCGGCAGATCCAGCTGATCCGCTCCAACGCCGGGGACAAAAACGACAAAGAGCTCGGCCTGCTGCTCATCAACGCCGGGTACCTCTCCCAGCAGGACGTCCTGGCCGGAATCCGGGAGCACCTGCTCGAGATCGTGTACCGGCTCTTCACCTGGTCGGAAGGCCACTTCCGCTTCGACAACGACGTCCTCCCACCGGAGGATCGGATCACCCTGCGCCTAGACCTCGAAAACATCATCATGGAGGGCAGCCGCCGCCTCCAGGAGCACGAGCAGCTCGTCGAGGAGCTTCCCAATCTCGACATGGCGCTCAACTTCGTCGAGCGGCCCGGTGCCAACATCCGCGACGTCAACCTCAACGTCCAGGAATGGAAGGTCGTCTCGTACATCAATCCCAAGAACACCATTCGCCAAATCGGCAAGGCGAACAAGATGAGCGATATGGAGATCCGCCGGATTGTATTCGGGCTGCTGCAGGCCGGCCTTGTGGAGGTCGTCCGGCCGGAGGGCATGCCGTTGCCGCCGCAGGCCCCCAAGCTGCCACCCGTCGACAAGGAAAAGCAGACGACGCTCGTCGAGCGATTGATCAGTCGTATCCGGACGATCTAGTCGAGGCGCAATTATGCAAACCGTCAAGATGGTGGTCACCGGGCCGTTCAACGCAGGCAAGACCGCCTTCATCCAATCGGTCAGCGAGATCGACGTCGTCTCCACCGAACGCAAGATTTCCACCGAAGCCGAACGGATCAAGGAGACCACGACCGTCGCCATGGACTTCGGCCGGATCACGGTCGATGACGACCTCGTGCTGTACCTGTTTGGGACGCCCGGGCAGAAGCGCTTTGACTTCATGTGGGAGATCCTCTCCGAGGGGATGCTCGGCTTCATCGTCATGGTCGACAGTTCCCGGCCCGAGACCTTCCGCGAGGCCAAGGGCATCCTACAGACCTTCCGCGCCTACGCCCCGACGCCCTACGTCGTGGCCGCCAATAAGCAAGACAAGGAAGACGCATGGGCAGTCGAGGACTTGCGCATCGCTCTGAAGCTCGACAGCAAGGTCAAGATGCTGCCGTGCACCGCGTCCGACAAGGAGATGGTCAAGAAGGTCCTGCTGGAACTGCTCTATAGCATCCTGGAGGAGATGAAGGGGAAGTAGGCGGTTTCCTTTTGGCGTACGTCCCGCTCTCCCCGCCGGCAAGGGGCCTGGGCGAGCACCTTGACCCGCCCGCCGCAATCAGGATAGACTAGAGACACCAACGCAAACGGGGAGCCCGGCGCGCCGGGCTGAGAGGAGGGGTTCGCGGCCCTCGACCCGAGGAACCTGATCCGGATAATGCCGGCGTAGGGATGGCACCAAGCGGCATCCGAGCCACTCCCTGCGCAAGGGAGTGGCTTTCGTGTCGGCAAAGACCGCCGTCATCCTGGCCAACGGCGAATTGGGGGATTTCCAATCCCTCTCGCCCCGCCTCGCAGCCGCCCAGCCCGATCTTGTCATCGCTGCCGACGGCGGGGCCCGGTATGCCCCCGGGCTCGGATTGCACCTCGATGTCGTCATCGGCGACCTCGACTCGGCCTCCGGCGATCCTGGGGTCGAGGTCGTCCGTTTTCCGCCGGACAAGGACGAGACCGACCTCGAACTTGCACTGTTGCACGCCCTGTCGCGTGGCGCCGAGAGAATCGTCCTGCTGGGTGCGATCGGAGGCCGCCTCGATATGACGCTGGCGAGCACGTTGCTGCTGCTCCATCCGGAAATCACCCACCAGCAAGTCGCCATCTGGCACGGGTCTGAAACGGCCTATGTGCTTCGTCCCCCCGGGGGGACGATCAGCGGGGCCCCTGGCGACCGCGTCAGTCTGATCCCGCTGGCCGGTGAGGTCAGCGGCGTATCCACCGAAGGGCTCCAGTTCCGGTTGCGCGGCGGGACGCTCGCGCCCGGCCCGGGGCGCGGCATCAGCAATCGGATGACCGCCACATCCGCAGAGGTCCGCTTGGAGGCCGGAGTCCTCCTGATGGTCCATTCTCCGGGACCCCCGAAGGACCCGGCGTGATGAAGCCTCGCGGCGGCAGTCTCGACCCGACCCCGGTGCGCGCCCGGCGCTGGATCCGGCAGGTCACCCCTCCGATCATCGTCCTCGGCCTCGCCGTCGTCGCCTGGATGGCGACCGCCCGAGCGACCGGCCTTCCAGCGTTCATTCTCCCCTCCCCAGGCCAGGTGGTGCTCGCCGGTTGGGAAACTCGTCAGGCGCTCCTGGCGGCTCTCGGAGCCACACTGAGCGAGACGGCCGTTGGGCTGCTGATCGCCGTGACCATGGCGGCCGCACTCGCAGCGGTGATGGACTTCTCCTCCTGGCTGCGACGCGCCCTGTATCCACTCCTGGTGGCCTCTCAGACGGTCCAGATCCTGGCAATCGCCCCGCTTCTGATCATCTGGTTCGGCTTCGGGCTGACCTCCAAGGTCTTGATCGTGGTGCTGATTTGCTTCTTCCCCCTGACGTTGAGCATGGCCGACGGGCTGGCCTCGGCCGACCCGGACCTGGTGGCCCTGTACCGGGCGATGGGCGCTCGGCGGACCCAGCTGTGGCGGATGATTCGCCTCCCGGCCGCGCTCCCGGCGTTCTTCTCGGGCTTGAAGATCGCCGTGACGTATTCCGTCGTCGGTGCGACGATCGGCGAGTGGGTCGGAGGGACACAGGGCCTGGGCCTGTACATGCTGCGCTCAAAGAACGCCCTGGCGACGGATCAGGTGTTCGTCGCCATTCTGGTCACCTCCGCCGTTAGCATCAGTCTGTTCCTCCTGGTGACCGCGATCGAGCGCGCCGCGTTGCCCTGGTACTTCACGTCAGAACGGCAGGAGCATTGGGAAGAGACGGGTATCTTCTGAGGCGCTGACCGATCGTGAGCCTCGGGATTGGAGTTGTTCGATGAACGCACGCTTGTTCGCAATCGGCATGGTGCTCGTGCTTACCGGGTGCGTCCCGGCCGCGGCTCCATCCGCCCCGCCGGCAACCCCGGTCACCGTGATGCTCGACTGGGTCCCCAACACCAATCACACCGGTCTGTTTGTGGCTGCCGATCAGGGCTACTTCGCCGAGGAGGGCCTGGAGGTGGAAATCATTCAGCCCGGCGAGGTGTATGCCGAGCAGGCCGTCGCCGGTGGAGCCGCCGACTTCGGGATCAGCTTCCAGGAGCAGGTGACCCTGGCTCGCGCCGACGACGTCCCGATCGTCTCGATCGCCGCCGTTCTGCAACACAACACCTCGGCCTTCGCGTCTCGGGCCGAGCTCGGCGTTGAGTCACCGGCCGACTGGGAAGGCCTGCGGTATGGATCCTTTGGCAGCCCGTTCGAGAGACCGACGCTTGAAGGCCTGATGTCATGCGCCGGCGGCGACGTCGAGCGCTTGGAGATCGTCGAGACCGGGTTCACCGACCCGCTCGCCCTGCTCCAGAGCAAGCAGATCGATCTGGCATGGATCTTCTACGGCTGGCAGGGGATCCAGGCCGAGATGCTCGAACTCGATCTCGACCTGGTCATGATGGCGGACCACTTCGATTGCATTCCCGACTACTACACCCCGGTCCTGATCGCCAGCGAGGCGACGCTCGCCGGGAGGCCGGAACTTGCACGGGGCTTCCTGCGGGCGACGGCACGCGGCTACACTTTCGCCGCCGAGAACCCGGAGCAGGCCGTCGAGGCTCTCCTGAAGGCCGCGCCGGAACTCGACCGTGAGCACGCCCTCGCCAGCCAGCGCTGGATTTCACCCCGGTACCGGGCGGAAAGCCCGCGCTGGGGCACGCAGACGCTCGCCGCCTGGCAGGGCTACGCCGACTGGATGCTCCGGAACGGTATCCTGACGGCGCCGTTCGAGGCCTCCGGGGCGTTCACGGCGGAGTTTCTACCCTGACCGGTCAGCCTTCGCCTCCCAAGCTCGAGCTCATCGAGGTCAGCAAGGCGTTCCACGCCGATGGACGGCAGTTCGAGGCCCTCCAGGGCGTCACCTTCTCGATCGCGGCCGGCGAGTTCGTCACGATCGTCGGCCCATCCGGAAGTGGCAAGAGCACCCTCTTCAACCTGATCGTGGGCTTGATGCAGCCGGATGAGGGGGAGATCCGCGTCGACGGACGGGCGCTCGTCGATCGCATCGGACGGTTCGGATTCATGCCCCAGCGCGACCTGCTTCTCCCGTGGAGGAACGTGCTCGACAACGTGATCACTCCGCTCGAGTTGAAGGGGACCGAGCGCCCGGAGGCTCGGCGGCGGGCCTTGGAGCTGTTGCCGCGCTTCGGCCTGGAAGGATTCGAGGCGGTCTACCCGGCGGCCCTCTCCGGCGGGATGCGCCAACGAGCCGCCCTCCTCCGCTCGGTCCTCAGCGACAGCGACACCCTGCTGCTCGACGAACCGTTTGGGGCCCTCGATGCCCTCACCCGGAGACAGATGCAGGACTGGTTGCTCGGGCTCTGGGCGGAGTACCGTCAGACGGTGCTGTTCATCACCCACGACGTGGACGAGGCCGTCTACCTTGCCGACCGTGTGATCGCCCTCTCGGCCCGTCCCGGCCATGTGGCCCGCCAGGTCACGATCGATCTCCCGCGACCGCGCGAAGCGCGCATGGTCGGATGGCCGCAGTTCGGCCAGTCAGTCGCCACGCTGCTGCTCAGCCTTGGAGTGGAGAGCACGCCATGAACCCGGGGGATCGCATCGTCGTCCACAAGCTCAACGAGCAAGGCGTCGAAGTCTGGACCTACGCCGGCCGCATCCTGGGCGCGACCCCGACCACCATCACCCTCGAAGCCTCCTTCAACGGCCCCGAGTCGGATTTCCACGGACTGCCCCTCCGCCAGGGCGATCGTTTCGTTGAGACCTTCCACAGCGATCGGGGATACAACATCTTCGCCATTCACGACGCGGAGGACGCTCAGTTCAAGGGCTGGTACTGCAACATCACCCGGCCGGCCGTCTTCAGCGACGGTCACATCCACGCCGAAGACCTCGCCCTCGACCTGATCGTCCTACCCGACGGCGAAACGATCGTCCTGGACGAGGACGAATTCGGATCCCTGGATCTGGCCGATGACGAGCGGAAGGCCGCGTTGGAAACGCTGGCGAGGCTCAGGGAGTGGGCGCGCCAGCGCGCGGGCCCTTTCACGACCAATCCCCCGCCCGGCTGATCCTGACAATGCGCGGGCGGCCCGGGCTCCGAGGATGCTGCGGCCGGCACCCTTGATCTTCCTCAGGGTGCCGGCCGATTGCGACGATCGGTCGTTTGGGGCTAGACCAGAACCCCGCTCACTCGAACGGTCAATCCAAGAAGCTGATCTCCGAAGGTGTACAGATACCAGCCTGCGGCGCAGCACATCGTGATCAGGCAACAGAACACGACCAGCGCGAGGATGACCAGCAGCCAGTTCCGGCTTCGGGGCTGGCCCTCCTGCCCGGTGGACGCAGTGCTCATGTGATCTCTCCTTCGCGGCTCCGCTGCTCCACCTTTTCAGGCCAGCACGATGGGCGCGACGAGGCCATAGGTGTCGATCGACGAGATGATCCCCATCGGCAGGATGATGAAGATCAGGCAGGCAATGCAGATTCCGATCACGCCCAAGCCGATGCCGATCCACCCCATGATCACTCCGGCGAAGGCCATCCCGTCGCCGCTCTGCGTGCCCCCGCTCGCAGCGATCTCCCGTCGGGCGATGTTGCCCGTAATCACGGCCGCGATGCTCCCGATGAAGGGAAACATCGTCAGGCCGAGGATCCCGGCTATCAGACTGACCCAGGCCATCGAATGGGTCGGTACCGGGGTCGTACTTGGGGTCGAAGACTGAGTCATCGTCATCCTCCTCCAGGAGCAAGATCAGGCGGTTCCGGTCGGTGCGGCATTCGCCCGGCGCCATAGCCACCAGACGAACAGCGAGGTCAGAATGATCACGAAAGCTGCGATGATCACCGGCACGACGATCGCCGCGATCGAGATCAGGGCGGCGACGACATCCTCGGCGATGCTCACCGGAATGTTGCCCACCCCTCCGGTTGTCGCCGTGACGGCCGGTCGGACGGCGGCAGCCTTGGCGGTGTGGACGCCGCCGGCGACGAGCAGGCCGGCAATCATCGCCACGATTGGGTGGATGTTGGTCACGGCACCGGTGCTGGCGGCGAACAGGATCGCCCCTGCGGCGGGCCGGACAAAGGTCTGGATCGCATCGTTGACATTGTTGACGGCCGGCGCCTTGTCGGCGAAGAACTCGATCAAGGTCAGGACCGCCAGGGCCCCGATCACCCACCAGCTCGTCAGGGCATCCCACGGCGAGCTCAAGGTGAACCAGGTCGTGAACCGCCCGAGCAGAGCAACGATCAATAACGGGATGTAGGCATTCAGGCCGGCACTCGCGGCCAGTCCGAAAGCCGTCAGGATTCCACTGGCGGCATCCATCATGCGCCTCCTAGGGTGAAACCAGCCCACGTGCCGGTCAGGGCAAGACGGGCGGCGTCGAGCAAACCGATCTGCAGGATCGCCAGGCCCAGGCCGACGGCCAACGGCACGGCTACCTCCGCCAACGAGCCGGCCCGGTTCTCCTGGCGCAGCAGGAGCAGGGCGACCACGCCGTACACGAGAGTCAGGATCAAGACCACACCTCCGGCGCTCAGCAGCGCCAACGGATAGAGCACGATCGGATTCTCGCTCAGGACGAGCGCCACGACGGTGGCGGCAGGCAGGAGCAGGATCCCGATCTCCCGCAGGGATCCGACCACCGGCTCCTTCTTCCATTCGCGCCAGGCGTTCTGGTTGAAACCCGCGACCACCAGGACCCCGAGGCTCAGCCCCATCAGCGTTCCGGTGACCAAGCGGAGCACATTGTTCGGTTCATAGGCATGCGGGGCGCCCGGGATCAGGGTCAGATAGGAGTTCAAACCATCGATCGCCCAGACGGCCGCGAATAGGCCAAAGACCGCGAACAGCCCCGGGCGCGGGAAGCCCCCATGGCGGCCACGCCCCAGCGCCACGAGGGTCCCGATGGCGACGAGCGCGCCCAAGTACATGCCGCTGCATCGAGCGCAGAGCGGGAGGGCGCGCGTCCCCAGGTGGAACGAGCGCAGATCAATCCGGTGACACACGGCGTACCCGATCGCATCGGCTTTCCCCAGCAACCCCGCTGGGGTCAGCACCAGCCACGCGACCAAGACCAGAGCGACCGGCACGAACAACGCCGCCCGCCCAGGGGTGAGTCGGACCGGCTGCGGGACGGAGAGATCCGCGTCCATAGTCGGGAATTATAGTCGAACGACTCTCCCGAGCCTGACCATTCCTTGACGGTCTCCTCCCGGGCGGTATAATCCGCGCACATTCCTCGGTAGCTCAATCGGCAGAGCGGGCGGCTGTTAACCGCTAGGTTCCAGGTTCGAGTCCTGGCCGAGGAGCCTCTCCTCTTCATCCCGTCCCTCCCATTCTCCGATCGCCCTCGACCACCGTGCCCGGTTGCACGACCTCTCCTTGCGGCGGTGCCCACGGTCATGCTTTCCGCTCTCATCGATCTCTTATAGGCAGGTTACACGGGCGTTACATCGGGCCGCTACCCTCCGGCCATACCACGTCGGAGACGCGGACTCTCCGACTCGTTGCGGAGGTTGAACATGAAACGACTTTGGAAAGTTGGGCTCCTCCTGGCGCTCGTGGCGGCTTTGAGCGTGGCCGTCGTCGGCACGGCCGCCGCTCAGGAGGACGATCCCGAGACCCCGCCCTTCGGTGGGCGCGGCCTTGGGCTCCTGTGGGGTGGCGGCTGGGAGATCTTCGACACCGTCGCCGAGACCCTGAAGCTGACCCCGGTCGAGCTCTTCACCGAGCTGCACGGTGGAAAGACGCTCGAAGAGGTGTCAGAGGCGCAGGGTGTGGATTTCGAATCCCTGCAGGACGTGATCCACTCTTCCCGCCAGGCGCAGCACCGGGAACGGATCGAACAGGCCGTGCAGGACGGCAAGTTGACGCGAGAGCAGGCGAACTGGATGCTGGAAGGACTTGAACTGGGGCTTGGACGCCTTGGCCGAGGCCTCCGGCACGGGTTCGGCCCTCCGCCGGTGACGGAGTAGCTGGACGGAGGCCGTCGAGCAGGGGCGACTCGGCTCGACGGCCTCCCCAGTGGCAGGACCGTCAGGGTTCGAAGAGCCTGGTCGCGACGTTGAAGGCCGCCGCCGAGAACCAGAAGTGGTTGACCGACACGATCGGGGTCAGGCGCGAATCCGCGAGGGGGCCGTCCACCGCACGCCCGAGGACGTCCCACTCGCTTCGAGTCTCGTTGTCGAGTGGGCGACCGTCCTCCGAAGAGAACGCAAGGGTTCGATCCTCGAGGACTCGTGAGAGGGCGGCGGCCGTACCGATGTCCCGTCCGCCGCGACCTCCATCGAGTCCCCATGGATCGCCACGGCGGTCAGCGCGTCCCGCTGTCGGTTGGTCAGCTCCTCGTCCAGCATCCGCCCAACCAAGACCAGCGCCTCGGACTGCTCCGCTGCCCGCTCGGTCGTCTCAGGGGCCCCACCGAACACTCCTGTCCCGCTGGGATCGACCAGCGATTCGAGCGAGACATCCCCCCACCGTTGGCGCCGCAACTCGGTGAGGGCGATCCGCAGGGCGATCTTGTTGGCCCAAGTGGTGAAACGGCTCCACCCCTCGAACGTATCGAGCCGCTCGAGAATCCGGAGCAGCGCCTCCTGATCCGGCTGGGTGCGGCTCGCCACTGTCATTCCCACTTCCGGGAGCGAACTCTGAGGCGCGTGCGGGAGACGGAAAGCCGTCCCTGAGCCGGGTCCCTGCCGATCTACTTGTCCCGCAACAACCGGGACGAGTTGGCCATGATCCCCAGATCGGGGATCGATTGGGCCGCCGCCGCCAGGGCCGGCGGAAGGATCCCGAGGGCCGCCAGGGTCAGCCCGACGGCGTTGAAGGCGATGGTGAACAGGAGGTTGCCGCGCACGATACGCATCGTCCGGCGCGCAACCCGTACCGCCTCCGGAACGAGACGCCAGTCGTCGCGCAGGAGGGCGATGTCGGAAGCCTCAGCCGCGACCGCCGCCCCCGCGGTTCCGACAGCGATCCCGACGTCGGCCTGGGCCAATGCCGGGGCATCGTTGATCCCGTCCCCGACCATCATCACCCGCCGCCCGCCCGCCTGAAGCTCGCGAACGTAGGCGATCTTGTCTTGCGGCAGTAGGTCGGCCCGGTACGGAAGATCCAGATCGTTCGCCACCGCCAGGGCAGCGCCTGCCCGGTCGCCCGTGACTACTTCCAGGTGGTCGAAGCCCATGGCGCGCAGCTCGGCGACCGCTTCGCCGACTTCGGGTCGCTCGGCATCGGCTGCGGCCAGGATCCCGACCGGATGGCCGTCGAGCGAGACGTGCAGCAACGTATAGCCTAGGTCTTCCAGCCTGCGGATCTCACCATTCCTGGCGGCATCCGGCAGCAGGCGATCACTCCCGACTTCAACTCTCCGTCCTCCGACGACGGCACGGACGCCGTGCCCGGGGATCGCTTCGAACGTCTCGGGAACGGCAATCTGCAGCCGGCGCGCTTCGGCCGCCGCGCGGACGGCGCGCGCCAGAGGATGCTCCGAATACCGCTCGGCGGCGGCAGCAATCGAAAGGACGTCGTCCTGGGAGATTCCCAGGGCGACGACCTCACGGATCTCGGGCCGGCCCAAGGTGAGGGTGCCCGTCTTGTCGAACAGCGCCACCCGCGCCCGGTCGAGCGCCTCGATCGCCCGGCCTCCTTTGATCAACAAGCCGCGACGGGCGGCCGTCCCAATCGATGCCATCATCGCCATCGGGGTCGCCAGGGTGAAGGCGCACGAACACGCCACCACGAGGACGGCAGCCGCCGCCAACGGGTCGCGCCGGAGGATGAGCGTCAGGACGCCGACGGCCAGAACGAACGGCAGGTAGTAGCCGGCAAACCGGTCGGCCAGCCGCTGCGTGCGCCCCTTGCCGCGCTCTGCCTCCTCGACGAGGTGAACGACTTTGCCGAACGTCGTGCCCTCGCCGGTGGCCGTGGCGCGCACCCGCAGGGTCCCCAGGCTTGCCATCGTCGCGGCGTAGACTGTCGCGCCGGGGCCAGCCTCGACCGGCATCGACTCCCCCGTGATCGCCGCTTGATCGATCGTCGCCTGTCCTTCGAGGACGATCCCGTCTACCGGGATCGCTTCTCCCGGAAGAATCCGAACGATGTCTCCGGGTCGAACGTGGCCCGCCGGGATGACCTCCTCGCCATCACTCCGCTCGACCCGGGCCGTCTGAGGCGAGAGCGACATCAGGGAACGAACCGCCAGGCGCGCCCGCCCGACCGTCAGCCGCTCGATGTAATCGCCGACGCGCATGAAGAAGACCACGATCAGCGCTGTCGCCCACTCTCCAACCGCGGCCGCGGCAACGACGCCGAGGGTCATCAGCGTGTGGGCGATGATCCGTCCCTGGCGCGTGGCACGCACGACTTCGCGCAAGACCGGAAAGCCGGCAAACCCGATCGCCGCCACCCAAACAAACCAGGGGATGATCCGGTTGAGGACTTCTAGCCAGCCAAGCCACTCACCCGCGACCGCCAGGAGGACCACCGCGACGGTCAGCCCGCCGACGATGAAGAGCGGCCGGCGCGGCGTCGGCTGCGGCGCCCTGGCGACGGTGCCCTCGGGTACAGAGTACCCTGCAGCGGCGACAGCCTGCCGGATGTCGTCGAGCTGGACGCGCGACGGGTCGAGCTCAATTACCGCACGCTCGGTCGCCAAGAGAACCTCGGCCGAGACGACCCCCGGCACGCCCGAAAGCGCGCGCTGCACATGCTCGGTGCACTCGGCGCAATCCATCCCGGCCACAGGTACTTCAATCTTCGTGACGGTCATAGCCTATCGACAAATTCTCCCTGATGGGGAGGCCGGCGGATCAGCGCCGCACGAGCCACAGGATCCGATCATACGAGAGTCCGTAGTGGAGCACGACGGCCCCAAGGTAGATACCGGCCAGGCTCGTCGACCCGCGGGCGAAGAGCGCCACCGTGGCCCATCCGAAGAGGGCGAACTCCAGGGCGAGCCGGGCCCACCCGGGGATCGGGACGGGCGCCCTTCCCGAGGCGCTCGCGTCCTCCGGCACCCGAAAAGTGCCCCAGGCGGCGGCCGCCGCTATGGGCAAACCAATCGCCCATAGATACCGGATCGGTCCGTCGGAGAGGCTCCAACCCCAGGCGCCGATCGCCACAAGCGCCGCAACCTCGAGAAGAAACCTCAGGCCCAGATTCAAGGGATGGTTGGACATCGACGGTCACCCGGTCAGCGGGTCCTCCTTGCCAGGGCCGGTGGGCGCCAAGTAGGCGCGTGCCAGGATGTGCAATCCCGCGAGCGCAGCGAGCAGGATCATCAGGCTGGCAACTTGCGCCAACCGGAGACCTCCGAAGATGATCGTGCTGTCGCCGCGCCAGGCCTCGAGCACCAAGCGCGCTCCGGTCGTGAACGACACCCACAGCAGAAACATGACCCCGGGCAGGAGCGAGCGACTGCGGAGCCAGAGGGCCGCGCCGAGGATCGCCGACGCGGCGATCAGTTCGTAGATCTGGCTAGGATGACGCGCCGCCCCCCACAGTTCGATCCCCCAAGGTACATCCGTTGGGGCGCCAAAGGCATCCCCACTGGCAAAGTGGGCCAGGGCGAAGAAGACGGCGAAGACCGCGAACATCGGCGTCAGCGCATCGAGTGTGGGCCACAGCGGCAACCCCGCCCGTCGCCCGTAGATCCAGGCGAAGAGCACGGCACCAACGACGCCCTCGGTCGCCGAGAGAGTCTGCGGGCTGAGAGAAATCACCCCCAGGGGATCGGCGGCGTACGCCGAGGCGTAGCGAAGGACGTATCCCAGTCGGGCCGAAACCAGGCCGAAGATGAGCGAGAAGAAGACAAGCTTGGAGAGGCGATCGGCCGATAGCCCGCGCCGGGCGGCCTCGCCATCCAGCGTCAGGGATCCGATCCAGACGCCGAGAAGAAGGAGCAGCCCCGGAAGCTGGATCGCCAGCGGGCCGAGCTGGAGGACGGGCATCATGGCGAAGGGCCTTCCAGGAGCGCTTCGGCCTCGGCCCGCAGCACGGCCTCGCGCATCGGCCCGCCAATCACAACCGTTCGGATCACGCCCTCGGCATCGATGAAGAAGGTCGTCGGCAGGGCGCGCACCTGGTACAGGCGCTCGATCTCGCCCGTCCGATCGAGTCCGATCGGGAGGCTCAACCCGAGTTCCGCGGCGAACGCCATGGCAGCCGATTCGCTGTCTTGTCGCGTGACGTTCAGGGCCACAACCTGGATCCCGTCTTCGGCGAGGTCATTGTGGACGCGCTCCAAGGCCGGCATCTCAGCTCGGCACGGCGGGCACCAGGACGCCCAGAAGTTCAGAATGACCCCGTCCCCCCGCACCTCGCTCAAGCCCCAGGAACCCCCATCCGATCGCTCGACGGTGAAATCCGGCGCCAGGAACCCTTCCCGCGGGCTGGGTACCCTGCCTCCCGTCATGGACGAGGCCGGGACCGCCGAGACCGCCGTCCAGGCCCCGCCAATCACGAGCACGAAGGTCATCAGCGCGATCCATCGTCCCCTGTGCGCAATCCAGGCCGGGAAGGCACTAGTGCGCATCGTGGTCCGCCATCTCGGGGCCAAGCCAGGCCGGGAGAATGGCCCGGCGACCGCTGACCCACGTCGCCAGGCCAGTGGCGATCGGGACCGCCAGGATCAGGCCGATCGATCCGACCAGGGTTCGCACGACTTCCTCGGCGATCATGGCTCGGTTCAGGGCAATTCCCAGCGGCTCCCCGAACATCCCGAAGAGCAGCAGGAGCGGCAGGGAGGCCCCGACATATGCCAGGAGCAACGTGTTCACGGTGGCGGCGATATGATCCTGTCCGATGACCATCGCTCGCCGGAAGAGTCCCCGACCGACGAGACCGGGGTCGGCCCGGCGGAGTTCGAAGACGGCCGAGACCTGGTTGATCGTCAGGTCGTCGAGGACCCCCAGGGCCCCGATCAGGATGCTGGCCAGGAGCAGGCCGCGCATGCTGAGGCGGACCCCCGAGAACTGAGTCAGGAACATGGCTTGCTCGCTTCCCAGCCCGGTCAATCTTGCCGCCTCCACACTCGCCAACGCCAGAACGGCGGTCAGGATCAAGGCGAAGAGCGTGGCGGCGACGGCGGCGTGCGCCTTCAGCGTCCAGCCGTGGATGAGATAGTACGTCAGCGTGAGCAGAACGAACGATCCAAGAACGCTTGTGAGCACCGGGTCTTGGCCGCGCAGTATCGACGGGAGGATGTAGCCGGCAATCACCACCAGGCTGATCGCCATCCCGATCAGGGCCCGCACGCCTTTTCCCCGACTGACGATAATGATCAGCAGGACGAAGACGAGCAACAGGCCCAGGAGGGCTCCATTGCGGACATACTCGGCGAAGTACACTTGCGCGCTTCCGTCGGGCCCGGCCGAGACCGAGACGAGAACCTGGTCTCCAGGACGGAGCGGCGCCGGATCATCGACGATCTGGCGCAGACCGTAGTCGACCGTGACCCGGCTCCCGGCGTACGGCCCGCCGAGGACCTCGACTACCATCACCTGATACGGTTGTTCGCGCTCCCCGAGAGTAGTCGTCCCCTCCTCCAGAATCTGCGCGACCCGCGCCGCACTCAATCCAGATACATCGGACCCGGGCTCCGGCTCGTCGACGGCAAAGCGGTAGCCGATGAAGGCTCCCACCACGATGACGACGACCGCCACGCCGGTTAGGGATCGCCAGCTTTTCAGAGTCACTTGGAAGCGCCTCCACGATCGATCGCTCGCAATGCCACGAGCGATAGCATCTCAAAGACCAGATTGGCCGCCAGGATGGAGGTGATCTGCCCATGGTCATAGGGCGGCGAGACCTCGACGAGATCGAACCCGACGAGGTCCAACCCACGCAGACCCCGCACCAGATGAAGCAGGTTGTAGCTCGAAAGCCCTCCTACTTCGGGTGTTCCCGTCCCGGGCGCATAAGCCGGGTCGGCCGAGTCGATATCCAGGGAGATATAGGTTGGCCCATTGGCGGCGGCGCGGATGATCTCGAGGACGGCCGGAATCCCGAGGTCGAAGACTTCATCGATTCCGAGGACGCGGGCCCCGAGGCGGCGCGCCTCGGGCAAGTCATCGGCATCCGTCGTCGGCCCGCGGATGCCAACCTGCACATAGCCGCCGGATCGGATCAGGCCCTCCTCGATCGCCCGGCGGAATGAGGTCCCGTGGCTGTAGGGACGGTCGCCAAACTCTTTCGGCCACGTGTCCGGATGGGCGTCGAAGTGAACTACCGAGAGCGGACCAAATCGGGCATGGTGCGCCCGAAGCAGAGGAAGAGTCGTCGAGTGATCCCCACCCAGGGCGATCACCGTGGCGCCGGCCTCGAGGATCCGGCCGACCTCGGCCTGGATGTTCGCCATGGTGTCGTCGATCGAAGGAGGGATCACATCGACGTCGCCGTAGTCGACGACCCGAAGGTGTTCCAGCGGCTTGACCCCCAGCGCATTGTTGTAGCCCCAGAGCAGCAGCGACGACTCGCGGATGGCGCGCGGTCCGAGGCGGGTGCCGCTGCGGTAGGAGGTCCCCGAATCGAACGGGATCCCCACGATGGCGACCTCCCCGGCCCCGACCTGGCGAGAGACTGGGCACCGCATGAAGGAGGCGATGCCGGCGAAGGGCTGCATCTCTGAACCGTATCCGCTTGCCTCGTTCATCGGCCGCCTCCTATCTGCGACTCCCATCCTGACCGGTCTGCTTCCGGGGCCGTACGCACCCAGAACCCGTCCCCGGCGAACCGTCTCACGCCCGAAGTCCGTGGACCATGAGAAGGGCCTCGTCCGCCAGCAATTCCTGGGTCGCTCGATCGGCGACGACCCGCCCGCCGTCGAGGACCACCGTCCGAGGGAAGATCTCCCGGACCATGCCCAGGTCATGAGTCGACACCAGCATCGTCTGGGGCAGCTCGTTCAGGAGCTGGATGAGTCCGCGCCGACCGCGTGGATCCAACCCGGCCGTCGGTTCATCCAGCACCAGGATCTCCGGATCCATCGCCAGAACGGTCGCGATGGCGATGCGCTTCTTCTCCCCGCCGCTGAGATGGTGCGGCACACGGGCAGAACTCCCCGCCATGCCCACCGAAACCAAGGCCCGCTCTACTCGGCCATCGACCTCGACGCGTGTGAGCCCCATGTAGGTGGGGCCGAAGCCGACGTCTTCGGCGACCGAAGGCGAGAAGAGCTGGTCGTCCGGGTCCTGGAACACGACCCCGACGGAGGCCCGGATCCGCCCCAGGTTCTCGTCCTCGACCGGCACGCCGCAGACCCGCACCTCCCCGTGGCCGCGCAGGATGCCGTTGAGGTGCAGGATCAGGGTCGACTTGCCGGCGCCGTTGGGCCCGACCAGGGCCACCTTCTCGCCCGGCGCAATGTGCAGATCGACGCCGCGCAGCGCTTGGGAGCCATCCGGATAGGAGAACGTCAGACCGGCAACGTCAATCGTGTGATGCATGGCTAGATCCGATGGGCCCAGGCGACCAGGCCGGCGAACAGAAAGACGGCGGCGATGAGCGTCGCCCAATCGACGGGCCGCATCACCCGCTCCACAAGGCTGACCATGCGGCCATCGTAGCCGCGGGCCAGCATCGCGGCGTGGACACGCTCGCTCCGCTCCAGCGCCCGAAGAAACAGGCTGCCGACCATGTTGCCGGCCACCCGGGCGTGCCACACGGGCGAGGGCCCCCGCCTCCCCTCGGGGTTGGCGGCGCGCGCCGTGCGGGCCCTCAGCATCCGGGCCGTTTCGTCGGCCAGGACAAAGAAGTAGCGATACATGAACCCGATTGTGGAGACGAGCATCGACGGCAGGCGCAGCGCTCCTAGGGCCCACAGGACGTCGGGAAACGGCGTCACGGCAGTCAGCTGGATGGCCGCCTGAACGGCAATCCACGAACGGAGTATCAGGCTGAGGAATCGATCTAGTCCCTGCGCCGAAACGGTCCACCCCAGCAGCGGGGCGGTGAAGATGACCTCCCCCGGAACGGTGAACAGGAGCGGCACAGCCACGAGCGCGAAAGGCAGGGCAATGTACGACCGGCGCACGGCGAACGTCCAGCCAAGACGACTGGCGCTCGACGACACGATCGAGAGGATCCACAAGATCCCGAAGGCCGCCCAGGAGCCCACCGGGATGAGGCCGGCGGCCAGGATGAAGGCAATCACCCCGACCACCTTCACCCGAGGATCCAGCCGATGGATGAAGCTCTCGCGGGGCTGGTACTGGTCGGTGAGATCGAAGTGCATCCGTCAGCCGCCCGTTGGCTGGCGGCGAGCTGCCAGCCTCCCGACGAGGACGGCGCCGCCGAAGACGACTAGGGTGCCGAACATGACGGCGGCGACAGTCGTGACGACTGGATTGGAGATGAACGGGACGGTGTAGTCCGGTAGGATCTGGAATGGCGCAGCCTGAGCGAGACCGAGGAATCCACTTCGTTCGGCGACGGCTTCCAGGCCGTCGGGGCTGGGTGAAGCCAGAGGCGCCAGGGAGGCCACGACGAGCGCGACCAGCAGGCCGCTCAAGACGACCACGGCCGACCGGCCTCCCGGGGCGTGCGCCCCGGCGCCGACAAGTTCCGGGCGGGCGGCCAAGATCAATCCGATCGCGGCAGCGGTGATGATCCCCTCGCCGATCCCGATCACCGCGTGAACCGAACTCATCGCCGCCATGCCCAGCGCCAACGGAGCCGTCCCCGACGCCGCCAGTTCGATCGACGTGGCGGCCGCCGCGACGACGACCGAGATCCAGCCGGCGGCAAAGGACGCCGCCAGAGTGCCCGACCGGGATGCGCCGGCCAGGCGGCGCGCCGCAGCATAGGCGAAGTATCCCGAGAACGCCGCCACGACGCCCATGTTGACGATGTTCCAACCCATCACGATCAGACCGCCGTCCTGGAAGAGCAATCCCTGGATCGCCACGACCGCCGTCATGACGAGGGTCGCCGCCCACGGCCCGAGCAGGATCGCCGCCAGGGCGGCTCCGATCAGGTGGCCGGAGGTCCCGACGGCGACCGGGAAGTTCACCGCCTGGGCAGCGAAAATGAAGGCGGCCAAGACCCCCATCATGGGAACCTGTCGGTCGTTCAACTGGCGCCGTGTTTGTCGGACAGCGACGAGGATCAGGACGGCCGCCAAGAGCCACCCGAGGGCCGAGATCGCGGTTGTGAGAAATCCGTCGGGGATGTGGAGACGAGGTGGTGACGCCAACATGATCAGCCTTCTTCTTCGGACGAGTCGCTGCAATCCTGACAGTGCCCGGTCAGGGTCAGATGTCCGGCATGCAGACGGAATCCTGTCCGCCGCCGGATCCGACTGGCCAGTTCGGTGATCAACCTGGGTTCGAGCTCAAGCTCGCGCCCACAGGACGCACAAACGAGGTGGTGATGCGGGTGGTCGACATCGTGCAAGGCGAAACGCACCCCGTCGCCCCGATCCATCGTGTCGACCAGGCCGGCGGCTTTGAGCGAGTCGAGCGCCCGGTAGACCGTGGCCGAGTTGAGGCCAGGAAGGAGGCGCGACGCCTCCCGGTAGACCTCCGAAGCCGTCGGGTGGCCGCCCAGATGGGCCACCGTTTCCAGGATGACCGCCCGTTGCGGGGTCACGCGGACTCCCCGCTGGCGCATCGCCTGACGCAGGCTCTCGCTGCAGCTCACGGCACCTTCCTGCAAGACATTGCAGATGCAGTTTACTGCGTCTGCTTCGAGGTTGTCAAGCGTGGCACCAGCTTCGGGCCGGTATAATCGGCTTGAACCCGCTGGCCGAAGCCATGCCCAAGCCTCAAGACATCGGACTGGTCACCTGCGCACGCCTGCCGACCCCGGACGGTGAGTTTCAGCTGTGCCTGTATCGCGACCCGATCGACCACAAGGAGCACCTGGCGATCGTCATGGGCGATCTCGCCCAGGTGGAAGGAGTTCTCGTTCGTCTGCATTCGGAGTGCTTCACCGGCGACGTCCTTCAGTCTCAGCGCTGCGATTGCGGCGAGCAACTCCATCGGGCCCTGCGCGCCGTGGCCGGAGAAGGACGAGGGGTTGTCCTGTACCTTCGCCAGGAAGGGCGCGGCATCGGCCTTGGGGAGAAGCTCCGCGCCTACAACCTCCAGGACCAGGGCCTGGACACGGTGGACGCCAATCTGGCCCTCGGACACCAGGCCGACGAGCGCGACTACGGCGCGGCAGCCCGGATCCTGCGCCATCTGGGCCCGAAGTCGATCCGCCTCCTGACCAACAATCCGCACAAGATCGACTCCCTCCGGGCTCTGGGCATCGAGGTCGTCGGGCGGATCCCGCTCTTGATCGATTCGACCGGCGAGAACAAGGCCTATCTCGAGACGAAGCGGAACCGGATGAACCACTGGATCCACCTGGACCCGAACCCCACGCCTCCGGTGCGCCGTCCGTCCCGTGATCGATGATGTCCTGATCGCCACCAACGCCCGCCAAGCCGCCGGAGGTCCGCCGGATCGACCCTTCATCACCTTGAGCTACGCCCAGAGCCTGGACGGCTCCATCGCCGGGATCGATGGGCAGCCGTTGGCACTTTCCAGCCCGCCGTCCCTCTTCCGAACCCATTCCTTGCGCGCCCGGCACGACGGACTGCTCGTCGGAGTCGGCACGGTCCGCACCGACGACCCGCAGTTGACCGTCCGCCACGCGCCGGGGACGAGCCCGCAGCCGATCGTTCTCGACACGGATCTGAGGACACCGTCGTCGGCGCGCATCTTTCGGAACCCGCGCCCACCCTGGTTTGTTGCCGGCTCGCCGGTCTCGCCGGCGCGCCGCGCCCCGCTGGTCGCGATCGGTAGCAGGGTCTTCGAGGTGCCGCGCGCAGCCCACGGGCACATCGACCTGCCGTCCGCCCTGGGCGCTCTGCGCACCGCCGGCCTGGGGACGGTGATGGTTGAGGGCGGGGCGCGCGTCCTGCGGGCGTTCCTCGAAGCGAAGCTCGTGGACTGGCTGGTCATCACGATCGCGCCCTGCTTCATCGCCGGAAAGCCTGCCCTGCCTACGGGCCCCGGTTCGCTCCCGGGGATGCGGTTCCAAGGCTGGGAACGCTCCGGCCCCGACCTGATCGTATGGGGCGAACTGGCATGACGGTCCGTTCTCGCCGGGCGGTCTATTTCACAGCCCCGGGAGCCGTCGACGTACGCCACGAGCCGATCGAGGCGCCCCGCAGCAACGAGGTCCTGGTCCGAACGGTGCGCACGGCGATCAGCGCCGGCACCGAGCTCCTGATCTATCGCGGGCGAGCGCCGGCCGAGATGCCCGCCGACGCCTCCCTGCCAGCCCTGCAAGGAAACCTCACGTTCCCCCTCAAGTACGGGTACGCCGCCGTCGGCCGGGTCGTCGAGGTCGGCGAGGCGGTCGACCGATCCTGGCTCGGACGCCCCGTCTTCGCCTTCCAACCCCATCAGACCCATTTCAGCTCCCCCGTGACCGACCTGGTGCCGCTGCCGGACGGGCTTGATCTCGAGGAGGCTGTGTTCATCCCCAACCTCGAGACCGCCGTCGGGCTGGTGCACGACGGCCATCCCCTTGCGGGAGAGCGCGTGGTCGTCTTCGGCCAGGGGATTGTCGGCCTGCTGACGACCCTCCTACTCGCACGCATGCCGCTGGCGCGGTTGGTCACCCTCGACCGCCACCCTCGACGCCGACAGGCGTCCATCGCCTCGGGGGCCCACGCCTGCCTCGATCCGGCGGGAAGCGCAGTCGAGGCGAATGTGCGCGCCGCCCTCGAAGCTGGCGACCCACGGACCGGAGCCGATCTGAGCTTTGAGCTCAGCGGCGACCCCTCCACCCTTAATCTGGCGATCGCCGCCACCGGATTCGACGGGCGGATCGTGATCGGCTCGTGGTACGGCCTGAAGACGGCCCCTATCGATCTGGGAAGTCGCTTCCACCGGAGTCGCCTCCGCCTGATCAGCAGTCAGGTCAGCCGGATCGGACCGGAGCTGACGGGGCGGTGGACGAAGGCCCGCCGTCTGGCGTATGTCCTGGATCTCCTCCCTGTCCTTCGACCCTCAGCGTTGATCACCCATCGCGTCCCCTTCGAGCAGGCCCCCGAGGCATACCGGATGCTCGATCAGGACCCCGCCGAGGCCCTGCAAGTCGTGCTGACCTATCCAGAATCTTGACGAGGAACGTGCCGATGTATCGACTCTGTCTTCAGCGCTCGTTCGAGGCCTTTCATTACCTCATCGGCGGCGACTGGGGGCCCGAGAACGAGACCCACCCCCACCCATATCGAGTCGAGTGGATCCTGGAAGGACCCTCCCTCGACAAGCACGGGTACCTTGTCGATCTCATCGATCTCGAAGCCCGCCTCGACGAGGCTTGCCAGCGCTACCGGGGAGTCGTCTTGAACGACCTTCCCGAGTTCCAGGCACTGAACCCAAGCCTGGAGCACTTCGCCCGCCTCGTGAATGAGAGGCTGACACGGGACCTGAACCCCGCCGGGCTCGCGGGCTCCGAAGTCCGACTGTGGGAGAGCGCGACCGCCTGGGCCTCCTTTCATCTCACCCTGTGATCCGACTCGCCTGGGTCGTTGACGGAGATCTCGACCAGCTCTCCGGCGGCTATCTTTACGATCGGATCGTCGTCGGCGACCTGCGCCGACACGGCGTTGAGGTTGAAGTCCTTTCTCTTCCAACCGGGCCGTATGGGCTGCGTCTGCTCCAGGGTGCACCGCCCGCCATCGAGCAAAGCCTTCTGAGCTCGCCCTTCGACATCGTCGTCCAGGATGAGCTCTCGCATCCCGCCTTGATCCGGCTCAATCGGCGCCTGGCCCAGGAGGCCCCTGGCTTGCAGCGGGTCGCCCTCGTCCATCACCTTCGGGCGAGCGAGCCGCGGCCGTGGCCGGCCCGTCTCCTCTATCGCCAGATCGAGATCTCCTACCTGCGGTCGGTAGATTCCTTCATCTTCAATAGCCGTACCACTCGCGCCGTGGTCCAGGCCCTGGTCGGATCGTCCCGACCCTCGATCGTCGCCCTCCCCGGCGCCGATCGCCTCGGCCCGGCCCTCAAGCCGCACACCGTCGAGCAACGCGCCGGCGAGCCGGGTCCGCTGCGAATCCTCTTTGTCGCCAACGTCATACCCCGCAAGGGACTCCACACACTGGTGGAGGCGCTCGCCCGGCTGCCGCGCGGCATGACGACTCTCACCATCGCCGGCAACGACCGCCTCGAGCCGGCCTATACCCGGCGCGTGTCGGGCGCGATTCAAAGGTTCCGCCTCGACGATGAGGTCACCTTCGTCGGGCTTCTCGAACGCGATACTCTCGCCGAGGCCATGGAGTCGCACCACGTCCTTGCCGTGCCGTCTTCCTACGAGGGCTACGGAATGGCCTACCTCGAAGGGATGGGGCGGGGCCTGCCGGCGATCGCCGGCAGCGACGGCGGGCCGAGGGAGTTCGTGCGCGACGACCAAAACGGCTACCTGGTGCGCGCCGGCGACCCGGGAGACCTGGCGGCGAAACTCCAGTCGCTGGCGACCGATCGCCAGCGACTGGCTCGCTTGAGCCTGTCGGCCCTGGAGACCTATCGGAACCACCCGACATGGTCAGATACCGGGGCGTCAGTGCTGCGCTTCGTGCAAGGTCTTCCTCGCCGGGCGAGGGCCTCGGTCTGATCTCTGTCCGACGGTGTTCTGTGCTATCCTCGCAGTCCGCAACGCCGGCTTGCCGCCAAAGGAGGAGTTGAAATGAATCGGAGTACGTATCGCACGGCGATCCTGATCCTTGGCCTATTCACGGCGCTGGTCCACCTCATCCTGCTCAACGTTCTTCTGGTCGGCGCGGGATACGGGATTTCCGTGCCCTTCATCCTCAACGGCCTTGGCTACTTCGTCTTCCTGTGGGTCTTCTTCCGCCGGCCTTCCTTCCTGATCGGCCGCCGGACGCTGCTCCACCTTGCCTTCATGGGCTACACCGCCGTGACGATCGTGGCCTGGTTCCTGATGGGGGACCTCTCCGACCCGATCGGCATCATCACCAAGCTGGCTGAGGTGCTCTTGATCGTGGTGCTCTACCTGAACCTGCGCGCCGGCGCCCGCGCCTGAGGCCTTCGACCACGGCCGACCATCTGACTTCTACCGGGGGGTTCGCGCGCTACCTCGCCGCCAAGAAGGCTCTCGACGACCGGTCGCTGCACGAGCGCGTCTGGCGAACGATGGTGGCGAGCCTGCCTCCTGCCCGGCCGAATCGTCGCCTTCGAGTCCTGGAAGTCGGCGCGGGGATCGGGACGATGATGGAGCGCCTGCTGGAGCGGCAGGCGCTTTCCTACGCCGACTACCGGGCTTTGGATCGCGATCCGCACGCCCCCGAAGCTGCCCAAACCCGTCTCCAGGCGTGGGCCGCTGCGCGGCGCCTTGGCTGGGAGACGGAGGGCGAACGCCGCTGGCGAATCCACGGAGCCGAAGTCGACGTCGTGCTCGAGTGGACGACGGGATCGCTCTTCGACGCGATCGAGCTCCCCTCGGACCGTGATCTCGTGGTGGCCCACGCATTCCTCGACCTGGTCGATCTGGAGCGCGCCCTGCCGCTCCTCTTCGCCACGCTCAACCCCGGGGGCCTTTTCTACTTCACCCACACCTTCGACGGCCTGACCGCATTCCTCCCGGAGATCGACGCTGCCCTGGATGAGGCTGTCATCAACGCCTACCACGATTCGATGGACCTTCGGCGCGAGGACGGGCGCCCAACCGCCGGAAGCCGCGCCGGACGGCGGCTGCTACAGGAGCTTCACGGACGCGGGGCACGCCTGCTTGATATCGGGAGCTCGGATTGGATCGTGTTCCCGAAACCTGGAGGCTACGAGCAGGAGGAGGAGGCGTTCCTCAATGCGATGGTCGATTTCGTCGAAGGCGCCGTCGGGGATGACCCGCGCATCGATCCCGGCACGCTGAGGCGCTGGGTCGAGCGACGACGCTCCCAGATCCGGTCGGCCGAATTGACCTTCCTCGCCCACCAGATCGACATCGTCGGCAGGATCGGCACGGCAGGCTAGCCAGGCGCCGGTTGGCCCGCCGTTCCCCCCGACAGCCATCCCCCTAGCCACAGCCCAACGCCTCCCACCGCAACATCGCGCACCCGGATCAAGATCGCCAGGCTCAGTGCCTGGGCCGGCGAGAATCCCAGCGTCGTCAGCGCCAGGAGCAGACTTGCCTCCAGGGCACCTGCGGCGCCGGGCAAGGGAACAAACAGCGCCAGGCGAGTCGCCGCTACGACGGCCACCACTTCCCCGGGGGTCACGTCCATCCCGAGGAACCGCATCGCCATTCCGGATTCCAACAGGATCAGCCCCCAGCTTGCCACCGAGAAGGCGGCCGCTGCCAAGATCCCCTGAGGCGCGCCGCGGGCCGCCCGTCCCACTTCGCGTTCGCTCGATTCGAGCCAGCGATACACACGTGCCCGCCATCCAACACCAGGTACAGCGACGCGCAGGCGACTGGCCACCCAGGTCGCCGGACGCCGGCCACGCCAGGCTGCAGCAAGATAGGCGATCGGCAGAACCGCCAGAGCGAGCGCTCCAGCAAGCAGCAAGTTGCCGGTGTCGCGCGGCTGTAGCCCCAACTGCACGACCGTGGTCAGACCGACCGCCAGGAATGCAAAGTTGGCAACCAGCTCGATCGTCTTGTCGAGTACAACACTGGCGGTCGCCGCCGCGACCGGCACATCGTGCCGGTTCTGGATCAGGTGGACCTGCAGCGGCTCGCCGCCAAATTGAGTGCCCGGAGTGAAGTAGCTGACGGCGAAGCCTGCCAGCCGGTAGGCCGAAATCACGAAATACGGGATCCGGATGCCCTGCCCCCTCAGCAGCGCCCACCACCGGCCGCTGAAGACAAGGATGACAACGATATTGACGGTCGCCAACGAGGCCAACTCAACGAGGGTGAGTTCGCGAAGGGCGGCTCCCACGTCGGCGAGGCTCACTTCGCGCAGTGCCCAAGCGATCGCCATCGGGACCGCCAGCCACAGAGCGTAGCGGAGCCAGACTCGCCGCCGAACGGAAACAGCGGTCGTCATCGTCGTTCCCCCGCACGTCGAGTGACCAGGACCAGTTCGGGTTGCCACAGGGATCCGGCTCCGGTGCCGGCCAGATAGATCGCGACCGCGAGCCCCCAGGCAGCCAACCCCTCCGGGCTGACTCCTCCGAAGGCCAGCTCGAGCCCGAAGACCACGACCATTCCCGCCGCCCCTGCCCTCCCGGCCAGGCCGAGGACGATCATCCCGAGGAAGAGCGTCTCCAGAAGGAGAGGAATCAACCGCAGATCCGTCGCGGCCCAGCGCGCCACGAGGACGGGTCCCAGCAAGAGCAAGAGTGCGGCGCGCAGGAACGGAGGCGCAATCCTTGAAGCGAAGCGCACGGCCTGGTCGCGCAGCCTGCGGTACCGGGGCGCCTCGGGGGCGAGCGCGCCCACGTAAACCAGGGTATCTCGAACGAACCCAACGAGGACGGGCACCCCGACGAGGACCCCGGCCAGAGTCATCATCGAGGCCGGCGCGATTGGCCACAGGGCGGCGACACCCAGTTCCATCACAACCCCGGCCAGCCCCCGTCGAGTCGCGCTGGGGGGCAACGGGCGTGTCGGTCGGCCCGTTCGTTGGACCCACCAGCCAACCGCCAAGAAGAGGTAGCGGGCGATCCCCACAGTGAAGAAGTAGACCGCGGGGAGCTGTCCATAGTGGACAGCCAGGGCGGTGGCGAGCATCAGGCCCAGCCCGTCGAATTCGATGTCGAGCCGCTCCCCCAGAGGCGTGGTGAGGTTTGCCCGACGGGCCAGATACCCGTCGAGATAGTCGGCTGCCTGGACGGTCCCGTAGGTCAGCGCTGGAAGCCACGCCAGCCAGCCCCCGGGCCACGGAAACAGCAGGTACCCCGGCAGCTGGGCGATCAACACCCCGCGCAGAATCGTCAAATGATTGCCGGGCCCAAGGACGGCCAGCACCGGTCCGTCGGTGGTCCGACGATGTCTACCCAGGAGCGACCAGACGAACCCCATCACCCCACCCAGCGCGAGCAGATTCACGCCGAACCACCCTGCCAACCCCAGGCCGAGCTCCTTGGAAAGCAAGGCCGCCCCGGCAGCCAGGGCCCCGAGGCCGGCGAGCCACCAGACCCACCACGCCCGGCGGAGGCGTCGCAGGGCGGTTTCATCGCCTGGAAGTGGCTTGGAGAGATCCCACGACATGGTTCGCACTATACCGCGCCTGGAGGTGGGCCGGCGCGAGGCACGGTCGCCTCGAATCCCACAGACCGCGCACTCCACGGTAGAATGCACTTCGCTGCACCCACCCATCGGACCGCTGAGGAGATACGGATGGCTTCTGAGACACTGAGCATCACCGACAACCGGACCGGGAAGAGCTACGAGATCCCGGTCACCGATGGCACGATCCGGGCCTCGGACCTGCGCCAGATCAAGGCTTCGGCCGACGACTTCGGCTTGATGTCCTACGATCCGGCCTTCACCAACACCGCTTCCACTCGCAGCGCCATCACGATGGTCGACGGCGACAAGGGAATCCTGGAGTACCGCGGCTACCCCATCGAGCAGCTGGCCGAACAGAGCACGTACCTGGAGGTCGCCTATCTGATCCTGTTTGGGGAGCTCCCCAGCCAGTCGGAATTCGACGCGTGGAAGTATGAAATCACTCATCACACCTTCGTCCACGAGAACATCAAGGAGCTGATGCAGGCCTTCCGGTATGACGCCCACCCGATGGGAATGTTCATCAGCACGGTGGCGGCACTCTCGACGTTCTACCCCGAGGCCGGCAAGATCGACGACCCCGCCAACCGGCTGTACCAGATTCGCCGCCTGATCGCCAAAGTCCCGACGATCGCGGCTTTTTCGTATCGCCACAACCGAGGCCTTCCCTACGTCTATCCCAACAACGACCTCAGCTATGCCGGCAACTTCCTGAGCATGATGTTCAAGATGTCGGAGGCGACCTACGCGGTCCACCCGGTTCTGGAGAGGGCGCTCGATATCCTGTTCATCATGCACGCCGATCACGAGCAGAACTGCAGCACGAACGCGATGCGCGCCATCGGGTCGAGCCGGGTCGACCCGTACAGCGCCCTCTCGGGCGCGGCGGCGGCGCTGTATGGACCGCTGCATGGCGGAGCCAACGAGGCCGTCCTGCGCATGCTCGCCCAGATCGGGGATGTCTCGCAGGTCCCGTCGTTCATCGAACGCGTCAAGGCCGGCGAGGGGCGCCTGATGGGCTTCGGCCACCGGGTCTACAAGAACTACGACCCTCGGGCGCGCATCATCAAGCGCGTCGCCGATGAGGTCTTCGAGGTCACAGGTCGCAACCCGCTGATCGACATCGCCCTCGAACTGGAACGGATCGCCCTGCAGGACGACTACTTCGTCTCACGCAAGCTGTATCCAAACGTCGATTTCTACTCCGGGATCATCTACCAGGTGATGGGGATCCCGGTGGACCTCTTCCCGGTGCTGTTCGCGATCCCCCGGACGGTCGGGTGGCTGGCCCAATGGCAAGAGATGGTCGTCGACCCGGAGCAGAAGATCGCCCGTCCGCGCCAGATCTTCACGGGACAGCCGAAGCGCGACTACGTCCCGATCGCCAAGCGCCGATCCTGATTCGCGACCCCGCGCCCGCAAGACAAAGACCCCGGAGATGGATCTCCGGGGTCTCGCGTTCCGTGCGGAGTTCTTCGGCTAGCCCGGAAGCCCGCTCGGCACCCCGGTTCTTAGCCACTCCCAGTGATCCTGCAGGGTGCGCCGCGCCGAAGCGATCACGTCCGCCATCGGATTGCCCGACGGCGAAGCGACCGGCGCCTCGGGTGCCAGATGGACCGGCGCCAGCGTCATCGAGATCGTCTGCTGGAGCCAACGTGGAGACATCACTTGGCGGGCGATCTGGTACATCTCCGCCACCGTCTGCCGGCCGGCCAGGTCCCGACGTCGTCGTGTGAGAGGATGCTGCAAGGCCCTAGGCGAAACCACGCCGCTTACGATCGCCATTACCCAGCGCAGCTCCGGGACCGCGTCCAAGACCAGACGAACGCTCGGCGACCAGTCGTCGATCGACGATTCCGCTTCGGGGAAGATCGCCGGGTCGGGCTCGACCTTGCCGCGCGGGAAGAGCAGCAGCGAGCCGCCCTGGCGCAGGTGCCGGATCGACTCACGCAGCGCGCCCATCCGCTGGTGGGTTTCCTCCCGGCTCACCAGGACGAGATGGCGTGCGACCTCCGGGAGGTTCCGCAGGAAAGGCAGGCCGCTGGCGACGATCTTGAGATCGTCGCGGCCGAGACCGACCGCCAGCGCCAGGCAATCGATCCCCCCGGGGTGGTTGCTCGTGATCAGCAGCGGCCCGTGCCGGGGGACCTCGGCCTGTTCCCGGACCCGGACCTCGACGCGGTGCGACTCGAGGGCCCAGCGCGCCGCCTCGGGGAGACTCCGTGTGGCAACGTACCGGTCGAACACGACACCTAGGCTGGCGAACCGACTGGCCGGCCGCCCGAACAACGGTCGGATCAGCGACCGGGTCCAGCGATTGGGCTTCAGGCCCAGCGCCATGATGAACTCATCCAGCAGGATGCCGGTCAGAAAGGACGATTCGGGAATCCCACGAGTCTCATCCATGGTTCTTGACTTCATCCTACCCGAGAATCCGTGCCGGCAACAGGGGACACTCGACCCGCCCCAGGAGAGGCAGGATGTCACCCTTCGCTCTGTACCTCCGCCCGGGCGATCACGATCGGCGTATTGGGAATCGCATCGGCGTACCCGAGAAAGCGTTCGATCTCGGCTCCGTCGTGAGCGCGCAGGTTCTCAATCCAACGGTACCCGATCGACTGGAACAGCAGCTCGACCTCGACCGTGTATGGCGCCCGTCGAGTCCCGCTGAGGGGGACGTCCAGCAGGATCCGATCGCTGCCGCCGACGAAGTCGGCATCCTCGCGGGCCCCGCCCCGTACGGCGATGTCCTCATAAGGGGCCCCCTTCTGGAACCCATCGGCCAGGAGGCGGTTGTCCTTCCAGTAGCCGGCCGCCCGCAACAACTCGGTCGTCACCCCGCCTTCTGAGTCGCGCAGGATCGCCTCGTAGATCTGGACCTGGTTGTCGGCGACGATCGCCAGGTAGTGCTGCTCGAACTGGTCAGGGTCGGCGTCGTTGTCGTTCCCAACAATCGAGCCATCCGGGTTGACCGCCCCCGACTCGAACACGACCGTGCCATCGGCATCCCGCACGACGATGTGCAGCCAGGCGCGGCGGGACGGATAGGCGGTCGGGAACTTGTGGCCGGCCAGGTTGGTGACCTCGACCTCGGCCGAGAGCCGGGCCCCGCGCAACGTCACCTCCTCCAGGACGACTTCGGCGGTCTCGGTCTGCAGGAAGTCCAGGGTTGAATCCAGGGCTTCCTGGAAATGCTCCGGGCGCGCCGTCACGTTCATCTCCTCGCCGAAGGTGGCGAACATCTCCAAGACAAACGGATTGGCGCCCGGGAAGATGTGACGGGCGAAGGGACTGCGGGGATTGACGCTCGACGAGGCGATATTGACCCCGCCCTCGGCGTCGGGCATATGACAGGCGGCGCAGGTCGCCGTGCGGCGGTAGCTGCTGTAGAACCACTCCAGGTAGGGGACCTGCTCCGGGAACTCTCCAATGACGTTCCCCGACGCGTCCAGCACGGGCGTATACAGAGTGTGGCAGGTCGCACAGACTTCAGACGAGGAGAGGTGCAGCGACTGCACCGGGACATATCCTGAGCCCGCCACCATGATCCGGGATTGGGCTTCGTCGATCGAGTAGGGTCCGAAGGCCAGGCGTTCACCTTCGGGCAGCTCGGCGTCGATCACGAACCCGCCGTTGTACGAGCCGGGCAACCCCAGCCCGTCCTCCCGAATCTGATGACAGACCGAACAGGAGATCCCGTCCATGGCGAAGGTGTGGAGCTCGTGCTCGGGATCGGCGAACCCGCCGTCGAGAATCTGAGTGCTCGAGCCGCGCACGTCGGCTGTGAACTGGGCCATCGGCATGTGGCACCGGGCACACGTATCTTCGATGACGTCGCGCTGGCCCGGATTGGATCCGACCTCCGCCCGGACGCTGGCCAGCCAGTACGGGTCGCGGGCCGAATTCGCCATCAGCGTCCCCCGCCATTCGGAGCCCAGCGAGACGTCGGCGCCGCTGTCGTCGGTCAGCGACTCGTGGCAGACCGCGCAGGCGCCGGAGGCCGAGAAGTACAGCCCCTTGTCCGTCGGGAGCGCCGGACCCCCGCCGCCTTCCTCGACCTCGGCGGTCGGGGTGTGCGCCGGAGTCGCCGTCGGCGGCGGCGTCCGCGTTGGGCGTGGGGAAGCCGAGGTCGTATCGGTCGGGACGGCCGTGGCCGGCGTACAGGCCGCCACCGCCAGCAGGGCCAGGATCGCTAGGGTTCGTTTCTGCATAGGGGGGCCTTCCGACCTAGATCGTGAAATCGCCGTCGCGATAGACGACCTCGCCGTCGACACGGATCTCCGAGTCGCGGCGCATGTCGCAGATCATGTCCCAGTGAATCGCCGACTTGTTGTGGCTGCCGGTATCTGGATAGCCCGCGCCGAGCGCCAAGTGGATCGTCCCGCCGATCTTCTCATCCAGGAGGATGTTGCGGGTGGGCTTCTGAAGAGCCGCATTCGTCCCGACCCCGAACTCCCCAAGGTAGCGGGCACCCGGATCGGTCTGCAGCATCTGTTCCAGATACTCCTGGTTGCGTTCGGCGCTCCAGGCAACCACCTGCCCCTTCTCGAACTTCAGCTCCACGCCCTGCACCTCGTGCCCTTTGTGGATCAAGGGGAAGCTGAACCGAACGCGCCCGTCCACCGAGGACTCGACCGGGCCGGTGAAGATCTCTCCGTCGGGCATGTTGTGGGTTCCGCAGGCATTCACGAACGTCCGATCCCGGATCGAGAGCGTGAGGTCACAGTCGGGACTTCGGATCTCGACCTGATCGCGCCCGGCCAGTGCCGCCACCAGCTGATCCTGGCGCGCCCGAACCTCCTGCCAGTGCGCCACCGGGTCGGCCTCGCCATCGACATGACAGCCGCCAAAGACGTAGGCTTCGAACTCCGACAGGCTCATGTCGGAGTCATGGGCATGGCCGAGGGTTGGGAAGATCGTCGTCACCCACCGGAACTCGCCGCGCCCGCCGCGCTCCATCTGAGTCCGCAACACCTTGGCCACGGCCCGCTGGCGACGGGCCAACCGGGCGGGATCGCTCTGCATCAGGATGCGGGTATTGGAGGACGAGTAGATTCGAATGCGCGAGGCGAATTCCTCGTAGGCCTTCTCATGCCAGACCGCCGCCTGGTCGACCTGGGCATCGGACGCCAGGCGCAGGAAGCTATCGTCAAAGCCGGTGTACGTATCCTGGCCGGCGAAGCTGATCGCCAGAAACGGGTGCCCACCGACCTCCAGCGTCCGTTCGAAGAGCGCCCGCACCAACGGCTCGGCGGCCGTCTCGGCCTCGATCAGGACGCGGTCCCCCGGCCGGATCGAGGCCGAGTACTGGATCAGGAGCGTCGCCATTCGCTCGGTTCGGGGATCCATCATGGGTGTCTCTCCGCGAGTCTCGCATCCCAGCCGGAGCCGTCAGGCCGGCCCGGCCACCGTGAGGAAGTCGTGCGATCCGTGCGAAACGCACGCCGTCAGCCGTCGGAACCACACCTGGAACTGGGCGTCCCGAAACATCGTGCGGCGGTGGTCATCCCAATTCTTGAGGTCCCTGGTCTCAATCTCGATCATCACGTTGAACATCGAACCACTCAGATCACTGAGGACTCGCGGCCTCTCACCCACCCCCTGATCCACCAGCAAGGCCCCGTAGGCCTTGGTCAAGTCCAGCGCCTCGGCGACCCGCCACTCGAGGGCCTGAAAGCAGGACCGGACGACGATCGCGCCTCGCCCGGACCAACCTCGATTCGGCTGATCGACCATCAAGAACTCCCGGCGCCCGTTCTCGGCGAACTGCTTGAAGGACCGGAACCACTCCTGGTAGGCCGGATCAACCTGAAGGCGACCCATCGCAGCCTGCCACGCTTCGACCGAGTCGACGTGTCGGGCTACGACCAACGTGAACATCTCTCCGGAGAGATCGGTCAGGACCTCGTATTCGGCCCGATCGTCGGGCCATTCGGCGACTTCCTTCGGAAGCCGCGACCAGTAGTCGATGGCCTGATCCATCCGGCCGAAGCGGACTTGATACGTTTCCCTGACCTGGATCATCTGCCTCCCTCCGCAGGGAGGATTATAGCGGGTCAGCCGCCCCGGTCTCCGACCTCGCCGCCTCGATCCACGTCGCGCTCGTCAGAGTCATGAAATCCGAAACCCGCAGGCGGACGTTCACCCCGCGTTCGCCGGCACTCACGACGAACGACTCAAGGATTTCGGCATGACGGTCGAGGTAGACCGGCCACCCACGGTGAGTCAGTGCCAGGGCCGAGATTCCTCCGACCTTCAGCCCGGTCAGCTTTTCAGCTTCGGCATGAGATGCCATTGCGGCGCGCTTCACCCCCATCGCCCGGGCCGCTCGCTTGAGGTCCAGGGTCTTGTCGCCCGGGAGCAAGAGCAACGCCGGTCGAGTCGATCCTTCGAGGACTACAACGAGAGTCTTGAAGACCTCGCCGACCGGGACCCCGGCATGGGCGGCCACTCCGGGCGCGTCGTGGATCGATTCAGGGAAGCGGATCTCGGCGTAGGCGATGCCGCGCTGATTCATCAAGCGCATCACCTGGGTCTTCCCGCCAGGACGGCGGGACGGTGTGCCGGGTGTCACGACGGCTCCCGGGAGGCGAGCATCTCCTGGGCTGCGCGCCGGGCGACCTCCACGGCGAAATTTGTCCCGCGATCCCAGGGATAGACCTGGCTCATGCTGGCGAACCACAGACCCGGCACCGGCGTCTGGAGCGGAGGGATGGCTCGGGAGTGATTCAGCGGCGGGATCGGCTGGGCGTACGGAGTCCGGAAGAGCCACGACTTCCGCACCCAGGTCCGCTCAAAGCCCGGGTTGACCCGGTTCAGCGAAGGCAGGAAGCGATCGAGGAGTTCGCCTTCGGTCAGTGAGAAGTACTCGTGGTCGGGGTCGAGGTAGTCCCCAAGGTAGACCAGGTGATCGCCGTTGAAGTGCTCCTTCGGCAGAAAATTGGTGTGCTCAACGAGAGCCAGGAACGGGAACCCGGCGGCTTTCGGGAGGTTGTGCCAGTAGACGCCTTGTTCCGAAAGACGATGGCGGAGGGCCAGGATCAGCACGACCGCCCCCATCGCTTTCAGCGAACGCAGGCCTTGGAGGTAGGCCTCCGGGAGGCTCGGCGCGAGGCGGGCCAACAGTTCCGGGGACGTCGTCACCAGGCAACGATCGAACGTCTCACGGCCATCCCGCGTCGTGACCGTCAGGCCGCCGGCGGCCTCAGGTTCGATCTTGTCGACCGCGACGTTCAGGCGCACCGTCCCCCCCGATCGTCGGACCTCCGCCGCCAGGGAGTCGAGAAAAGCCTGGAAGCCTCCGACGAAGGTTCCGAGGCGAGGCGTGCGGGCCTTGACCCGGGCCCAGAACCACGCCATGTTGACGTCCCGGTAGTGCGGGCCGAACTTCCCTTCCAGCAGTGGCTGCCACAGGAGGCGGTAGGTCCGCGGGCCCATCCACCGCTCCAGCCACGCGTGTGCCGTCGTACGCTCGAAACGTCTCCAGTCGGGCGCCGCCAGCAGGACCAGGGCAGCGACCCCGTAGCGCAATTTGTCGATTACACCCAATGGCGGGAATCGCAACAAGTGCACACCCCGCGCCAACATCCCGGCTCCAGGGAGGCGATCGGCCCATGCCCATCCCGGGGTCGCCTCCGAGAGAGGCGCGTCGAGCTTGTAGAAACGGCCTTCATGGTAGACCGCCGTCGACGGCCATGGGAACAGGACCCGATCGCGCCATCCCAGTTCATCGATCAGCCCCAGGACCGCCCGATCGCTGGCAAACCAGTGATGGTAGTAGCGCTCCACTGACCACGCCCACTCCGGCTCGCGGAAACCGGCGGCCAGACCGCCGACCTGCGAATCGGCTTCGAACACGACCACGTCATGCCCCGCCCGGGCGAAATCATGCGCCGCGGCGAGGCCCCCGGCCCCGGCGCCGATGACGGCGAGTTTCACGCCAATCGCTCCTGTTGGGCGGCCTGCTGCGCCGATCGCCAGCTCAGGCCCTCCCGCAGCATGTAGTACGCCCCGAGGAGCGTGACCGGCAGCCACAGCGCGGCGTGCAAGACGAAGGTATAGGCGGCGGCCACTTCCGGATTGACCCCGGTCGCCTCCAGGACGGCGATCCCCGGCGCGTCAAAGGTGCCGACGTAGCCCGGCGCCGACGGCAAGGTCGTCGCCAGGTTGACGACACCGTTCATCAGCATCAGAGTGAAGAAATCGACCTGGAACGGGAAGGCATGCATCACGAACCAGTACTTCAGCGTCTCCAGCAGCCAGATCACGATCGACGTAGCCAGGACCATCAAGACGTCCAGCGGCGAGCGAAGCGCGGCCAGGCCGATCAGGAACTGGCCGAAGAGCGCGTGCGCTCTCTCCCGGAACCGCCAGGGCAAGACCCGCTCGATCCCGAAGTCGGCCAGGCGCGCCGCGAACGTCGGGAAGATCGCCAGCACAACGAACGCCGCCGTCGCGCCCAGGAAGAGGATCGCGCCTCCAATGGCCAGGCCGCGCACGCCCGGCCCGACTTGGTCGCCGGCCAGGCGCGGCAAGTTCAGAAAGACGAAACCGAGCATGACAATCCCATCGAAGGCCCGCTCGACAAGGATCGTCGCCAGAGACGACGCCATCCCGACGTTTTCATCGCGCTTGAGGACATACAGGCGCAAGATCTCCCCGGCCCGAACCGGGAAGATGTTGTTCCCCAGATAGCCGATGGTGACGATCGGGAAGAGCCGTCGGGTCGAGAGCGGTCGAATGGGCCGCAGCAGGTAGTGCCATCGCCACGCCCGGGCATAGACCCCGACGAAGTAGGCGGCGATCCCGGGGATCAGCCACAGGTACTCGGCGTCGCGGACGGCCTGCAGGACTTCCTGGAGTCGCAGGCCGCGCAAGGCGAGCGCCAGGAACACGAGACTGATGACGATCCCCAGCCACAACTGCCAGCGGCGCACGTCGTCTCCAAACAAGCGGCGGGGAACGCACTCCCCGCCAATTTTCTATTTTACCATTCAGCCGATGGAACAAAGCCGGGCGTCCCTCGCGTGGGGGACGCCCGGTGAATCGGAGGAAACGCGATCACTCGGCAGCGGCCATCACCGGCAGCATGCCCTCCAGGATGCGCTCGAGGGCCATGCTGTGGCTGCAGACGCCGCGCGTCAGGAAGAAGTCGCAGTCGCACGTCCACGCGCCGTCTTGATACGAGACACGGTGCGGGTTGTTCTCGCCGTCGAAGGTGGCGGCCAACGATTGGACGTGAATGCGGTTCCGCTCTTCAGCGTAGCGCTTGGCCTTCTCAATCTTGCCGATCATCCCATAGTCCATAGCGGCTCCTTCCCCGAGATCGGGAAACAAAAAGGCACGCGCGCTAGCCGGCCGCGTGCCCTTCAACGGCAATCCTCAATTGGGGTGCAACAACCCGCATAGCGGGGGCCCTCCTTGAGTGCAGGGACAGTATATCCCTCCGCACGGAGGGAGTCAACGGACGGCCAGCCTACGCTTCCTCGGTGGGAATCGGGCCCTGACGGAGGAGGCCCTCCGCTTCGGCGAGTTCGCTCTCGACGACGATCAGCCGGATGCGGTCACCCGCCCGGAGCTCGGTCGCCCCAGAGGCCAGGACCGTCCGCTCTCCCCGAATCACCGAGACCACCCGGCATCCCTCCGGAAACGAGAGATCCGCCAGGCGCTTGCCCACGGCAGCATCTTTCTTCTCCAAGACGAGCTCATGCATCGTCGCCCCCGGGCCCAGCGAAACTCCGCTGGGCCGCTCCTCCCGGCGGACGGTGCCCAGCTCGTAGGCCCGGACGATGTCGTTGCGGCGGACGACCCCCATCAACCGGCGCGGATCATCCGGGTCGACGACGGGAAGTCGTGAGAGATCGCGCGGCGCCATCTTGCGCAAGACCGACCGCATGCTCTCGCGCGGGTAGGCCAAGACCATCGCCCGCGTGGCGATCTCGACAACGGTCAGCCCTTCCAGATCGCTCTCCTCGGCGGCCCGTCGGTAGTCCTCCAGCGACACGATCCCGATCAGGAGGCCCTGGCGATCCAGCACCGGGAAGGCGTGGGCGTTCGATTGCAGGAAGAGGTCGGGGAGCTCCTTGCACGGAAAGTCGGCGGCGACGGTAACAGGCTCCCGGCGCATGACCTCGTCGACCCGGACCGAGTCCAGGATGTCGACATCCCGGCCCCGAGCCAGATGAATCCCCCGCCGCACAAGCTTCAAGGTGTAGATCGATTCGCTGTGTAGTGCGCTGGCAACGGCAGTGGCAGCGACCACACACGTCATCAACGGCAAGATAATGCGGTAGTCGTCGGTCATCTCGAAGACGATCAGGATCGCCGAGAGGGGCGCACGCGCCGCCGCAGCGAAGACCCCCGCCATGCCGACGGTGGCATAGCCTCCCGAACCGCTCACCAGCCCTGGCAGCAGGAGGACCATCAGGCTGCCAAAGGCGCCTCCCAACATCGCACCGGTGAACAGCCCTGGTGCAAACACGCCGCCCGAGTTCCCGGATCCGAGGGTGAGCGAAGTCGCAATCGGCTTGAGCACGGCCAGGATGAACAGCAGGCCCAGGGGAAGCGTCTGCTGCAACGCCGCTTCGATCGTCGGGAAGCCCGCTCCATACACCTGGGGCATCACTCGTTCCGTCGAGGGCAGGAATCCGAGGGCCGCCAGGTAGGCGACCGCCAGAAGACCCAGCAGGGCCCCACCGACGGCCGGTTTCAAGACCTCAGGGAAATGCCAGCCATCGAAGAAGTCCTCCGCGGCGTAGAGCACTCGGATGAAACCGACCCCGACCAGTGCACACAGAACGCCGAGCAGGACATACAGGCCAAGCTCAGCGGGGTGGCCCAAGGTGTACGCGGGGATATCGAACGCCGGTCGGTTCCCAAGGATGCTGCGCGCGAGTGTGCTCGCCGTCACCGCTGAGATCACAACGCTTCCCAGATCACCTGGCTTGAGTTCGCCCAACAGGATTTCGATCGAGAACATCACGCCGGCGATCGGGGCGTTGAACGTGGCGGCGATCCCGGCGGCCGCCCCACAGGCGACAAGGTTGCGCGTGCGGGTCTCGGAGAAGCGCAGGAACTGCGCCACGCTCGATCCCAGGGCCGAACCCACTTGGACGATCGGGCCCTCGCGCCCGGCCGATCCGCCGCTCCCGATGCAGGCCGCCGACGCCAGGACTTTGCCCACCACCACCTGAGGCCGGATCCGCCCGCCGCGCAGCGCGATGGCCTGCATCACCTCCGGCACCCCATGGCCCTTGGCTTCGCGAGCGAAGTAGAAGATGATCGGCCCGGCGATCAGCCCTCCCAGGGTTGGCGCCATCACCAGCCAGACGGCCCATGACCAGCCTAGGGTATCGGGCAGGACAACGTAGAGGAGCTTCGTGACCTGGGCGATAGCATAGATGAAGGCAACCGCACCAAGGCCCGTGCCCAGGCCGACGAGGCCAGCGATGATCCACTGCACAGCGAGCTCTGAAGGTAGGGCGCGGTCAATCCACGCCGCCACGCGCTCGCCGAGAGGAGTCCGAGCCTCTGCTTGCACACTCATGGAGGCCGGCATTGTACCCCCGCGTGGCCGGGGGGACCGGCGGCTCAGCCGCCGATGTATGACATCTCGATCTTGGGGAGGTCGGCGGTCTCCGAGGTCCGGATCTCGGAATAGCGGTCGATGCGAGCGCCCCAGATCTCCCGCAGGCGCGCCGCGATCGCCTCGTCGCCGGTTCCGTCGCGCAGGAGCGTCCGAAGATCGGTCCCTTTGGTAGCGAAGAGGCACGTGAACAGGCGGCCATCCGCCGAGAGACGGGCGCGCGTGCAGGCGCCGCAGAACGGCTGTGTCACGGAGGCGATCAAGCCGATCTCGCCGCCCCCATCCCGGTAGCGATAGCGATTGGCCACCTCGCCAGGGTAGTTCGCCTCGACCGGCACCAGGGGATAGGCGGCCTGCAACCGCCTCAGGATCTCCGCTGCCGGGACAACCTGGTCGAGCCGCCAGCCATTCGTGTGCCCGACGTCCATGAACTCGATGAAGCGCAGGACGATTCCGGTTCCGCGGAAATGGTCGGCCATCGGAAGGATGCTGTGCTCGTTCACCCCGCGCTTGACGACCATGTTGACCTTGACCGGCGTCAGGCCGGCGGCGACGGCGGCCTCGATCCCCCCCAGGACGCGCGCCACCGGGAAATCGACGTCATTCATCTTCATGAACGTTTCATCGTCGAGGGCATCCAGGCTGACCGAAACCCGCTTCAGGCCAGCGGCCCGCAAGGCCTGTACCTTGTCCTGGAGGAGCGAGCCGTTGGTCGTCAGGGTCAGGTCGAGGCCCGGCAGATCCGCCAGCAAGGAAACCAGGACTTCGAGCTCCCGCCGCAGAAGCGGCTCCCCCCCGGTCAACCGCACCTTGGTGATCCCCAACTCGCCAGAGAGGCGAACGACGCGCTGGATCTCCTCGAAGGTCAACAGGCTCGGCTTCGGCAGGAACTCGTAGTCGCGGCCAAAGATCTCCTTCGGCATGCAGTAGATGCAGCGGAAGTTGCAGCGGTCGGTGACCGAAATGCGCAGATCGCGCAGCGGGCGGTTCAGCCGATCAATCGGGAGGGCCGGCGGAGAAGCGGGCATGGGGCGTCTTGTGATCCTAACATAGCGCCCCTTGCCCTTCAAGACAACCTCGAAACCGCTACGCCTCCAGATCGCGCCGCATCGTCTCGTAGGTTTCGCGGTCGATCTCGCCCCGGGCGTAGCGCTCATCCAGGATCTGCCGAGGCGTTGCCCCGCCTCCGACAGGAGGCTGCACGCTGCCGCCGGCGGTGAAGATGGATTTCACGAGCCAGACCCCTCCGAGGATCATCACCGCGGTGAAGAAGAAGAAGAGCAGCACGCCGAAACCCATCCCCATTCCCATCATCTGTGTCCGCTCCTCTCGTGGCGGGTCCAGCAGCGTGCCCTGTCCATCCCGATCATGCCCCCGGTCGTTGTCCGTGGGTTGTGACGTTGATGAAGCTTCGGTAAAGGTTCCGGTCAGGAGGCGACGGGCAGCGCGAAAACGAACCGGCTCCCTTTCCCAAGCCCGGGACTCTCCGCCCGCAGGCTTCCGCCCTGCGCCTCCGCAAGGTGCTGTGCGATCGTCAGGCCGATCCCGCTGCCACCCCCGGCGCGCGACCGCGATCGATCGACTCGGTAGAAACGGGTGAAGACCTGCGGCAGCTGGTCGGCGGCAATCCCGATCCCCTCGTCGATGACCTCGATTTCTACCCGGCCGCCGGCCTCCCCCGCCCGTATCGTCACACCCCGACCGGACGGCGTGTACTGCAGGGCATTGCCCAGGATGTTCAGCAACACCTGACCGGCGCGCTCCTCGTCGGCGCGAACTCGCGGGAGGGCCGGCGGCACCTCCGACCGCAAGGTCACCCCTTTCTCCTCAAACTGGCGGGCGAGGCGTTCGACGGCAACCTCGACCATGTGCCGGGGGTCGACCGACCGTATCTCCAGCGCGAAAGCCCGGGCCTCCGCCCGGCTCAGCTCTTGCAGATCCTCGACGAGCCTTTGGAGCCGACCCGTCTCCGCTTGGAGCCCGAGCAGGGTCTCTTCATCGGCCGGTAGGACTCCGTCCATCAGCCCTTCCAGCGAACCGCGCACGATACTGAGCGGCGTCCGCAGCTCATGGGCGACGTCGGCGATCAGTTGACGACGCACGGCCTCGATTCGCTCCAGCTTGGAGGCCAGCTGGTTCAGACTGACGGCGAGCTGCTCCAACTCGTCCATGTCCTCTGGGGCCACTCGTCCCAAAGGAACCCGCTCATCGAAATGACCGTCGGCGATCCGACGACTGGCAGTCATCATTTGGCGGACAGGGTCGACCACACGCCGGCTGATGAGGATGCTCAGAATCACGGCTGCGGCGGTGGCCGCACCGGCCGCCCAGGTGAGCGCCTCGGCCGCGGCGGCCCGGTAGCCGACGAAGAGATCAGACTCCAGACTCATCCCCATGTCCCCCATCATGGACCCCATGGCTGCCAGGTGCCGATCGAAAGCCGCCGGGACCGTCAGTGCCGATGCGAGCGCCAGGACCGCCACTCCAACCAGGATGACCACGAAGTAGGAAAGGAGGAACTTCAAGCCGAGGCGACGCCGGACGGCACGGAACATGCTCATCCTGGATCCCCCTCGAACCGATACCCGGCCCCGCGGACGGTGGCGATGAAGCGGTCGTCGCCCAGCTTCCGGCGGATGTGGCCGATGTGGACATCGACGACGCGATCCTCGCCGTAGTAGTCGTACCCCCAGACTCTCTCAAGAAGCTGTTGTCGACTGAGGACCCGCCCCGGATGCTCCGCCAGCGCCCGGAGCAGATCGAATTCGGTGGTCGTCAGCTCGATCGGGGCGTCGTCGACCCACACCTTCCGACTTCCGGTCTCAACTCGCAGGCGGGGAAAGGCAAGGACAGATTCCTCGAGCAGGCTCTTTCCCGGGCGCATTCGCCGCAACCCGGCCTTCACTCGGGCGGTCAATTCCCGCGGGCTGAACGGCTTGGCGAGGTAGTCGTCGGCGCCAACGGACAGGCCGACGATCTTGTCCGTCTCGTCCGCTTTCGCCGTGAGCAGAATGACATAGGCGTCGGATTCTCGCCGAAGCTGGGTCAGGAGCTCGAGGCCGTCAAAGCCGGGCAACAGGATGTCGAGGATGATCAGATCGGGTTTGAAACTCCGGGCCGCCTTCAGACCGCCGGGCCCGTCGCCGGCGGTCTGGACGAGGTAGCCCTCGGGGCGTAGGTACGCCGTGACCAGCGAGACCAACTGCGGCTCATCATCGACGACGAGGATCTTCGCCCCAGGCATTTCCCCTAACCCCCGATCCCGGCACAACGGCCGCGCCTGTCACCCAGGCGCGGTCAGCGGTCCTGCCCTCCATGCTAGCGAAGGCGGCCGCCACCTGTCAACCGGTGGCGGCCGCTTTCGTAGAGACCTACTCGGCGTGGACTTCTGACATCTCGATGAATGCACCGTGCCAGGTGTGCGGAAAGACGTCGCCCGTGACGCCGTGGACACTCAGCATGCCCACCGTCCGATCGCCCTGCTCGATATGCAAGGTGTAGTAGCCGTAGAAGCGGTCGGCATGATCAGCGGCCCGGTAGCCCTCCCCGGAACGGTCCAGGTAGGCTTGGGCAAGGGCGACTGCCTCCGCCGGGGTGACAGCCATCTCGGTCGGGTCGGGGCTCGCCGGCAGTCCCCACAAGCCCCCCTTCATCCCTTGGCCGAGCGCCCCCATCATCCCGCCCTGACCGGTCATGTGCCCATACTTCGTGTTCCACATCACGTTCGGACCGGGCTCGGGGTAGACCGCCAGCGTCAACGGATCGACCAACACTTCCATCGCGCCGATACCGGTGCTCGCCTCGACGATCTCAGCGTAGGCGTGGTTCTCGAAGATCATGATCTCGGCGACCCGCAGGTCGTCCTCCGCAAAGCTCGCCAGATACCGGTCGAGGGCGGCCTCGGCCTGGTCGAGAGTCAGCGGGTCCGCGCCGGACGACCAGAGACCGCCCATCATGCCGCCGGGCGTCCCCATCATGCCGCCGAATCCCCGCCACCTCGCGCCGAAACCCATCATTCCATGGAAGCCTCCCGCACGTCCGCCCCGGGAGCCACCAAACCCAGGGACGCCGGCCGGGTACGAAGCCATCATTCCAGGGCCCCAGATCACGGATGCCCGGTCCGTCCACATCGGCCAGGCGGCTTGCCCGAGAGTCAGCCGGCCGACGACGAAGCCGCCAAAGATCAGCAGCGCGACGAGAGCCAGTCCGCCAACAACAACCAGAACCGTCTTCACACCATTGCTCATGGAGAGCCTCCTCCCAGATCTCGGTGCCGACAAGACCCAAGCACCTGACAGGAAGGGTAGGCGATCTCGGTGAAGCGCTCATGGACGAACGATGAAGTTTCTGCAAACCTCCCGGCCAGGCCACCCGCCCGGACGGGGCCTCCCGCGAGCCCGGAGACCGGTATAATTCCGCGCGAACTAGGGAGCGGAGCATGAGCGACCCTCAGCGCAAGATCGTCCCCAGCGAAGGCAGCGGCCTGCTGTACGAACTCGGCGTCCGCCTCAAGCTGATTCTCCGCCTGATGGGAGATCGGCGCGTCAACCCACTGCTGAAACTGCTCCCGGTCGGGACCCTGGCCTACCTCGTCGTTCCCGACCTGGTCATCGGGCCGATCGACGACGCCGTCGTGATCTGGCTCGGGAGTGTCCTGTTCGTCGAGCTGTGCCCGCCGGAGGTCGTCAAGGAACACATGGACTCGCTACGCTCGGTGGTCGACGCCGAGTGGCGAGACGTCGACGACTCCGAAAAGCCGCCGCCCCAGATCAACGACGCCAGCTAGATCCCGCGCCGGTAGGTTTCCAGGATCCCGGAACGGAAGAAGGTGACAGGGGGCCCCGCCAGGCGGGTGTCTAGGCCGGGACTGGCGGCCTACCCGGCCCCGCTTGCCTGTGGGGCGACCTCGATCGGGGTGGACGTTCGGTCGGGAATCCCGGTCAGGTCATAAGCCAACGCGCCCGTCACCCGCACGGGGACGATGTCGCCCGGCGGGATGTCCCCTTCCAGGATCACCATACCGTCGATCTCCGGAGCATCCCGGTAGCTGCGGCCCAGGGTGATTCCATCTGCAGCCCCTTCGACCAAGACCGGCAAGACGCGTCCGACCAACGCCAGATTCTTCTCCAGGGAGATCCGCTGTTGTGCTTCCATCAGCCGCCGGCGTCGGTCTTCCTTGACCTCGGCCGGGATCGGGTCGCCCAGAGGCTCGCTCGCCGTTCCGGGCTCAAACGAAAACGGGAACACCCCGACCCGATCGAAGCGCATCGACTCGACGAAGTCGAGCAAAGTCTCGAACTCCGCCTCGGTCTCACCGGGGTACCCGACGATGAACGTCGTTCGGAGCGCCAGATCGGGGATTGTTTGGCGCATCCGCTCGAGCGCGCCCCTCACCGCCACCATGTTGGCCGGGCGGCGCATCCGCCGGAGCATCTCCGGATGGGCGTGCTGCAACGGCATATCCAGGTACGGCAATAGCCGGGGCTCAGCCGCCATCAGGTCGGTCAGGCGCGGGCTGACCGCCCCCGGATACGCGTACAGCAGTCGCAGCCAATCGATCTTCGGCGCCGCCGCGAGCAGGGCCTCCAACAGGCGGACCAGGCCGTCACGCATTCCCAGGTCGTGGCCATAGTCGGTAGTGTCCTGCGCGATCAGAATCACTTCTCGCACGCCCTGATGTTCCAGCGCTCGCGCTTCTTCCACCAGGGTCTCAATCGGTCGGCTGACCGCCGGACCCTTGATCAGCGGTATGGCGCAGAAGGCGCATGGTCTTCGGCAACCGTCGGCGATCTTGAGGTAGGCGCTCCCACCCTGCACCGCCGCCCGCAGCACCCCGCGCTCATCCCTCCCGACGCTGGGAGCATCCGGCAGCGCGTAGTGGGTCTCGGGGTCTCCTTCTCGAAGGCTCCGTACGACGTTGACGATATCCATCCAACGTCGCGTGCCGAGGAGCCCATCGATCTCCGGGACTTCACGCACCACGTCCACGCCATAGCGCTGGGTCAGGCATCCGGCGGCGATCAGGAGTTGGCCCGGGCGCTTCCCGGCAGCCAGGCGCCGCAGGTGATCGAAGGACTCCTCCCGGGCCGGGCCGATGAAGCCGCAGGTATTGACGATCAGGACGTCCGCCCCAGCAGGCTCCACGCTGGCGCGGTAGCCCTCCTGCCGAAGCAGGCTGGCCATGGACTCGGAGTCGACGGTATTCTTGGCGCAGCCAAGCGAGACGAGGTGAAAGCGGCCTGTGTTCATCCGCCGCTCGCGGTGGCTCGCGGCGTCGCCGATGGGCGGGCCGTCTGGGTCTCGGTCGGCGTGATCGTCGGCGTGGGTGTGACCTCGCCATCGGGCGTCCAGAGCCGAGTCACGGCCTCATCCAGACGACCCATCAAGCCCAGATCCTGGCCGTTGAGGGCGATCCGCAGCCCCGCTCCGTTCCCGGTCGTCACTTCGATGATCCGATCCCCGGTCAAATCGAGGATGGCGCCGGGCTCCACCCTGCCCCGGACGCGTTCGACCCCGTCGGCCTGAGCTCGGACCCAAGCGCGCTGGACGACGAGCAGGCGAACACTCACCCGTCCGGACGGCAGGTTGATGAGCGGCAACGTCGCCGTCGCCGCGGGGGTCTCCTCGAGGGGGGGCAGACTGGCGGCCGTCGCCACGACGACGGGAGAGGGTGTGGCGGTCGCGATCAGCAAGGCAGAGCTCTCTCCGGCCGGGGCGGCGGCGGACCGGAGGGATGCCATCGCTCGGCCCCCACCCCAAACGAGCAGCGCCAGGGTCCCCAGGGCGATGAAGGCCGCGACCACCAGGTCTCCCGAGAGCCACCCGGCCCGCCGAACCCGGACCGGGCTCTGGCCAGCAGCGGGTCGCCGGGCCGCCGGCCTTCGCCCGGTCGTGGTTCCGTTGTGTTCCTGGAGCAGGGGCTCCGGAGACAATCCGAGGTAGCCGGCGTAGTTGCGGAGGAAGCCGCGTGCCTGCACGGGGGATGGGAGCGCATCGAAGTCGTCGCGCTCGAGGGCGGCCAAGTGCTGTGCCCGGATGCGGGTCGTCCGCTCGGCCTCTTCCAGAGTCAGGCCAAGACGTTCCCGCGCCTCGCGCAGACGCTGACCGATGGTCATCCGATGCGATGTCGCCGGCGGGTGAGCCTATTCGGCCGGAGAAGGCTGTTCGGGAGTGATCTCGGGTTCGGCCGGCTCGGCGGCCACGGCCTCAGCGGCTTCCTCGGCCGCCTCCGCCGCCCGTTCCTCTTCCTCGAGCTCACGCCGCAGATCGCCGAAGGCCTCTTCGGCGGCGATGGCCTCGGCCTCGTAGGCCGACTCGATCGGCTCGCCTTCGCGATGGACGACGACGGTGAAGGACGGAACCAGGTCGATGGTCAGGCGAAGCCGGGCCGAGTGGGCCCCGATCGTCTTGATCGGCTGGCTGTCGATCTGGCGGCGGTCGGCCTGGTAGCCGGTCTCCTGCTCAATCGCCTCGGCCAGCATCGCCGTGGTGATCGAGCCGTACAGCTTCCCGGTCTCGCCGGCCTTGGCGGGGAAGACGAGCTTCAGGCCGCCGATCTTCTCGGCCACGCCCGCCAATTCCTCGTTCAAACGCGAGCGGGTCGCCTCGCCGGTCGAGCGGATCTTGTCGGCCTGCTTGACGGCGCCGGGTGTAGCCAATACCGCCAGGCCTTTCGGGAGCAGGAAATTGCGCCCATAGCCATCAGCGACGCGCTTGACGTCGCCGGCCCTGCCTAGTTTGTAGACGTCTTTCAAGAGGAGGACACGCATGTCTCAAGCCCTTTCCTTACAAGAAGATCGACGCCGAATGGCGCCGGCGGGCGAAGGGTACAACGCCCGGCGGGGTACTTATACCACAAGGGAACCGACCCGTGAAGGAGAACCCGCTCGACCGGCGAACGGTCGCGCCCCAAGCCCCCGCCGGGGAGGAAGGAACGGGTCAGCTCCGGTCCTGGCGTGCCACCGTGATGACCACGTTCCCCTTCTTGTGCCCGGTCTCCACGTAGCGGTGAGCCTCGACGATCTGCTCCAGTGGGAAAACACGGTCGATGACGGCCTTGAACTTGCCCGCCTCGATCAGTTCCTTGACGAACAACATGATGTCCGTCGTCTCGACCGCCTCCCCGCCCCCGAAGATCACCCGCTTGCCACCCCTCACGGCCGTCCACTGCGCCTGGATCATCTCCCTCAGGCCGCCGGCTACCGCGAGGTACAGACCGTCGTCCTTGAGTGCCCGCCTCGCGTGCGAGAATGATGTCTTCCCGAAGACCGAATCGAAGATCGCGTCGTAGATCTCGCCATCCTGGGTGAAATCCTCCCGGGTGTAGTCGATCACCCGGTCCGCCCCCAGCGATTTCACGAGGTCCACGTTGGTCGTGCTGCACACGCCTGTCACCTCTGCCCCGAGCGCCTTGGCGATCTGAACTGCCGCACTCCCCGCGCTCCCGGAGGCGCCGTTGACGAGGACTTTCTGTCCGCTCCGGACCCGGCCCATGTCCCTCAGAAAGTACGCCGCAACGGTGGCTCCAAAGGGAATGGCAGCAGCTTCCTCGTATGTCAGGCGGGCCGGCTTCTCCACCAAGGCCCAGTCCTCCGGCCAACACACGTAGTCGGCATAGGCGCCCTGCACCACGGCGTTGATGCCGAAGACCTGGTCGCCTTCTTTGAACCGTTCAACCTCGTTGCCTACCGCCTCGATCCGTCCCGCAAGGTCCGATCCCAGGATCGGGGTCTTCGGACCTCCTCGCCCCATCATGAGCCGCGCCAGCGGCCCAAGCCCCGGGGGGACGAACGTGAATCCCCGTGCGTTCACGTCCCCCGTGCTCACCGACGTCGCATGGACCCGGATGAGAACTTCCTTGCCGACGGGCGAAGGCTTGTCGACTTCCTTGAGTTGCAGAACGTCGGGGGGTCCGAACGCGGTCCTGACGACAGCTCTCATGTCTCTCCCCTTGCCCTCAGCCTACCCATCTCCATGCGAACCAGACGGTGACCGCATTGAAGACGATGCTCACCGCGATCAGGAAGTTGTCGTATGCCCCTTTGTAGGGCAGCCCAATGAGATTGAACACGGCGACCACAATCGGAACGACGATGTTGACCCAGCGGACCGCCGGATATCCCAACGTGAGCGTGAGCACGATCATGACAATGGGGACCAGCATGATGACGGCGATCAGCATCCACATCCCCGGCGTCGCCTGCCTGCCACCCGGGAAGGTCCCCGGTTCGAAATCGCCGGCGAAAATCCGCAGCACATCCCCCAAGAGATACGTCAACATGACGGCCACCCATAGGCCGGCAAGCACAACCCTCGTATCGGCCACAGCTTCCTCCTTTTCGGCGTTCCTTTAGACGTTCCTAGCCCACGACCCGGGGGCCTGCCGTCCGCCCTGCCCAAGCCCCGCCTGGGGCCGCGCAGAGCCGTGTCAGCCGTGCTTCGAACGACAGCCTGCCTCTCGGTCCTGTCCCGGTGGAATGCCCCCAGCCAAGATGAGTTGTTATCGCCCAGCGATCCGATGGGGTCGCCCATTCAACCCGACGAGCCGACCAGTTTCTCCATGACGATCCCGTCTTCCCCGTCGAGGTAGTAGCCAGGGAGACGGTCGATCTCGACGTAGCCGGCCCGCTCGTACAGTGCCCGGGCGCCTTGATTGGACGGGCGCAGAGTCAGGCGAAGGCAGGGCATGTCCAGGGCCCGCTCGCAGGCCTGGAGCAGGCGCCACCCCAACCCACGGCGCTGGTAGTCCGGGTGGACGCCGATCGAAGCGATCCAGCCCACGTGTTGCGACATCCGGCGGTCGCCGATGACAAACCCGACCGGTCCGTCGCCGTTGACGCCGTCGCGGCCTACGGCCTTGAAACGGACCGTGTCCGGGAAGGTAAGGGCCGCCAAGACATCCATCCATGGCCAGGGATCGCGCGCAAAGCAGCGTCGCTCCAGCGCCAGGAGCTCACGGAAATCGCGCCACGTGGCCGGCGCGATGGCGAAATCAGGATCGGCCGTGACCATCATTGATCGGGGTACCGGGGCCGCGGGCCTCGCAACCCGCCCGCGACCCCGGTGGCGCCTGTCACTCCGACTTGCTGCGCGCGCTGAAGGTCTCCAGCAGGCGGGTGAATTCCATCGGGAAGATCCACTTCGTCGAAGCGCCCGCGGCCATCTGCTTGAGCGCTTCGAAGTACTGCAGGGTCATCGTGTTCTGGTCGACAGTCTTGGCCGCGCCATAGATTCGCTCCAAGGCGGCGGCATAGCCCTCCGCCCGCAGGAGCTGCGCCTCGCGCGCCCCTTCGGCGACCAGGATGGCCGCCTGCTTCTCCCCCTCCGCCCGCAAGATGTTGGCATTCTTCTCGCCTTCGGCGATGTTGACCGCCGCTTCCCGCGCGCCCGTCGACTCGGTTACCACGGCGCGTCGAACTCGCTCGGCCGTCATCTGCCGGTTCATCGCATCCTGGACTTCGCGCGGCGGGATGATCTCGCGGATCTCGACGTTCGTGACCTTGACACCCCAACGTTCGGTCACTTCGTCGAGCTTTGAACGCAATACCTGGTTGATATGCTCGCGCTGGGAGAGGACGTCGTCGAGCGGGATCCCGCCGATGACCGACCGCAGCGTGGTCGTGGCCATCCCCTGGGCGGCCCCCTCGAAGTTTCCAACCTGGAGGACGCTCTGCCCGGCATGGACAACCTTGTAGTACCAGATGAAGTCGATCGAAATCGGGGCGTTGTCCAACGTGATCGAGGTCTGATGCGGGATTTCGCGCAACTGCTCGCGCAGGTCGACCTTCACGCCTCGATCGATGAAGGGCCACAGGATCACGATCCCGGGTCCCTTCTCGCCGATGGCGCGCCCGAAGCGAAACACCACCAGCCGTTCGTACTCCTGGACGATGCGGATGGCGCTGAAGATCAGCATCAATCCGACCAGGATAACGAAGATGACACCGCATAGGGCGACCGTGAATTCCGTCATCAGAACCTCCTCTTCGCGACTACGACTCGACCGGCTCGACGTCGACGATCAGACCATCGAGGCCAACCACCCGGACGCGCTGCCCCCGCTGGATCGGGGACTCGGATCGAGCCGACCAGAGCTCCCCGCCCACATACACGGTGCCGCTACGATGGACCGGGGAACGGGCCTCCCCGACCTGGCCGACGACGATCTCGGCATCAACCGTCGGCGCCGCCAGTTGGACTTCGATGCCCCGCCGGACGCCGAACCAGAAGAACAGGACCGTCAGCGTGGTCATCAGGATCGCCAGGACGGGCTCGACCGCCGGTCCGCCGCTTGCGTTTTCGTACAGGAAGATCGAACCAAGGCTCAGCAACGCGGCCGAGCCGAGCACCCACCACGCCGAGGGCCGCCGCCGGACGACCGAGTAGATCAACGCCGCCACGCCCAGGACCAGCGGAATGAACGCCAGCGGATTGACCGGCCATACGAGCATGCCGATGGCCGCCCCCGCCAGGAGCACGAGCGAGAAGGCTTCCAGGAAGCCGGTCCCTGGCGTGGCGACGGCCATCGCCGCGGTCCACACCCCCAGCACCAGACACAGGTAGAACACATTCGCCATCCACGGGGTTTCAAGGGCCGACATGGGGACCTCCACCTTCTTCCATTCTCGCGCGGAACCCCTCGGCAGCCTGGAAACAAGCCGACAATCCGCCGACAACCGCCCAGACCTTGCTAGAGGCTCTTCTCGTAGACGCGGTAGGTCTTGTAGCGCTCGCCGCCGAGGAGCTCCGCCGACCGAAGCACCATCTCATTGGACTCCAGCAACCAGCTCATCTCGACAGCCCGGTACCCCTTTCGCAGGGCGACGTTCAGCGTGTGGAGATACATCAGGGCGTCCACACCCTTGCCGCGATACTCCGGCATCACCCCGAGGGCGAACGCCCGCATCCACGGGACCTGCTTTCGGACCTTCCAATGCCAGAAGAACTTGACCAGAGTCCACCACTCGGGGACACCGGGACGAGGGTAGGCCCTGCGAAGCGGTCCGTTCAGGTCGGGCAGGGTCAGGCCAAACCCCACGGTTCGCCCGTCGACCTCGACCACGGCGATCAAGTCGGGATCGACCAACGGCTTCAGTTGATCCGCCAGGCGGTCGATCTCGGGATCCGTCATCGGGACGAATCCCCAGTTGCGGGCCCAGGACCGATTGTAGATTTCCTTGACCTTCTCGACTTCCGCCCGAAACTCCTTCATGCGGACCGACCGGACCGTGAGCCGACCTCGCTCCTGGAGTTTGGCGACCACCCGCAGCAGCTTCGGCGGCACGCCGCCGGCGGCCCGCATGCGCTCCAGGTTGGTCGTGTAGGCCAGCAGGTCCTGCGCCTTGCGGAACCCGGCGGCCTCGATGAAGTCGATGTAGTAGCGCGGGTTGTACGTCATCAGGATTCGGGGAGGATCGTCGAAGCCGTCGACCAGCAGCCCGACCTCATCATTGGTCGAGAACTGCGCCGGGCCGAGCAAGGTCGTGTGCCCGGCGGCGCGGGCCCATGCCGTCGCCGCCTCGAGCAGCGCCTTGGCCGCCGCGCGGTCCTCCAGAACCTCGAAGAACCCGAACCAGCCGACGTTCGTGCCCTGGAACTTGTTGTACAGATCGTTGGTGAAAGCTGCGATCGTCCCGACGATTTCCCCGTCACGCTCGGCCAGGAAGAACTGGACTCGGGCGTGTTCAAAGAAGGGGCTCTTTTCGGGATCGATGAATGCCTTGCGCTCGGAGAGCAGCGGCGGGACCCAGTAGGGGTCGTTCCGGTACACCTTCCACGGGAAGTGGATGAGTTTGAGTCGGTCTTCGGCTGTTGTGATCGGGAGAACGCGCACGTCGCCCATGGGGGACTCTCCGCGGCAAGGAGATTATACCTTCGGCAGGTTGAGCGCCGATGGTATGATTCGTCGAGCGTCACGTGAATCAGGCGTACCCGGTCGTCCTCGCCATCGGATGCCTGGCCGGCCTGGGCTGGCTCGTGGCGCGGCGCGCGTCGTCGGCCGAGTCCGGCGGCGACGTCTTCACAGCGGCCTTGGTCTCCCTCGTCCTCGGCCTGGCCGGTGCCCGGCTCGGTTTTGTGGCGCTGCACCTCCCTTACTTCCGGCGCCACCCGGTGGAGGCGCTTTGGATCTGGGAAGGCGGTTTGAGTTGGGTGGGTGCGGCCCTGGGCGTCTTGGCGGCCATCGCCCTGATGGCCCGCACCCGACGGCGCCCCTCCATGGCCCTGGCCGATGCGCTGGCGATCCCCGCCGTCATCGTCGCCCTGGCAGCCTGGACCGGATGTCTGTTCGATCGTTGCCTGTACGGCATCCCCGTCCCCGCCTCGCCCATGGCCCTTCCGACCCCCGACGTTTTCGGGACGATCGTTCCTCGATGGCCGACGGCCGTCGTCGGATTGGCGGCGACGGGTATCCTGCTGGCCGGCCTGGTATGGGCCACGGACCGTCAACTGCCGCCGGGGTTGCGCGCAAGTCTTGCCCTCGGCGCGCTCGCACTGACCGGCCTGGCCCTGAGCTTCACCAGGGCGGATCCGTCCCTCCTCGTCATGGGTCTCCGTCTCGACGCGATCGGTGCCCTGGGACTGTTGGCGCTGGCCGCCATCTCCGGGTTCCTGGTTTGGGCCCGCAGGCACCGCTGACCTGATGCGCGCCTTCACGCTCGCGTTGGCCCAGATCCAGACTACGCTCGGGGGAACCGACGCCAACCTCGAAACCCATCTGGAAGTCATCGCCCGCGCCCGTCGCGATGGCGCCGACCTGGTCGTGTTCCCTGAGCTCTCGCTGACGGGCTACATGCTCCAGGACGCCGCCGAGGACGTCGCTCTCGTCCCAAGCGGTGAGGATCCGGTCTTCCGACGTCTCCTCCGGGCGAGCCGCAGTGTCGATTGCGTCGTCGGCTTTGTCGAACGCGATCGGCGCCAGCAAAAGTACATTGCGGCGGCGTACCTCTCACGTGGCGAGACGGTGCACATCCACCGCAAAGCCTATTTGCCGACGTATGGTCTGTTTCAGGACGGTCGCTTCTTCTCTCCCGGAGGCGAGATCCGCGCCTTCGACACGCGCTTCGGCCGCTTCGGCCTCCTGGTGTGCGAGGATTTCTGGCACGTCTCGTCGCCGTACCTCTTGTGGCTCGACGGCGCCGAGCTTCTGCTGCTGACCTCAGCTTCGCCGGGGCGCGGGCTGGACGGCGAAGGAAGGCTGGAGACGGCCCGAACGGTCGAGCGCATCGCCCAGACCTATGCCAGTCTGTTCACCGTCTTCGTCGCCCAGACCAATCGGATCGGCTTCGAGGATGGATTATGCTACTGGGGCGGCGCCGGGGTCGTCGGACCCGATGGACGGTGGATCGCTCAGGGGCCGGACTTCGAGGAGTCGATTGTCCTGGCCGAGATCGACCCAGATTCCATCCGCCGAGCCCGACTTCGGCTGCCGCTCCTGCGCGACGAGCGCCCCGAGCTGGTGGCCCGCACACTGGATCGAATCATGAAGCAGGTTCCGCGATGACCGACGCCTCCCCCTCCCTCGAGATCCACCCCGACCTTGCCCGGCGGCTCCTCACGGACTTCCTGCGCACTGAGATCGAGCGGGCTGGATTCTCTCGGGCCGTGGTGGGCGTGTCGGGCGGGGTCGATTCGGCACTCGCATGCTTCCTGGCCGCCGAGGCCCTTGGTCCGAAGAACGTCCTGGCCGTCCGGCTGCCGTTCGCCGAGTCGAGTGCGGACTCGCTCGAGGACGCCGCCGAGGTCATCCGTCGAACGGGGGTCGCCTCGCACACCTTCGACATCACACCGATGGCCGCCCCGCTCCTGGAAACGATCCCGGCCAAGGACCGGGTCCGCCGCGGCAATGTCCTGGCTCGTCTGAGGATGATCGTCCTGTACGACCAGTCGGCGGCCTTCGGCGGATTGGTCGTCGGGACCGGCAACAAGACCGAGGCCCTGCTGGGCTACACGACGCTCTACGGCGATTCGGCCTGCGCCCTCAACCCCATCGGCGATCTGTACAAGACCCAGGTCCGCCAGTTGGCGGCGGCGATGGGGGTGCCCGAGCGGATCCTGCGCAAGGCGCCTTCGGCCGACCTATGGCCCGGACAAACCGATGAAGGCGAGCTCGGGATGACCTATGACGAGGTCGATCGACTCCTCGTCCGGCTCATCGACGACCGCCAGACCCCCCAGGCGTGCATCGAGGCCGGTTTCGCGCCGAGCCTTGTCCGCCGGACCGTGGAGCGCATTCGCAAGAACCAGTACAAGCGGTTGCCGCCGATCATCGCCAAGGTCAGCAGCCGGACCCCGGGCACCGACTTCCTGTACCCACGCGACTGGGACACCTAGCCGCCCACGACCGCCCTTGGACCGTCTTCCCCCTGCCCTGCGTCACCGCCGGTACCGGATGCTGTGGTTCGGCATGATGATCTCGATCGCCGGGACCCAAATGCAGTTGACGGCGATCCTGTGGCACGTGAACACCCTCTCCCCGGAGCCGATCGCCCTCGGTGCCGTCGGCCTGGCCCGCATCCTGCCGATCGTGTTCTTCTCACTCGTCGCCGGAGTCGCCGCCGACACGTGGAACCGCCGCCGACTCCTGTTCCTCACCCAATCAGGACTGGCCTTGCTGGCGCTGTTCCTCGGCCTGGCGACCCTGCGCGGCAACGACTCGCTGGGCCTGATCTACCTGGTCGTGGCGGTTTTCGGCGCCTTAGCCACCTTCGACCTCCCGGCCCGCCAGTCCTTGATCCCCAACTTGGTCCCACCGGAAGATCTCACCAATGCTTTCAGCATGAATGCCATCGCCTACCAGGTCGGCGCGATCTCCGGTCCGGCCCTGGCCGGCTTTGTCCTGGCGACCGGCGGGATCGCCTACTGCTACCTCTTCAACGCGTTTTCCTACCTTGCCGTCCTGGTCGCGCTGGTTCTCATGGGCTCGGTGGCGCAGGAGCGCGCCGCCCGGCCGCTGGACGCCGGGGGACCGAGGGCCTTCCTGGCTTCAGTGCGAGACGGCCTGCAGTTCGTCGTGGGCCAGCGTCTGATCTTCTCGAGCATGCTGCTCGATTTCTTCGCGACTTTCTTCTCCTCGGCGACGGCGCTTCTTCCGATCTTCACCCGCCAGATCCTGCGGGCCGGCGCCGTCGGCTATGGCTGGCTCGTTGCCGCCCCGGCGATCGGCGCCTTGGGGACGGCTCTGGTCCTCTCCACCCGGCGGCAGATTCCCAACCAGGGACGCCTGCTGCTGACGACGGTCGCCGGATTCGGCGTCGCCACGATCGTCTTCGGCTTGTCCAAGTCCTTCTGGCTCACCTTCCTGGCCCTCGTCGCCACCGGCGTCACCGACACGATCAGCACGATCATCCGCAACACCATCCGCCAGCTGCGCACGCCCGACGCGCTGCGCGGCCGGATGACGAGCGTCAACCAGATCTTCTTCATGGGAGGCCCGCAGCTCGGCGAGCTCGAAGCCGGCCTCGTCGCCCAGCTCTGGGGGCCAGTCGTGGCCGTGGTCAGCGGTGGGATCGGCTGCCTGGTCGCCGTGGGCTGGACCCACCGGCGCTATCCCGAGCTGGCGACCTACCGGGGCGACGAGACCGCCGTCGTCACGGCGGCGGTGGCGACCTAGGGCATCCTCCGGGCGGCGCGTTGACCCCGCGGGCCGGTAGGTGTAGATTCGGATTCACCTCCAGAAGGATCCCCCCATGAAGCGTGCGGTCAGCATCAGCATCGGAACCTCCCGGCGCGACAAGGCTGTCGAGATCGAGCTCCTCGGCGAGCGCATTCGGATCGAGCGCATCGGCACCGACGGCGATATGGAAAAGGCAGCCCGCCTGTTCCAGGAACTCGACGGCAAGGTCGAGGCGTTCGGTCTCGGCGGCGCCGATCTGGGCGTCCTCGTCGAGCGGCGCTTCTACCCGCTGTACTCCGTGCAGAAGATGGTGCGCTTCGTCAAGCACACTCCGCTCGTCGACGGCGCCGGGCTCAAGAACACGATCGAATCGCGCCTGGCCCCGTTCATCGACGCCCGGTTGGCCGGCCGCCTCCCCGAACGGCGGGTGCTGATCCCGACCGGCGCCGACCGTTGGGGAACGGCGGTGTCCTTCGCCCGAGCCGGCTACGAGTGCGTCTTCGGAGACCTGATGTTCGGCCTCGGCCTTCCCTTCCCGCTGCGCTCGACGGACGCCATCAAACGCCTGGCGGGCATCCTGATGCCGATCGCCGGCCGCCTGCCCTTCGACTGGATCTATCCGACCGGGGAGAAACAGGAGGAGCGCAAGCCGAAGTGGGAGACGTACTACGCCTGGGCCAGCGTGATCGCCGGCGATGCCCACTACATCAAGCGCCATATGCCCGGCTTGCTGACCGGGAAGGTCATCGCCACCAACACGACCACCGACGAGGATGTCGAGCTCTTCCGGCGCGCCGGAGTCGCCGCCCTGGTCACTTCGACCCCGCGCTACGAGGGGCGCAGTTTCGGGACGAACATGATGGAGGCGGCGCTGGTGGCGATCGCCGGAAAGGGCCGGGTCCTCACGCATCCGGAACTGTCCGAGATGATCCAACGGATCGGCATGGAGCCCCAGCTCCAGTTCCTCCATTGAGTCCGTCATCCAATCCCGATCGAAGGCGGCGCAGATTCGCCGAGCGAGTCTACCGAATCGTCCGGCGCATCCCGCCGGGCCGGGTGATGACCTACGGGGCGATCGCAGCCCACATCCCGGCCCCGGAGGGCATCGATCCGCTTGCGTACCGCCGCATCCGCGCCCGATGGGTCGGCTACGCCATGGCCGATGCTCCCGACGACGTACCCTGGCAGCGGGTCGTCAATGCCCGGGGCGGGGTCAGCCTGAAGGAAGGCTTTGGGCCCGATCTTCAACGATCCCTGCTCGCCGGAGAGGGGATTCAATTGACTGCGGAAGGCGGCGTCGACCTGGATCGCTACCAATGGACTCCGGCAGGTCGGATCTGAGGAGAAGCAGGCAGACGTGCAATCCTTGCTGATGTGCGGCGCGGTTCCCGACCCCCACGACCCCCTCTTCCCGCTAACCCAGGGCCGGCCCAAGGCCATGCTCGAGATGGCTGGCAAACCGATGGCGCAGTGGGTCCTCGATGCTCTCAGCGCGTCCGACCTGGTGGGGGGCGTCATCGTGATCGGGCTCGGCCGCGAAAGCGGGCTGACCACTTCCAAGCCGGTTTCCTTCCTTCCGGATCACGGCAGCGCGGTCGAAAACGCGCTGGCCGGGGTCCGTCGGGCGCTCGCCCTAGCCCCCGAAACGAGCCACGTCCTGTTGACGTCGTGCGATGTTCCGACCGTGACGACCGAGATGATCGATTGGCGGATCCGCGCCGGGATCGCCTCGGGCGCCGACTTCGACTATCTGGCGATTGAGCGCAGTGTGATGGAAGCCCGCTTCCCCGAATCCCGGCGGACCTACACCCCGCTGCGCGGGATGCAAGTGTGCGGCGGCGACATCAACGTCGCCCACGTCCGGCTGGCGAACAACCGGGACTTCATCGAGAAGCTCACCGCGGCCCGCAAGAGCCCGCTGCGCATGGCCTCGATTCTGGGCTGGGAGATCCTGGGCCTGTTCCTGACCCGCCAGCTGACCATGGGACGCGCCTCCCGCCTCATCGGCCGCAACCTCGGCATCGCCGCCAACTTCACCCTCTGCCCCTACGCCGAGATGGGAATGGACATCGACAAACCGCATCAGTTCGAAATGCTCCGAGACGACCTGGCCCGGCGCGGCGCGGCGGCTGTCTGATGCAACGCGTTCTCGATGCCGATTCCCGCTGGACGAAGGCCCTGCGCCTGGGCCACAAGCGTCGCCGGCTCCGCCTCGGCGCCGCCATCCTGGCCCATTCCGGCGACTCATGGTTCTGGGCCGCCGGCCTGCTCCTACTCGCCTGGCGAGGCGATCCCACCTGGCGGGCCTGGGCGGTCTCGATGTTTCTCGCCATCGCCTTCCTCGCCGCCCTCGTGCTGGCCATCAAGTTCCTCTTCCGTCGGCGGCGCCCGGAAGGGGAATGGGGAGCGATGTATCGCCTGACCGATCCGCACTCGTTCCCCTCCGGCCACGCCGCGCGGGCCTTCTTGATCGCAGCCCTCGTAACCGCCTGGGGACCGATCTGGCTTGCGCCGATTGTGCTCATCTGGGCTCCCCTCGTGGCGCTGGCCCGGGTCGCCATGGGACTTCACTACGTCGCCGACATCCTCGGCGGGGGAATCCTGGGGCTTGCCCTGGCCGTCGCCATCGCCAGCTTCCACACCCCGATCCCCTAGGCCACCCGCCTCCCCTGGCTCGAGGCCGTCGCCTTCCGCAGGTAGACTCCTGCCGTGATCCCGACCCCGTTCCTCGGCGTTCTTTCGGCGACGGCCTCGGCCGTCATCTGGGGAACTGGGGATTTCGCCGGTGGATACGCATCCCGCCGGAATGCCCCGGTCTTCGTCCTGATGCTGGCCTCACTGGCGGGCCTGATCGCCTTCGGCGTGTTGGCCGCCCTTGCTGGCGAGCCCATCCCGAACATCACCACGATGGTGTGGTCGTTCCTGGCCGGGCTGGCTGGAGGACTCGGGTTGGTCGTGTTCTACCGGGCCTTGTCGGTCGGTCCGGCAGCGCTCGTCGCCCCCACGGCGGCGGTTGTCGGGGCCGGGATTCCCGTCGTGTTCGCCTTCTTCGAGGAAGGCCTCCCGGCACCGGGCCCGTTGGCGGGCCTTCTGCTGGGACTGGTCGGGATCTGGTTGGTCAGCTCCGGACCCGTCCGTGAGGCCTCCAACTCCCGATCTTCGCTTCGCCTTGCGGTGGCAGCTGGCCTCGGCTTCGGGAGTTTCTTTGTCTTCATCTCCCGGATTGCCCCCGGATCGCTCTTCGTTCCACTCGGAGTCACCCGTATCGCGGAGTTCGGTCTCGCTGCGACTCTGTTCTTCGTCCGGCGACGTTCGCTTCCTCCCCAGCCTCTTCGCGCCCTCCCCCTCGTCGTCGGTCTCCTGGACGCCGGTGGGAACGTCTTCTACCTCTTGTCCATCCAAGTCTTGCGACTGGATATCGCAGCCGTGATCTCATCGATGTACCCAGGCGTCACCGTCCTCCTGGCGAGGATGGTTCAGAAGGAACAGATAGCCCGCCTTCAGGCGATCGGCATCGCGCTGTGCCTGGCCGCCGTCGGCATGATCGCCCTGTCCTGACCTCGCCGCGACTTCTCCAATGGAGTCGGGCAGGGGCCGTTCTCTCTCCAGATCCGATGAACCGGGGACCTCGCGGACAGCGTGCCCTGCCTCAACCCCATCGCGCGCCGCAGGCCGTGGGACGGGTGATGTCGCGCAGCCTCCACAGGCCTGGTGGCCCTCGGGAAGGCGTGCCGAGACGAGTTGGCGACCTAGGGGACTTGCCAGTCGCGGCCGAGAATCACCGCGATGTCAACAGGGGCGTCGGGGAAGGCCTGGTTGAGGATCTGGCTTTCCTGGAGGCCGAGGAGCGAAGCCAGATAGCTGACGGTGTACGGGAAGCGATCGTTGTAGACGATGATCCTGGAGATTTCATAGTCCAGCCGATCGGCGTTGCCGACCTCGATCACTTGCAACCCTTGGTCGGTCAGATACTCTGAGGTGCTCGTCGCCAATCCTTCGAAGCCGGATCCGTTGCGGACCGCCAGCCGGGCCGTCTCCTCGCGAGCACCGGTGGCGGGATCGGTGGTCTCGACCGACGGGCCGACGGCGCTCGTGTAGGTGAAGATCTCATCGCGCAGCTGGCGGATCCGATCCGGCACCGGTTTCAACACCTGGGCGCCGTCGGGAAGGGTCTGAAGAAGCACCATTTCCGGCGGCGCGATCACGCCGCGCGCAATCGATTTCTTGTCGAGCTGCATCCCCAGCAGCCCGAGCGACATCATTTGGTCGAAGCTCAGGTTTGTGCGGACTCCCTGGGCGAGCTCCTGGTACAGAGCCGGCGCCCGGGCGACCAGCGTCGGGATCATGTCCAGTTCGGTGATCCGATCCCGAACCGCAAGAATGACCTGCTGCTGGCGCTGGGCGCGGTCGAAGTCGCCGCCTTCGGTCTTGCGCGCCCGGGCGTAGGCCAACGCCTCGGGGCCATCGAGCAGGTAGGCCTTGGCGTCGAGCCACCGGCTCTGGCGCCCGAGCGGCGAGATCTTTACCCGCTCAAAGACCATCACCTCGATGCCGCCAATCTCGTCGATCATCCGCTCAAAGGCTCGGAAGTCGATGACGGCGTAGTAGTTGACCGGAACGCCGAGGAGGTTCTCGACGGTCTTCATCGCCAGGCCCGGCCCGCCACCGGGCAGGTTGAAGCTCTCTCCGAGAAAGTAGGCGGTGTTGATGCGGTTGTGTTCGAAGCCCGGGATCTCGACCCATAGGTCGCGCGGGATGGAAAGCATGCCTGCGGTGCGCGCCACCGGGTCGACCGTCACGAGCATCATCGAATCGGTGCGAGGTGCGCCGGTGCCCGATTCCCAATCGCGGTAGTCCAACCCCATGACCAGGATCGTGATCCGATCGCTGCCGTTCCACGGAACGGGGGTCTCGTCGGCGACCAGCGGTACGGCGGTCGACCCGGGCAGAGGGGTCGCCCCCGAGCCACTGAATCGGAACGGCGTCGGGCCGGTCCCGGTCCAGGCCGCGACGAGATCTCGCACGGTTCGGTAGACGAGGTATCCCGACAGCGCCGCCGCGCCGATGAAGACCACGGCCAGCGCCCATACGGCCCAACTCGGGATCCCGGGGCGGGCGGTTCGCGCCCGATTCGTCGAAGGTCTCATGCGTCCTTGTTCCCCAAAGCCGCGCATTGTATCACGTTGGGTCGTCCCCCTGTGCCGCCCGCGTCCAGGCTTCGATCAGCCCCTCGAGGGCGTGTTCCTGCTCGGCGTACTCGCGACCGAGGCGAGCCACAGCCTCCACGTCCTCCCCAGCCAGCTCCAGCTCCCGACCGAGCGCAGCCAGCGCCAGCTCGGCCTCTTCCACCTGGGCTTCGAGGTTCGCGGCATCCTGGCTCGCCTTCCGCCGGCGATCCTCTCTGGGCTTGGGGCGCCGGGCGACGCCGGCGTCCGAGTCCTGGATGCGACGCGACGCACGCGCCGACAAGAATGCCTCGAGCCCACCGCGGAAGACTTCGAGCTCGCTTTCTTCGGGTGAGATCATCCAAACTTGCGTGGCCAGAGCACCGGCCAGGTAGCGATCGTGGGTTACCAGCAGGATCGTCTCAGGGAAGGCTGCCAGCGCATCCTGGAGCGCC
>DATIPT010000038.1:0-3203 GCA_035471625.1 Anaerolineales bacterium
GCACCGCTCGACGATCGTGAACCTGCAGCGGATCACGCGCCTGCGCCCGCACATGAACGGCGAGTACGTCCTGGTGCTCGACGGTGGCCACGAGATCAAGCTGTCGCGCACCTACCGCGAGAAGGTCGAGCACTTCCTCAAGGCCGCCCGGATCCTGTGAGGACGACGGGGAGGGGTCAGGCGCCGGACTCCCGCGTTCCCCACGGTTCCGCGGCGGTCGCCATGATCAGCGCGGCGAGGAACGGCACGACGCGCTCGAGCGCGTCGCCCTCGGTGTCGGGCAGCACATAGAACGGGCCGAACGCGGCGCCCAGCGCGTTCCAGGCGAACAACACGCGTGAGTAGATCGTCGCGGGCGCGAAGACCGCGATGCCGACCGCCACCGCGCTGAACGCGACCACGGCAGCGGCCCAATCCCGTGCCTCATGACGGGCCTCCATGAGGCTCATTGCCGGCCGTCGCCCCAGCTTCATCTTGATGCCTCGGCCGGAACCGAGACGGGCGGAAAACCTCCAGGAGCGCACCCCGCGGGGGCTAACCCGAAGGATCAGTCCTGGAGCGATCGAAACGAACAGCGCCAGCTCACGGGAGCCCGGATGGACCCTGGCGGCAGACGGATCTGTCAGCTTGCTCGATATGGCTACTTCCTTTTCTTGGCGGCAAACTCGGGCCGAACTCGGCTCTAATGTGCGTCCAGGGACCTGATTTCCCCGGCCCCGGTGGCGGAACGGGTAGATGCTGCGGACCTAAAATCCGCTGGGAGCAACCCCATACAGGTTCGATTCCAGTCCGGGCAGCAATAAAAACATAGAGATATGTTGCTTTTATAATGCCGTTTCTAGAAATGTTCTCCCGCTGGCCGCTAGCACGGTGTCACCACTGCACTTTCTCAGGCAGCCACGACCCGCGCCAGTCCGGGAAGCCCCAGTAGATGAGGCCGGGGAAGTCGTTGACGCCGATGTTGAAGTAGTAGGTATCACCCTCGAAGTCGTTACCGAAGTTCATGGTGCCGAAAGTCAGCCGTATCTTGTCCTCGACGAGCCCCACGTAGATCGCCGCACCGAAGTTCAGCTGCTTGGAGCCTGGCCAGTTTTTCCAGGTCCAGCTTGCTGTCGGTCCCGCCCCGACGGCGCTGAACATCCCGTGTTTCTTGTAGGAGAGGAGAAAGTCCGCCTGCGAGAACCAGACGTTGTCATCCCTTGACGCGTTGGAGTGGTTGAGCTGGATGGGCGTGAACTTGACGTCCCAGCGCCAGCCCTTGTGCCCTATCCTGAGCCCCTGGTACCAGGACAGGTCCAGGCCGCCGCTGCGCGCATTGACCGCGACCTCGTCCGGCAGCCACGACTGCCATGAGAAATCGGGGGCCGTCGAGACGTTGAGGGTTACCTCTTCTTCCTGCATGTAGGAGTGCAGGGCGAACGCTCCCAGTGCGAGCCCGGCGACGTACACCTCTCCGTCTCCCTTTGCCTCTGCCTCGCGCTTCTCGAGGTACAAGAGCCGGTTGCTCGCTCTCAGGCTGAGCGGGTAGTACCAGGTGAGCTCTTCCGAGTCCTTGAGCTTGAAGATCCGCTTCAGGAAGGCGCTCGACTGGCTCTCGTCGTACTGCTCCTCGATCAGTCGGGTAATGAATGCGGTCATGCCAGGAGCGGAAAAGAACAGGGAATCAGGCCGGTCATGGCCTTCGAAGAGGCTGTTGGCGATGGCCAGCATGTTCCGGTCCGGTTGGTCGGGGGTCTCGACATCGACCCAGGCGAATCGTTCGTTCCAGCCCGGTTCTGCCGCGAATTCCCGCCGCGCCAGGTACAGGAAGACGGTCCGGGCCCGTTCGTGGGAGGGGATGTCCAGGGACTGGTAGGCGTGGTGGAGGTTGGACGCCATGCAATCGGCTTTGCGGGCATGCTCCCCGCACAGGAAGTTGGACATAGACCAGGCGGCGTCGTACACGCCGGCGTAATAGTCGTAGTCCCTGAAATCCCGATCCACGAACCCGCCAAATGCTTCCATCATCTCGCCGACGACCGGGGAGAAACGGCTGGACATCAGGATCCGCCGGTCACCAAGCTTGTCGTAACGGGCTCGCTCGGCAGACCACTCCACGTCGGGCGCATCGATCCAGGCGGCCAGGCTGGAAATCCAGCTCAGGCACTCGTTCCGGAGTGCCGTGATCTCACTGGAGGACATCAAGTCCCCACCGCCCAGGGCGATGCCGTTGTGTTGCCGCTCGAGTTCCTGGACGCGGCCCTCGATGCAGAACATTGCCTGCATCACCCTGTCAGGATCTGCAGGCGCATGGGTTTCCTTGGAACCGGCGAACAGATTCCTGCAGTCCATCCCGGCGTATGGACCGGGCACCGGATCGGTCGCGTAGGTCACCCCAATGGCCTGGCCCTCGCTCACCGCCGCGGCCAACTCCTGGGCCAGGGCCGATACCTGGCTCGTCCAGTCCCCATGCCTGAGGAGGCTGTACAGTTCGTAGTCGCGGCCGGAGTGAACGGCGCCGCCGAAGAAACTGAAGAACTGGCTGCGCAAGCCAAAGGTCCGCTTCTGTTCGGCGGCGCCTCGCAGGTACTCTTGCTCGGCGGAAAGCTCGGAAAGCTGTCCGGGCTGGTGCTTCAGGGACCGGCGAATCGTGGGGTCCAGATAGATGTAGTTGAAGCGCCGGCCTGTCGTGTCCCATGCCGCGCGACTTCGCGGCGAGCTGCGCCGGGGCTCGGCCAGCGCCTTGGCCGCGCCCAGCGGGAGGTTGTCGAACAAGCCGCCGTCGATGAAATCCCCCGCCAACGGGACGTAGCCGCCGGGACACGAGCCATGGGATTCCGGAACCTCATTCCGGGCATCCTCTTCCGGCATGCAGTAGTGGAGGCGCTTGCGCCCGAAGGCGATCGGGAATGCGCTGGAAGCCTCGATGGCGTCGACCAGGTCCGTCGTCGAATGCGACAACGGGCAGGCCGGGTCCGCCGTCGGTGTCCCCTGCATGTAGATGATGTTGCCGGAACCGGGATCCGAGACGTCGGTCAGGCAACTGAGCAGGCTTGCGTGTCCCGTTTCGTCGGCTTTCAGGGTCATGGGCAGGACAAATCGTTGATTGTGCACTGCCACTCCCGCGATCAGCTTCTCCACGGGCTTCACCCGGGTGACCATGATGGCCACAGGGACCTCGCATCCCGGCCGGAAACCGCCGGACTTCAGGGTCCCCTCCATGT
>DATIPT010000039.1:0-5496 GCA_035471625.1 Anaerolineales bacterium
CCCGGGCCGCGGGATCGTAGGGATTCGGGAGAGCCAGCAGCCTCGGATCTGGGCTTGTGAGCAAGTGTGTCTGCCCATGCAGGAAAGCCTCCGCCTGCATGTCATGATAGGCCGAGGTCCCGGGCCAGGAGACCCACATTCCTACGCTCGCATACCAGAGATAGCTCGCCGCAACCACAAGAAACGCACCCCAGGCCGCGATCAGGACCCGCATCCTTCGGTTTCCTAAGGTGGCGGCAAGGAAGGGGGACTTGAGGACCAGAGCTGCCCAGGCGCGCTGCGACGCTGCAACGGTCTGGCGAATCCGACCGACACAAGGTGTCGCGTTGAGCGATTGAATAAAGTGCCAGGTCACTCCCTTGGCACGGGTCACGACCTGGGTTTGTTTGAGCCAGGTGACGGCCTGACCACCTGCAAGAAGGGCTCGGTCAAGCCATGCCAGGGCGACGGTCAGGATCCCTGCACCCAGCAGCAGTCTGCGCGAAGGCCCCCAGTCCTCATTCGAGTCAAGGCCGAGCTGTGGGGCGAACACGGCGGCAACGACCATGGCGAGCCCGACAACGACCAGTCCCCAGCGCGCGAGCGGACGGAGGTTCAAGGCGATACCCCGAGTGTTGTGTCCTGGTATCTCATCGTTGCTCTGAACCAGCCTGCCTGAGCGGGCGTCGGAGACGAAGGGGCGACTAAGCCGGCTCCCCCTTGAGGATCCCGTGTAGGAACCAGTACGCCGGTGGTGGGTAGACCGCTTGCAGGAACCCCTCCCAGATGAACCCGTCTGGCTCCAAGAGTAGCCGGATGGCCTGATCCGCTTGTCGGATGGCGCCACGAAGGGTAGAAGCCGCGTCCTCTTTCAGCCGTTCCAACAGCCTCTCCAGCGCGACGCGATGTCGGACTTCGGCCGGATAGCGGGCCGCCTCGCGCCGGGAGTCTAGCAAATCCCTCGCGTAGGCGTTCCACAAGTTCGCGCGCTGCCGGGCCTCAGCCATCGCCTTTCGATCCAGCGCAGCGGGAACCTTTGAAGAGATCGCTTCCCAACGCCGCAAGAGGCCTGCGGCGCGCGCCCGATCGGCTTGGGAGAGGGGCACCTCCGTGGCGCCGAGGACATCCGCGGCCAGGATCAAGGTCCCAAGGCTCAGATCCTGGCGGGGTAGCAAAGACAAACCGCCCAGCGAGCGGAAGACGTCGTCAGAAAGAAGGAAGGGCTCGACCTGGTCGACGGCTTCGGCGAACCAGGTGAGCTGTTGCTCAGCCTGGATCCGCACCGGATCCGGCTCGGTGGAGGGCCTCGGCGATGGTGTCGATCAACTGGCCGCGGGAAGCCGGCTTCACCAGATAGCCGACGGCGCCAAGCCGTTCGCCCGTCTCGCGGTCCTCCGGCCGGCCGCGGGCCGTCAGGATCACGACCGGGGTGCTGGCTGAGGCGCCCTTAAGCTCCTGCAGGCTGCGCATGAGATCGAACCCCGAGAGGTCCGGCATCATCACATCGAGCAGGAGCAGGTCGTAGGCGTTGTCGAGGGCCATCCGCAGGCCCTCCTGCCCGCTGCGGGCAGTCTGGATCTCGAAGCCGGCCGTCCGAAGGGTCAGTTCGAGCAGTCCGACGGTGTCGGGCTCATCATCGACGACGAGAATCCGGGAGGGGGAAGCCATGGGCGGCTATTGTATACCGGCGACGAATGCTCGCCAACCCAAGCGGGCTAGAGGAATAGGCGGACCGGGTGCTCGAGGTAGGTCCGCAGATGCTGCAGCCAGCGGGCCGCTTCGGCACCGTCCGTGACTCGGTGGTCGGCCGAGAGCGTCACCCGCATCCGCCATCCAGCTACCACCGCACCGGCCTCGACGACCGGAACCTGTCGGACCGAGCCGACAGCCAGGATCGCCGTCTCCGGCGGGTTGATGATGGCGATGAACTCGTCGACATCGAACATCCCCAGGTTGGAGACGGTGAACGTCGCGCCCTCAATGTCGTCCGGCCGGACCCGGCCATCCCGGGCCCGGAATGCCATTTCGCGGATCTCGGCCGAGATCGTCGGAAGGGCCTTGGCGTCTGCGTCGCGCACGATGACCGTAAGCAGTCCGCCTTCGACCGCCACCGCCGAGCCGACGTTGACGGCGGCGTAGCGCACGATCTTGTCGCCGTCGAGGGAGGCGTTGAGGGCCGGGAAGGCCCGTAGCGCCAGGGCGCTCGCCCGCACGACGAAATCGTGGAACGACAACCGGGTCTCCTCGGGAAGTGCGGCGTTGGCCTCCGCACGCAGGGAAACGAGCTGGGCGGCGTCGATGTCGGCCGTGAGATAGAAATGCGGGACCTGCTGCTTGGCGGCGACCATCCGCCGGCCGATCGCCTGACGAAGCCGACTTGCCGGGATGACTTCGTCGCGTTCTGGGCGCGGGGGTAGGGTCACGCTTGGGGCCGACGGGACCCGCGCCCCCGTAGGGGTTGTTCCCGTCTGCAAGGCGGCAGAGATGTCCCTCTTGGTCACCCGGCCGCCTGGGCCGCTGCCGCGAATCCGGCTCAGATCGAGCGCGTGCTCGGCCGCCATCCGCCGAGCCAGCGGGGAGGCGCGCACGCGTCCGCTCGCCTCCGCAACGGGAGGCTGGGCGGGCGGGGCGACTGGGGCCGGCGCCGGCGACGCCGCAGGCTTCGGCTGCTCGGCGGCCTGCGTCGCACCTTCGGCCAGCTCCGGAAGCGAATCGATCGGCTCGTCCGGCGTGCCGAGCACGGCGATCGGCGTTCCGATCGGGACCGCCGTCCCTTCCTGCACGAGGAGCTTGCGGACAGTTCCGGATTCGACGGCCTCGACTTCGACCGTCGCCTTGTCGGTCTCGATCTCGGCCAGGATCTCGCCCTTCTCGACCGCCTCCCCGACGGCGCGCACCCACCGGACGAGGGTGCCTTCGGCCATGTCGAAACCGAGCTTGGGCATGCTGACGACGGTCGCCATCAGACCACCCGCCGCACGGCGGCGATGATGTCGTCAGCCTTCGGCAGCGCCGCCTGCTCGAGGTCGCGGTTGTAGGGCAGGGGGACTTCCATCTGGGCAACGCGCTCGATCGGCGCGTCGACGTCGTCGAACGCTTCCTCGTAGATCCGGGCCGCGACCTCGGAGCCGATCCCGTAGGAGCGCCAGCCCTCCTCCGCGATCACCGCCCGGTTGGTCCGGCGAAAGGACTCGAGGACCGGCCCCATGTCGAGCGGGCGCAGCGAGCGCAGATCGACGACCTCGGCCTCGATCCCTTCCCGCGCCAGGGCGTCGGCCGCCTGAAGGGAAACTTGAAGCATCTTCGAGTAGGTCACGATCGTCACATCGCGCCCTGGACGCTGGATCTTGGACACGCCGATCGGCTCGAGGTACTCGCCTTCTGGGACCTCGCCCTTGGCCTGGTACAGGGTGGCGTGTTCGATGAAAAGGACCGGGTCCTCGGAGCGAATAGCCGCCTTGAGGAGGCCCTTGGCATCGTGCGGGGTCCCCGGTGCGACGACCTTCAAGCCGGGAAAATGCGCGAAGACAACATCCGGGGTCTGGGAATGGGTGGCGCCCAGTTGACGCCCGCCGCCGCCGACAGCGCGGATGACAACCGGTGCCGTGATCTGGCCGCCGAACATGCTTCGCAGCTTGGCCGAGTGATTGACGATCTGATCCATCGCCAGGAAGGCGAAGTTGATCGTCATCAGCTCGGCCACCGGCCGCAGGCCGGCCATGGCGGCGCCGTTGGCGGCCCCGACGATAACGCCCTCGGCGATCGGCGTATCCAGCACGCGCTCCGGGCCGAAGTGGTCAAAGAAGCCCTTGGTGACGGCGTACGTGCCGCCCCACACGCCAACTTCCTCGCCCATGATCAGGACGCGCGGGTCACGCTCCATCTCCTCCCAGAGCGCCTGTGAGATCGCTTCTCGAAATGTGAGGATGGCCATCGTCAGCTCTGTCCCGTGTCCGGCTGAGGGACCACCGGATCGGCGTAGATATCGCGGAAGAGTTCTTCGGGAGCCGGCTCGGGGCTGGACTCGGCGAACCGGACGGCGTCCTCAACCTCCTCTTCGACCTTGGTCTCCTCGGTGTCCAGTTCCTCGACCTTGATCTTCCGCTCCTCGATCAGGTGTCGACGGAAGATCCCGATCGGGTCATTCGCCTGGTATTTCTGGACTTCGTCGGAGGTCCGGTAGCGCTCGGGGTCGCCCATTGAGTGCCCCCGGAACCGATAGGTGATCACTTCGAGCAGGAAGGGACCGTTGCCGCGGACCGCCTCGAGCGCCTTCTCGGCGGCCTGACGGACCTCAAGGACGTCCATACCTTCGACCCGGGCGTTCGGCATGCCGTACCCCTCGGCCTTCTGGCGGATCTGGGAGACGGCCGAGGCGCGCTCCACGGCGGTCCCCATCCCGTAGAGATTATTCTCGCAGACCCAGAGGACGGGAAGTCGCCATAGCATCGATAGGTTGAGGGCCTCATGGAAGTACCCGATGTTCGTGGCGCCGTCGCCGAAGAAGCAGATCGTCACGCCGGCCTCGCCGCGGTACTTGTCGGCCAGGGCCATGCCGGCCGCGAGGGGAAGGTGAGCGCCGACGATGGCATGGCCGCCCCAGAAGTTGTTCTCGACATCGGCGAGGTGCATCGAGCCGCCCTTGCCCTTCGAGGTTCCCGTGGCCTTCCCGAGGAGCTCCGCCATGACGGCCCGCGCCGACGTGCCGCAAGAAATCGCGATCCCATGGTCCCGGTAGGCGGTAATGACCCGGTCCTCCGGACGCCGGACCGAAAGGATCCCGGTGCCGACGGCCTCCTGGCCGATGTAGAGATGCAGGAAGCCGCCGATCTTGCCTTCCTGGTAGAGGATCGCTGAACGCTCCTCCAGCCGGCGCACGAGAACCATCTCGTGATAGAGCCTAAGGAGTTCTTGCTTGTCGAGTTTTGAGTTGCCTGAAGCCATGCCTCACCGCCGCTTGTCTAACACCCAATCGCCCGGGGGAGGCGGTGGGCATCAGAACGCCCCGGAGAGCCGGGGCGCGCGAATTATACCGCGAACGTCAGGCTGTCACGGAGACGCGGGTAGCCCTCCTCCCCACACATCGACAACCGAGGTCGTCAGGTCGAACCCTGCCGGAAGGGGAAGCGCGAGCACGACGATGGCGCTCTCCCCAGGATCAAGGTCGGTGACAGACGCCCATGCTGCGCTGGCCACAGGCCCGGTCTCGCGCCGGACCACCGCCGAGACCGCCGCCGTCCGGACTCCTTCCGCCCCGGGAGCTCGGACCCGCACCCGAAGCATGAGTTTGCTGCCGACCGGTTCGTAGGCCACCACTTCCGTGGTGAGAGGAAGCGCGGTCTCCTCCGCAGGCATCCCGTCCGTGAAAACCATCCACTCGAGGTCCGTAGGGGATGCGCCGGACTCGAGTGATGGCCTCGGGATCAGGAGCGTCACCGCGGCGCCCTAGTTCGGCGCAAGCGGCACCGGCACCTCGACCAAGTCGGCTGCGAGCCATCTTCCATCCTGCGCGACCAC
>DATIPT010000040.1:0-9585 GCA_035471625.1 Anaerolineales bacterium
CATGGCCAGCAAGCCGATCAGAAGGTTTCCCAACTGCCGGAAGAACAGCGCGTTCGGGTCTCCCTGGAGCCTCCAGGAGACGTCCCAGCTGGCGGAATAGACCATCACCAGGCCGAAGACGATCATGACGCCGACGAGCATGACCAGGTACGAGTCGAATCCGAAGATCCGCGGCAACGAAGCGCGGCGGACCGGGCGCGACGAGGGGGGCGCCGTCGTTTCGCTCACAGAGCCTTCACCCACTCTTCGAACCGCTCGCCGCGCTCGGCGAAATCGGTGAACTCGTCAAAGGACGTGCCGCCCGGCGCAAGAAGCGCGACGTCTCCGGGCTCGGCGCGCCGCGCAGCGATCCCGATCGCATCGTGGAGGTTCTCGGCGCGGTCTATCGTTTGCAGTCGCTCTCCCGTCCGCATCGGACCCACGGCCGCAGCGATCTTCCCGGCCGCCTCGCCGAAGAGAATCAGATGATCGACTCGCCGGTGGACAAACGCCGCGAAACCGCTCCAATCCAGGTCTTTGTCCCGGCCTCCTGCCAGGAGGACGATCGGCTCTTCGAAAGCTTGGATCGCCGCAAGGCTGCGTTCGGGCGTGGTGGCGATCGAGTCGTTGTACCAGTCGACCCGGTCCACGGTTCGGACGAACGCCAGGCGATGCGGAACGCCGGTGAAGGCGTCAACCGCCTCGGCCATCGCCTTCTCTTCGATGCCAGCGGCAGACGCCGCGGCGCAGGCGGCGAGCACGTTCAGCAGGTTGTGCGGGCCGCGCAATCGGATTCGCTTCCGATCGATGACGGGCCGAAGCGCCCCGCCCTTGCGAAGGATGATCGTCTCGCCGTCGATCGTCGCCCCGTCGACACCAGCAGGAAGCTCCAGGCCGAACGCCAGCAGGCGGCCGCGCACGCGGTCCCGCAGGCCCCACGCCCCGGGATCGCCGGCCCCCAGTACGGCCAGATCGCCTTCCGACTGGAAGTCGAGGATGCGCCCTTTGGCGGCGAGGTAGGCCTCCATCGTCCGATGGCGGTCGAGATGATTCGGAGTGACGTTGAGGACGACGGCTACGGCCGGGCTCGCCGACATCAGTTCGAGCTGGAACGACGAGAGCTCCATGACCACCAGGTCGTCCGACGACATGCGTTCCAGATCGGTCAGCAGGGGGACCCCGATATTGCCGCCCACCCACGCTTGTCTCCCGCCCTCGGACGCCCACAAGCGGGCCATGTTTCCGAGCAGGGCGGTGGTTGTCGTCTTGCCCGCCGAGCCCGTGACCCCGATCACAGGAGCGGGGCAGGCCTCGAGGAAGAGCTGCGAGTCATTGGTCACCGGGACCCCGATGGCGCGCGCCTGCTGAGCCAGCGGCAGATCGGCGGGCACCCCGCCGGAAAGGCACAGCAGGTCAGCGCCTTGGACGAGCTCGGCCGGATGACCGCCCAGGGCGAACTCGACCGGGAGGTCGGCGACCTCGTCGATCGCACCCACAAGCTCATCCCTCCGGCGTAGATCCGTGACCACGATCTCGGCTCCCTTGTTGGCAAAGTGGCGTGCCAGCGCCTTGCCCTGGCGGGCCAGGCCCACGATCACGACGCGCCGGCCGCGCCACTCGCTCAAGGCCTCGCCCTAGGCCGCCTTCTTCTTCGGGCGTCCGGCGCTCGAGCTCGCCTTTCGGGCGGGCTTGGCTTCGACCCGCGCCGGCTGATCCTCGATTCCGACCAGGAAGTGGTTGGGCAGGATCGACCGCGTTTCGCGCAAGACGACCCCGGAGACGTTCGGAACGTCGGCGCCGTCCTTGGTCACCGGATGCACGAGGCACACGGTCGGCGTCCGGCCGTACTTCGTGGCGTAGAACGAAACCGCCCGCGCCACCTTCTCCTTGAGGGCCTGGGGCCCGTCGTCGAACCAGAGCATGCCTGTATCCATGTCTCAGCTCCCTCTCAGCAAGGCGAGTGCGACCCCGATCATGGCGGTGAGCAACGCCACGAGCCAGAATCGCTGAACGACCTGGGTCTCACTCCAACCCAGGAGCTCGAAATGGTGCTGCAGCGGGGCCATCTTGAAGAGACGGCGGCCGCGAGTGATCCGGAAGTAGACGATCTGGAGGATGACGCTCAGGACGACGCTGACCGGAATGATGGCGATGACCGGCAGGAGAATCCACTGGCCGGTCATCAAGGCCACGACGCCCAGGGTGGCGCCGAGCGAGAGCGACCCGGTGTCGCCCATGAACATCTCGGCCGGGTGGACGTTGTACCAAAGGAAGGCGAAGATCGCCCCCACCAGGGTGAAGCAGAAACGCACCAGGAACTCCTGTCCCTGGAGCATGGCGATCGCCCCGTAGGCTGCGAATGCCGTCGCCGCGATCAACCCGGCCAGCCCGTCCAGGCCGTCGGTCAGATTCACGGCATTGGTCGAGGCGACGATGATGAAGATCGCAATCGGGATGTACCAGACTCCGAGGCTGATCCCCTCCGGGTAGTTGGGCAGGAACAACTCGGGCGATTGCAGCCCGTACTTCAGGGCGACCGCCGCCCCCGCCGCCAGAACGATCTGCCAGATGAACTTGGTCCGGGCGCGCATGCCTTCGCCGCGTCGCCCTCCCTTCACCCCGAACCAGTCGTCGATCGCGCCGAGCACGGCGAAAGCCAGCATGACCAATGTCGGCAACAGGATTGACGGGCCGAGCACCGTCAGTTCACTGAGCAAGGAAACCAGGTTCAGGACGACCGTGATCGTCAGGACCGAAATGACGATCAGCCATCCGCCCATCGTCGGCGTTCCGAGCTTGGTGACATGCCGCTCGGGGCCTTCGATTCGGATCTTCTTGCCGATGCCGAGGCGGCGCAGGACTTCGATCAGCGGGCCGCCCCAAATGACCGCCAGCAGGAAGGTGATCCCGCCGAGAGAGAGGGCCATCGCCGAAGAGCCGATCACGATGTCCCCTCCGCAAGTTCATCGACGATGCGGTCCATGCGCATCCCCCGCGAGCCCTTGACCAGCACGATATCGCCGGCGCCGATGCGCTTCCGCAAGCGCGCCACGGCAGCGTCGACGTCCTCCACCTGCGCTACCCGGTTCTCCGGCAACCCGGCGCGAAGCGCTTCCTCGGCGATCCAGCGGGCGCGTCGGCCGACCGCAACCAACTCATCCGCCACCGCCGCCGCCCGGGCCCCGACCATCCGGTGGCCTGACTCTTCGTAGGAGCCCAGCTCGAGCATGTCGCCCAGGACCGCCAGTCGCCGACCCTCGAGCTCCGCCAGAAGGTTCAGCGCAGCGATGGTCGAATCGGGAGCGGCGTTGTAGGTGTCGTCCAGGATGACCGCCCCACCCGGTCCGGGGACGGCCATCAGGCGCAGCTGGGCGCGCATCGTTTGCAGGCCGGCCAGGATCGTCTCCCAGGCAAGCCCCTCGGCCAGCCCGACGGCGGCGGCGCGCAGGGCGGTATGCACCGAGTGGCGGCCCAGCATCGGCACCCGAACGTGGTCATGGTCCCGCCCGTGATGCAGGGCGAAGCGCAGTCCGTCGAGACCCAGACCGTCGATCTCATCCGCCCACAGGTCGGCCTCGGGGCTCAGCCCGTAGTAGAAGACGCGGGCACGCGTGTGGGCGGCCATGCCGCGCACGCGGTCATCGTCGTAGTTCAGGATGGCGACGCCTTCCGGTGCCGGCGGGAGCGCTTCGACGAGTTCGCGTTTGCCGGCGACGATCGCATCCATCGATCCGGCCCGCTCCAGATGCACCGGCCCAATGTTCGTCACCACGCCGACTTGGGGCCGTGCGATGTCGCACAGCAGGGCGATCTCCCCCGGGACGTAGAAGCCCATTTCCAGCACGGCCCGGGCGTGGACGTCGGTGAGCTGGAGCACGGTCAACGGCAGGCCGATCTCGTTGTTCAGATTCCCGGGATTGCGCAGCGTGCGATACCGCCGTTCGAGCAGTTCGGCGGCGACCTCCTTGGTCGTCGACTTGCCGACGCTTCCGGTGATCCCGATGACGCGCACATCCAGACGTGACCGCCAGTAGCGAGCGATCTGCTGCAAGGCGGCCAGCGAGTTGTGGACCCGCAGGGCGACCGGTGTCGGCGGTGCTGCCGCAGGCGGGTCCCGTCGAAGATCGACCACCGGGAAGGCGCCCATTCGGTCGCGTTCAACAATTGCGGCGCGCGCGCCCCTCTCGAACGCCTCGGCCACAAAATCGTGGCCGTCGACTTGCTCGCCCTTCAGGGCGACGAAGAGCGTTCCCGGCCTGACCTCGCGCGAGTCGATAGCGACGTCGGAGATCGGGCTTTCGCCCGCCAGGACAGAGCCGGTGAGCGACTCGAGCACGAGTTCCAGCGTCAAGCGTTTCACGTCGGCGTCACCCTCCGGCGGCCATCGGGACCGCAGGAGAAGGCGGCAGGTCGAGGTACACGACCAGCCGCTCAACGACCTCCTGGAAGACCGGCGCGGCGACGACGGATCCCCACGGCGAGCTTTTCGGCCGGTCCAGCCGGACAAGCACGATGAACTGCGGATCCGGAAGCGGGCCCCAGCCGACGAAGGAAGCGATGGTCCACTTCGGGTCGTAGCCCTTCTCGCCGGGGATCTGCGCGGTCCCGGTCTTCCCGGCCAGCTGGTATCCGACGACGGCGGCCTGACGGGTCTCCCCTTCCAGCGATTCGGCCAGCATCCCGGTCAGCGTCTGCGCCGCTTCCGGACTGACCGGACGACCGAGGACCACGGACCGCGGCCGATACGTGCCCTGCGGGCTGGCGACCTCCAGCACAACATGCGGCTGGACCATGACGCCTCCGTTGGCGACCGCAGCGGCGGCCGTGATCAGCTGGATCGGCGTCACCGAAACCCCTTGTCCGAAGGCATTCGTCCCCAGGTCCGATTCGGTCCATTCGGGATGGCGGGGAGTTCGCAGCTGACCGGCCACTTCGCCGGCCAGATCGATCCCGGTCAATTGCCCAACGCCGAACTCGGTGAGGTAGTTGTAGAAGGTCGAGGCGCCGAGCTTCTGAGAAGAGACCCACGCCAGGCAGACATTCAGCGAGTAGCGCATGCACCCGATCATCGTCTGCGGACCCCAGGCGCCGTAGTCCCAGTTGCGGATCGGGACCCCGCCAACTTCGATCAAACCGGTATCGACGAAAACGTCATTCGGTTGAACAGCCCCGGCGCTCAGGGCGGAGGCCATCGTGACGACTTTGAAGGTAGAGCCAGGTTCGTACTGGGCGGCAACCGCCGGGGTGATCGCCGATTCGTCGTCCTCGGCCTTCACCAGCCACGGCTCGTAGTCGTTCGGGTCGAGCGTGGGCCAGGCCGCCATCGCCAGGATTTCGCCGTTGCGCGGGTCCATCACGATGATCTGGCCGGACTCGGACTCGCTCTCGTCGATCGCCTCCGACAGGGCGATCTCGGCCAGCTGCTGGATATCGGCGTCGATCGTCAGGACGAGATTGACACCGGCCGGAGGATCGGGTTCGAGCCGGGCGTCCGGCGGCAGGAAGGTCCGCTCGACGGTGATCGCTTTGCCAGACAGCCAGTCGTCGTAGTAACCCTCCACCCCGAAGAAACCTTCTCCCTCCTGGTTGACGATCCCCAGGATGTGACCGGCCAGGGGACCGTTCGGGTAGTGGCGCTGGGAAGTCGGGACAAGATCCAACCCGGTCATATCCGGCGCGAGAGGATCGGCCAGGAACTCCTTGAGCACCGTGGCGACCGTGGTATCGAGGCGGATCGGAAGCCGTCCGAGGAGCGGATCGTCGCGCGTCAGCCGAATCCGGAATTGCCCGTTGGCCGCCCACTCGTAGGTGAGCTGGGCATACAGGTCGTCCACCGGGAGGACCAGGAGCTTCGATAGAACCGAAGCGATTTCCTTTCGGCTCGTCTCGGTCAGTTGTCTCACCTCGATTTCGATGTAGTACATCGTCCCATTCGTCGCCAAGAGAACTCCATCGCGGTCATAGATCAGGCCGCGCGCCGGGCGGACCCGCTCGGAGCGCGCGTTGCCGGCGCGCTCGCGGGCGTCGAACACCGGCGCGTAGGGCCCGAATTGGACCCGGATCAACTGGACGATCAATCCGGCCCCCACCAGGCCCATGGCGACCATCACGCCATACACTCGCCCACGACGGAACCCCTGGTTCGTCACCGCACCCCCCGGACTTCCTCGACGAGCCGCACCATCCACTCCGCCAAGGTCTCGGTGTAGGCCGGAGAGAGGCCGCCCCGCTGCGCCACCGGGCTCCCGATCGGCGCCGGCGCGTGGAACCCAGACGGGGGCGCGTAGCCCTCGATCACGAGGTACTCGATGTCCTTGGCGTGGGCCGGGTGGAAGCCCATCGAGGCGGCCCGCTCGAGCATGCGATTCGGGGTCGTCAGGTCGGCCAGGGTGGCGCCGAGCACGGACGTCTCCCGGATCAGTTCCTCCCGTCGGTCCTCGAGGCGGAGGAGCTCTCGACCGGCTTCGGCCAGGCGCGCGTTGACCGCCAGGTACATCCCGGCGACCACCAGCACCACGACCAGGCCCAGCAGGGTCCGGCCGGTCGATTGGCGGGCGATCCGCCACGGGGCCTGGCGGAAGGCCTGCGTTCGCGCTTGTCTCACGTGCTGCTCCCGACCTGTACCATTTAGTTATGCAAGGACTGTGCCGCGCCGAGGCGAGTTGCCGCCCTCATGCGCGCACTCCGAGCCCTCGGATTGGCTTCGATTTCGTCCTCCTCCGGCCGGACCGGCCGCCGGGTCAGCGCCTGCAGCGTCGCCTTGTGTCCGCAGGTGCAGATGGGCTGGCCCTCCGGGCAGATACAATCCCGCCCTTCCCGGCGGAGGAACTGCTTGACCATCCGGTCTTCCAGGGAGTGGAAGGAGATGACCACCAGCCGCCCGCCTTCCCGCAGCAGTCCCAGGGCGGCCTCAAGGCCGACCTGCAGGGTGCCAAGCTCATCGTTGACCGCCATCCGCAACGCCTGGAAAGTCTGGGTTGCGGGGTGGATCCCGCTCCGGCTGCGCCCGGCCGCCCGGGCTACGACGCCCGCCAGCTCCGTCGTCGTCCGGATCGGCCTTGCAGCGAGGATGGCTTGGGCCACCCGATGGGCCGCGGGTTGTTCCCCGTACGCCTGCAGGATCCGCGTGATTTCCGCCAGAGGCCACCGGTTGACGATGTGGTCCGCCGTCAGCGCCTGCGAGGGATCGAAGCGCATGTCGAGCGGCCCTTCGTGGCGGAGGGAGAAGCCGCGAGCGGGATCGGCCAGCTGCATGGACGACAGGCCCAGATCCAGCAGGATTCCGTCGACCGCCTCCCAGGCCAGCCCGGCGGCGGCGGCGTCCATGTCGGCGAAAGAGCCGCGCTCGAAATGGATCCGGTCGCCGAAAGACGCCAGGCGCCGAGAAGCCGCGTCGAGCGCCGCCGGATCCCGATCCAAGCCCAGGATCCGACCGTCCGGATCGGAAGCAACCAGAATGCCGTGCGCATGACCGCCTGCGCCAAGGGTTCCGTCGATGTAGGTCCCCCCCGCCCGCGGTTGGAGGGCGGAGAGCACCTGCTGGTAAAGTACCGGGGCATGTGGTCCGGGGTCGGCGTCGTGCCTCGCCGCGCCCATGGACTACCCCGAGGAAAGGTCGAAAGCTGTGAAGCGCTTGGCGTTCGAATCGGGGTCGGTCACCCGTTCTTGCTCACCAGCCCAGATGCCAGCGCTCCAGATTTCGAAGTACTCCCCGGCACCAACAAGGACGGTATCGTTTTCGATCGCTGCGTATTGGCGCAGGAACTCGGGCAACAGAATGCGGCCGACCGAATCCAGTGACACCTCGGTCGCGCCGCCGAACAGGACGCGGCGCACGGCACGCGCTTCGGGGTCGGTCGTCGTCAGAAGATTGGCGCGCGCCGCCAGGCGCTCGAAACTGTCCGTGGTATAAACCACGAGGTTCCGATCGAACCCCTGGGTGACGAAGGCGCCAGTGGCCAGTGCCGGTCGGAACCGAACCGGGACCGTCAGGCGGCCTTTGGCGTCGAGACTGTGAGCGAACTGACCCAGGAACATGCGTTCTAATCGTCTCCGGGCATGCAAGACGCCGGTTTCCTCCGGCGTCCCACATCGCACCACTTTGGCCCACAAGTGCCCACAGTATATATACGTTTTTGGGGATGCGCAACCTCCAGGTTCAGGCTTCGCCAAAGGTACTTCTGTCCTACCCCCACATCTGGAGAGTGAGCCATGAGGCGGGCCAATATCGGGGACAGCTACCGCGACCGGTTCGTCGGGACGGACGTCGAGGTCCCCACCCTCGACGGCTCACTGATCCCCTACATCAACTTCGACAACGCCGCCTCCACCCCGGCCCTACGCTCGGTTCGCGACGGAGTGATGGCGTTCCTCGACCACTACGCCAGCGTCCACCGCGGGACGGGTTTCAAGTCCCAGCTGTCGACCTGGGCGTATGAGGACGCCCGCTCGGCGGTGATTCGCTTCGTCGGCGCCGATCCGGAGAGCCACGTCTGTATCTTCGGCAAGAACACCACGGAGGCCCTCAACAAGCTCGCCCGGCGGATGCGATTCCGGCCAGGCGACGTCGTCCTGGCGACCGAGATGGAACATCACTCCGACGACCTCCCGTATCGAGGCGTCGCCGAGGTTGTCCACGCCGGCCTGACGAAGGATGGTCGCCTGGACGAGACCGATTTCGACCGCAAGCTCGAGGCGCTGCGCGGTCGCGTTCGCCTGGTCGCGGTGACGGGTGCCAGCAACGTGACCGGATACATCAACCCGATCCACCGCCTGGCGGCGAAAGCCCATGCGGCCGGGGCGATGATCGTCGTCGATGCCGCCCAGCTGGCGCCGCATCGGCACCTGCACATGGGCGCGCTCGACGATCCGGAACATCTCGACTTCGTGGCCCTCTCCGCCCACAAGATGTACGCCCCCTTCGGGACCGGGGCCCTGATCGGGCACCGCGATCTCTTCGAGGATGGCGATCCCGATATGCGCGGCGGCGGTACGGTCGAGATCGTCACCGTCGACGACGTCGTGTGGGCGGATCCCCCCGAGCGGGAGGAGGCCGGCAGCCCCAATGTTGTCGGCGCCGTCGCCCTGGGCCTGGCCATACGCGAGCTGGAGTGGATCGGTATGGACCGGGTCCTAGAGCATGAGGCCGAACTGACCCGCTACGCCCTCGAACGGCTGGGAGCGGTCGAGGACCTCCGGATCTTCGGCGACCCGCGCCCCGAGTCCGTCAAGGAACGGCTCGGGGTGATTCCCTTTGAGCTGGATGGGCCCTCGCATTTCCTGGTCGCCGCCGTCCTCGGCCATGAGTTCGCCATCGGAGTCCGCAGCGGCTGCTTCTGTGCCCACCCGTATGTCCTGCACCTGCTTGGCCTGAACCGAGACCAGGCCCGCCAGGTGCGGGAGCGGATGCTCGCCCATGATCGGCGCACCATGCCCGGCCTGGTGAGGGTCTCCTTTGGCCTGTACAACACACTCGAGGAGATCGACCGGCTCGTCGAGGCCCTCGAACGCATTCGCGCCGGCGAATACCGTGGCAAGTATGTCCAAGACACGGAGTCCGGCGAGTTCGTTCCGGAAGGCTGGTCTCCCGATTTCCGCAGCTACTTC
>DATIPT010000041.1:0-10626 GCA_035471625.1 Anaerolineales bacterium
GCTGCGCCGACGGAGGAAGCTTCACCGGATGTCTCGGTAGTCCACACTGCGCCACAAGCCTCGCAGGATCTCGACATCCCGGCCTTCCTGCGCCGCCGCACCTTCCTGGCGAGCTCCGGGGGTTGAAATGGAGAAAGATCCGATCGCCAAAGTCACGCGACAGGTCGTCCGAACATTCCCCGAAATGCAGGGTATCTCTCCAAGCGTTCGCCGGGACGCCGAGCGGTTCGTCCTGACCTACAAGGGCAAGGCCCAACTACCGGGCGGCAAGACGATGTCGCGGATCGTGCGGGTCGTAGCCGACGGCCGCGGTCAGATCATCCGGATCAGCACCTCGAGGTAGCTATGGCGACGCGGAAACGGATGATCCGCCGTGCACAGGCAACGTTCTGGGGTGCGGCCGCAACCGCGACCGGCTTCGCCGTGCGACATCGCCGCAGCCTGCGCGCCTTCCCTGTTGTGATCCTGGCAGTCGGGGCCTTCGTCGTGGGCCGGGCCGCAGGATTGCTCCTCCTCGGCGCCTTCTAACAACCCACGCGTCGCCCCCCCCCGTGGTCCAGCGAAACCGGCCTTCTCGGGGGCTCACCTCTCTCAAGCCACTGGCCTGTCGGGCGCGACGGAGTACAATGCGGCCGCCGGCGGAGCCATCCGCTTTGGCACCGTATGCGGAGACTCTCCTTCCGAAGCGTGCTGATCACCGTGGCTGCGGGCTTCTTCGTGCTCGGCGTGGTCAGCACCATCTTCCGCCCAGCCACGCCTTCGTCGCCCGGCGCGACGGCGGCGCCAACCCAGGACGCGATGGATTCCACACCGGCGGCCGAGACGCCTCAGCTGACGGTATTGATCCTGGGGGTGGATTCGCTTGAACTCGAGGCTCCCCAACTTCGCGCCGTCTGGTTCGCCCTGGTGCGGCCTCCGGGGACGGAACTCTTCCTGCTAGGCCTTCCTGTCGATCGGCCGGCGCACGAGGGGTCGACCCTCGAGCAGGCCTTCGGCTGGCAGGACGGACTACCGACCTCGTTCCTGGAGGCCCTTTCCGAACTCACGCCGCTTCCAATCGACGTCATCGTCGTCCTGGACTCAAGAGGGTTCGCCACCTTGATCGACTTCCTGGGCGGCGTCCCGACCGCCGGGACGACGGTTGACGGCGCGGCGGCGCTGAGTGTCGTCGATCTCCTCAAGGACGACCCGGACGCGTCTCTGCAGGCGCAGTACCGCCTTCTCCAGGCGCTCTCAGCCCAGGTCAGCGTCCTCCAGCCAGGGTCTGATCTCCAACCGCTGGTTGACCTCATCCCCGCGCATGCATTCGTCAGTTTGCCCGTCCAACAGGCGATCGCCCTGGTGGCGCCGCTTCTTCCGCTCGACCCTTCGAGGGTCCATGTCAGCCTGCCTCAGGCCGGTAGCGAAACGGACCGGGAGTAGCCAACGGCGCATCGGTACGTGACATCTTGCGTTCCTGGCCGAGTCAGGCTATACATGAGTGTCCGGAGTCCACTGGGTAGACGCCGCCCGGATCGCCGATGAACCGACCGGAGGCGACCTCCCTGATTGTTCCAACCCCGATGGAGGAGAGAGACAATGAAGAGGATTCTAATTCTGAGCGGAATCGCCGTCGCCGCGCTCGCCCTTGCGGCGTGCGCTGGCGGTGCGGCCACGGAGGCCCCGACCGGCGGCACCGAAGGGCTGCCCGACCTGGGCGGGCGCCAGGTGACCATCGCCGTCGAGAACGCCTATCTGCCATTCAACTACATCGACCCGGACACGGGCGAGCCGGCCGGCTGGGACTATGTGGTCTGGGACGAGATTTGCCGCTTGCTGAACTGCGTTCCGGACTACCGGGAAACCGCCTGGGATGGCATGATCCAAGCGGTCGCTGACGGCCAGTTCGACGCCGCCGCCGATGGGATCACGATTACCGAGGATCGGGCCGAAATCGTCGACTTCTCGGTGGGGTATATCGCCATCGAGCAACGCCTTCTGGTCCGCATTGACGAGACCCGCATCGACAGCATTGACGACATCGTCAGCAATGCTGATCTGAAGCTTGGGACGCAGGTCGGTACCACCAACTACGAGACGGCCACCACCTACCTGCCGGAGGATCGGATCTCGGCCTTCGAGACCTTCCCGTTCGCCGTTCAGGCCCTCATCGCCGGAGAGATCGATGCCGTGATCATCGACGAAGTTGCTGGCCTCGGCTACCAGGGCGAGAACGCCGACGCCCTGAAGCTCATCGGCCCGTCGATGTCGAGCGATGAACTGGGGTTCATCTACCCGAAGGGCAGCGACCTGGTTGAGCCAGTCAACAACGCCCTCCGCGAAATGGCCAGGAGCGGCTTCTTCGAAGATGTGAATCCGCGCTACTTCGGGCCGGCCTTCACGATCACCTACGAGGACCTGGAGTAGGCCCTTCGTTGAATCGGGAGCACGCCCTCCAAGCAACAGTTCCCTAGACTCAGGGCCGGCGCCCGGGCTCACGCCCGCGCACCGGCCCTGAGTCGTTCTCGAGGAAGAATGCCACAAGCCAGCGAACGACCGATCGAGGGGGCTTCCGCCCTGGCCCCGGACCGTCGCGGGACCGTCGGGCGACGCCTGGTCGACCTGCCGTGGTGGCTGTTCGCCATCATCGTCCTCATCCTATGGGTCGGCTTCATCATCCTGACGCGACCGAATTACACCGAGGCGTTCGAGCGGGTCAGCGGGACCTACCGCGGCCTGGCAGGGATGCTCAGCGCCGGCATCCTCGTCACCATTGGGATCTCCCTCGCGTCCTACCTGATCGCCATCGTGCTCGGGCTGATCACCGGCCTGGCGAGGATGTCGCAGAGCCTCCTTCTGCAGAACGCCGCCCGGACGTATATCGAGCTCATTCGGGGAATCCCGATGCTCGTCCTGATCTTCTTCATCGCGCTGGTCGGCGTCCCCGCGGTCGTTGACCTCATCGATTCCACCGGGGAGTGGCTGATCTCCCTTGGGCTGACCGAAATCGGAGGCGCCCTCACGCGTGTCGAGAATGACTCCATTCCGATGGTCGTCCGCGCCATCATCGCCCTGGCTACGACCTACGGCGCGTTCCTGGCAGAGATCTTCCGGGCAGGGATTCAGTCCATCGGCAAAGGACAAATGGAGGCGGCCCGCTCCCTCGGGATGACCTACCCGCAGGCGATGCGCTACGTCATCCTTCCGCAGGCGGTTCGGAACATTCTCCCCGCCCTGGGGAACGACTTCGTTTCAATGGTCAAGGACTCGTCGCTGGTGGCCCTGCTGGCCGTCCGCGACATGACCCAGATGACGAAACTCTACACCGGACAATCGTTTCGCTTTCGTGAAGGCTACATCGTGTTGTCGATTCTCTACCTCGCCCTAACCGTCACCCTATCGCTGGGAGTCCAGGCGGTCGAGAGGCGCCTGCGCAGACATGAGTAGCCAGCCTATCATTGTCGTCCGCGACCTTCACAAGCACTTCGGGAAGGTCGAGGCCCTGAACGGTATCGACCTCGAAGTCGAGCGCGGCAAAGTCGTCGTGATCATCGGGCCGAGCGGATCGGGCAAGTCGACGTTGCTCCGCTGCGTCAACCATCTCGAGACTCCGACGAGTGGAGAAGTCTGGATCGACGGGGTCCAGCTGACCAGCCACTCCGCTCACCTCAACGAGATCCGGGCCGAGATCGGGATGGTCTTCCAGCTCTTCAACCTCTTCCCGCACCTGACCGTACTCGAGAACGTCACCCTGGCGCAGCAAGTCGTGCGCAAGCGGTCCCGCGACGAAGCCGAACAAATCGCTATGCAGAAACTGGTGAGGGTCGGAATTCCGGAGAAAGCCGGAGTCTACCCGGGACAACTCTCCGGAGGCCAGCAGCAGCGGGTGGCGATCGCCCGGGGACTGGCGATGAACCCCAAGATCATGCTGTTCGATGAACCCACCAGCGCTCTCGATCCGGAGATGATCAAGGAGGTGCTCGACGTCATGCTCGATCTGGCCAAGGAAGGCATGACGATGCTCGTCGTATCGCACGAGATGGGCTTTGCCCGAGCCGCCGCTGACGAAGTGCTCTTCATGGACGGCGGCTTGGTCGTCGAGCACACGACCCCGCACGACTTGTTCAACAACCCCCGAGAAGACCGCACGAAACTCTTCTTGTCCCAGATCCTGAAACACTAGGGCAGCCGCCCCTCCGATCGAGGCTCTTCGCTTGGAGTTGGGCCCTGACTCCGGCAACCGCCCAGTGACCTCCGGCCCTGCGTGGGTCGGTGGGTCACGCGGCGCGACCGCAGAGCCGTCGTCGGCTGCTTCCTTCCCGGGAAACGAAAGGCCGTCCTGGGTCGAGGTCAGGACGGCCTTCTCGAGGTGCGCTGGGGGGGATTTGAACCCCCACGCCTTGCGGCACATGGCCCTCAACCATGCCTGTCTGCCAATTCCAGCACCAGCGCAGACGTGATCCGCAGGGAGCCGCGGTATTATATCGTCGGCCGTCGCGCTGTCAACTGGGACTGCGCCGCCACGTCCGGAGGCGAACGTGAATCGCATCGTGCTCGACGGGATGGGAAGCGACGATCATCCCACCCCCGAACTCCAGGCCGCCGCCGAAGCGTCCCGCCGCTGGGACGACCCGCTCCACGTGACGGGCCCGAAGGATCGCCTGGCCCCGCAACTGGAAGCCCTCGGCGTCCCGCCGACCCGCGTCGTTGTCGAAGATGCCCGCGAAGTTCTCCAGATGACGGACAAGGCTGCGGGTGCAGCGCGCGGCAAGGCCGATAGCTCTATGGCGGTCGGGATCGAGATGTTGCGCGACGGACGCGCCGACGCCTTCGTGACGGCCGGGAACACCGGCGGCGCCATGGCGACGGCGCTGATGCGCCTCGGGCGGATTCGCGGCGTCAAGCGACCTGCCCTGGCCCCCACCTTTCCAGTCGCCGGCGGCCGGGCGATCGTCCTCGATATCGGTGCCAACGTCGATTGCAGGCCTGAGTATCTCCTGCAATTCGCTATCATGGGTTCTGTCTATGCGCAATTCTCGCTTGGCGTGCCGTCGCCACGCGTCGGCCTCCTGTCCAACGGCGAGGAGGCCGGAAAAGGGACTGCGCTCCTGCATGAGGCCTTCCCCCTTCTTCAGCGTTCCAGTCTGAACTTCGTCGGCAACGTCGAACCGAAGGAGGTCTATTCCGGCGAGGTCGACGTTGCCGTCACCGACGGCTTCACCGGCAATATCTTCCTCAAGACGAGCGAATCGGTGGCCAAGTTCTTGATCGAGACGATCCGCGACGAGATCACCGCCGGCCTCGTCACCAAGGCCGGCGGCGCACTCGCCCGTCCCGCCTTCCAGCGCGTCCGGCGAGTCCTCGATCCGGCGGAGTATGGCGCCGTCCCGCTCCTGGGTGTCGATGGACTCGTGTTCATCGGCCACGGGCGATCCGATTCCCGGGCCCTGATCAACGCGATCGCGGCGGCCCGCCGGGCGGTCGACGCCGGACTGCTCGAGGCCCTGCGCAGTTCCCTCGGGGCCAGCCTGGCATCGGATACCATCCCCCAGCGATCGAGCGAGGTCGAATGAAACGATACATGGACCTTCCCCGCATGAACCGGCTACGCCGCACGGCCAAGATCCTGAGCTTCGGCGGACTCGGAATTCTCGTCGTGGCCCTTCTTCTTTCCCTGGGCAGCGCCAACAACCTCGGCATCACTCTGGGCCTGGCGCTGCTCGGCCTGCTCACCTCCCAGATGGGCTCGATCCTGACCCGGCGCTGGCCGGATCGGGGCCGGGCGGACCAGGTCTTCGATGCCGCGCTCAAAGGCCTCGACTCCCGAAATGCCCTGTTCCACTATCTCCTCGGGGGCTGTCGACACGCCCTGCTTGCACCCAACGAGGCGCTGGCTCTGGTGCCCGTCTATGAGCCGGGCATCTTTGACGCCAGCCGTGGAAGCCTCTTTCGGACCAAGACGAAGCGAGGCGAGCCGAGGGGAAAGCCGGGCGAAGCTCGCCACCTCCTCGACGAAGCAGATCACGAGGCCGCGGCGCTATCCCGCGAATTGAAGAAGCGCTTCCCGGAGGCCTCTCCGGAGGCGCATGCCGTCCTGGTCTTCTTCCACCCGGAGGCTCGGGTCAATGCCGGCTCCACCGACGCCAGCGTGGTTCATGTGAAGAAGCTGAAGGAGTTCATTCGTGCGATGCCCCGCCGCTCGGCGCTGCCGACCGATGCTCTGGCAGACCTCGAAGCGGCGTTCGACCGCCTGCGCTACGACGACTAGCCAAGACCTGAACCCGCAGACCAAACAGGCCGACGCGTCTGCGTCGGCCTGTGGTTCGTTGCGTTCGATCCCGAGTCAGGAGCTCAGGAACTCTTCGAGGGCTTCCCGGCTGATCCGGTATCCCTTGCCGATCTTCTTGGCCTTGATCTGCTTGGCCTTGATCGCCGCCAGGATGTCCTCTTCCGAGACCTTCAGGTAGCTTGCAGCCTCCGAAGGAGTCATCACATCCGGGACGGCGACGGGCACGGATCCGGATGCCTGCGCGCTCTTCAGCGCGTCCCCGATTGCCCCGCCGATCCCCATCCCGGCGCCGATGCCGGCCGTCAGACCCGCGCCACCCGAAGGATTCTGGGCTGCTTCGCGCATGGCATCCGCCGCCTGGAGTTGCGTGTAGGTTGCGACATCGAGCATCCCCATCGCCCGCAGCTCTTCCGCCGACTTGTCGGACGGCTTGAGGCTCTCGATGTAGAACGCCTTGAGCACCAGGCCGAGCGCCTTGAAGTCGTCCTGCGACTTCGCCCGGACGCCGGCGCCCATCTCCTCGACCAGGCCGATCAAGGATGGCACGTCCTTGGCTTTGGTCGTCTCGCCCAGAAGATCCTGGAGCTTGGAGAGCAGCATCGATCGCAGGCGGGCCTGGATGTCGGCCGTCTTGTATTGCCCGGTCGTCCCGACGACCTGGTTGACAAATTGCTGTGCGTCGGAGATGGCGAAGCTGTAGGTCCCGTACCCCTGGAGGAGGGCCACCCCCAGAGCCATCCCCGGGTTGCGGACGATGATCGGCTGGGCCGTACCCCACTTCTGGTCGACGAACTCACGCATCGACACGAAGTAGACTTCGGCTTTGAACGGGGTCTGGTCGGAGAACGCTTTGCCGATGAGACCGACCAAGCCGGGAATATTGGCCGTCGTGATCGTATGGCGGCCGGCGGTGAACGTGTCCAGCGCCTTGCCGTCTCGGGCGAAGACGGCATTCTGCGCTTCGCGCACGATCACCTGAGAGCCGATGCGGAAATCACCGGACCCGCTCTCCGGGATCCGGTGAACGAGCTCGTCTCGCATCTCGTTCGGGTATTCGATGACATCGAAAATCCTGGCCATGCGTGTCTCTCCTTGGTCGTGTCAGCTCAAACTGCCAGAAGGACCTCGTCGCGCCGATCCCAGGCGTCGACGACTTCCTGGCTGAGCGTCGTCAGGTGCCGAATGGCAGCCGGCAGTCCTTCGCTCCCCATCGACGCCTCGATATTGTCGATGGCGCTGGAAATGCTGTTGACATCCTCCAGGAGCTGGAGATCATAGGAGTACAGCTTCTGGAGCTCGTTCGAATTGATCCGGACGGCGTCGAAGAAGCCGGCGTACCCGTAGGACGCCGTCTGAACCCGGTCGATGAACCCCCGCAGTTTGATCGCCGCCGCCTCCAGTTGATCTACATCCTCGAGCTGCCCGGTCTCGATCATCTGGCGCTGGATCGCCGAGATCCGCTCCCACTGCTGCTGATAGCGATCCGCCACCGTCGTCCTCAGCAGTTTGTCGGCCTCGCGGCGATTCTCCCGGTCGAAGTACCCGATGAACCCGGAAAGCGCGTTTCGGATCTTCCCGAGCAGATCGTCGCCCGACGTGATCTTCCCCAACGGATCTACCGTGCCCGCCATAGTGCTCCTCCTTCTGGATGTGCCGCCATGCTCACTCGGTGTCAACCATTATAGCCCGCAGCGCCCCCCGGAGGCAATCTTCAGCCTGACCCCACGCTGACGCCGGGCGCGTATAATCGTCGTTGACAGCACATCTGGGAGCCCCCATGTCTTGGCAAGCGACCCTGCAGACTCTCATCGATCGCACCCATGGAACCCTGTCGCTTTCGGGGACGGCCCTCAAGGTCCGTGACCCTTCCCGCGTGGCCGAAACCATGGACTCTCTCGCCCGTAGCTCGGCGCTGGCCCCGGAGCCGGAGGCCAGCCTGGCCCGCTGGATCGTGCGTGAAACGGCGCGGCAAACCGGCCCCTATCCAGCTTCGATCGACGCCCTCTACCGGGCGCGCGGGCGTGGCGAAACCCGCAATGACTACACCGTCCCAGCCATGAATTTGAGGGCCCTCAGCTACCACGCCGCCCGGGCAGTCTTCCGGGCCGCCCGGCCAATGCAAGCCGGCGCCCTGATCTTCGAGATCGCCCGTTCCGAGATGGGCTACACGCAGCAGCGCCCCTCCGAGTACGCCACCAGCGTCCTGGCGGCCGCCGTCGCCGAGGGCTGGGAAGGCCCGGTCTTCCTCCAGGGAGACCACTTCCAGATCAGCGCCAAGCGGTTCGCCAGTGACCCGCTAGCCGAAGTCCAAGCGGTGCGGGACTTGATCGCCGAGGCGGTGGCCGCCGGCTTCTTCAACATCGACATCGATACTTCGACCCTGGTCGACCTCGATCGCCCGACGATCGCCGAGCAGCAGATGCTCAACTTCACCCTGTGCGCCGAGCTGGCGGTCGATGTCCGCAACGCCGAACCGGAAGGTGTGACGATCTCCATCGGCGGCGAGATCGGTGAAGTCGGAGGCCAGAACAGCACGGAGCCCGAACTCGTCGGGTTCATGGACGGCTTCAACCACGCCTTCTCGGCTCTGGCGCCGGGAAAGCCGGGCCTCTCGAAGATTTCCGTCCAGACCGGCACGTCCCACGGCGGCGTGGTCCTTCCGGACGGTTCGATCGCCAAGGTGAAGGTAGACTTTGACACGCTCGCCCGGCTCTCGCAGCTGGCCCGGCGCAAGTACGGGCTGGCTGGCGCCGTCCAGCACGGCGCCTCAACCCTGCCGGAAGAGGCCTTCACGAAGTTTGCCGAGGCCGCCGCCTGCGAAGTCCACTTGGCGACAAACTTCCAGAACATCCTGTTCGATCATCTTCCGAGGGAGCTGCGTCAGAAGATGTACGGCTTCCTCGACCGCGACTTCGCCAAGGACCGCAAGCCGGACATGACGGCCGAGCAGTTCTACTACAAGACCCGCAAGAACGCGATCGGCCCCTTCAAGGCCGACGTATGGAATCTTCCGGCGGACACGCTGGCTCAGGTCAGTCAGGCGTGGGAAGCTCAATTCAGGCTGCTCTTTGAGCGGCTCAACGTCGGCAAGACTCTCGCGGAAGTCCGTACCCACATCCCGGGGAAGATCGTCCAGGCCTCGCTGCAGACTTACCTCCGCAGCAGCGGAGTGTCCGAGTCCGTGGAAGGCCTGGCCGACTGACGCCGATGTCGCTCGCCGGCCAGCGGGTGGACCCCGCCCGGTACCAACTGATCCCCCGATGCCTGGTCTTTGCCTGCCGGGAGGGACGGGTCCTCCTGCAGAGGATCCCGGCCGACCGGGGAGCGTGGGCAGGCCGCTGGAACGGTGTTGGCGGCCATCTCCTCCAGGGCGAGTCGGCTGAAGACGGCGCGCGGCGCGAGTTCTCCGAAGAGACCGGCTTGTCTTTGAAGACCATCCTGTTGGCCGGTCTTCTCGTGGTCGACGTGGGGTCTTCGCCAGGGATCGGGGTTGTGATCTTTGTCGGCGAAGCCGGTCAGGGCGATCCGAGGGTCGGTCGCGAAGGCGAGCTCGCCTGGTTTGCGCCCGATGAAGCGGCGCAGGCCGACACGGTCGGCGACCTCCCCGCCCTGCTCCCCCGCGCCCTGGCTGTCATGGACGGCGCGGCCCCGTTCACGAGCCTGAAAACCTTCGGGGCGGATGGATCAGGAGCTGTTCACTTCGACTAGATCGGCGGCTCACTCCGCCCGGTAGAACATCAGCCTCGTCTGGCCGTAGGTGCGCTCGTCAAACCGGCTGAGCCTTTCCAGCGCGACGGGCTCATCCTCGCGCGGATCGATCTGGACGATCGTCCACGAGTCGACGCTGCACAGGTCAGGGTGCCCATCGATGGCCCGCAGCGATGCGATCCACAGGCCACGGTACTGAGGCGGAGCCAGGAAGATGTAGTCGAACGGTTCCCCCGGAGGCCGGTCCAAGTAGACAAAGGCGTCCAGGTGAACCACATCGCCTCGAGCAGCGAGCCCTGTCGTCTCGAGGTTGTGGTGGATCGTGCGGGTAGCCGCCCTTGAGCTGTCGATGAAGACGGCTCTGCGGGCGCCGCGGCTCAAGGCCTCGATCCCCACACTCCCGGTCCCTGCGAAGAGGTCGAGCCAGGCAGAGGCTTCCACGTCCGCGCCGATGATGTTGAAAAGCGACTCCTTGACGCGGTCCCCAATCGGCCGGGTCCCTTCACCGGGCACCCTCCGCAACTTGCGTCCCCGGGCGATCCCCCCGATCACGCGCAGGCCGGTCATCGCCCCCTGCCACCCCGGGGCCCGTCGGTCCTCGGTGGAGCACGATGCGGGGTCACTCAGCCTGCTTTCCGGGCGGACTCCAC
>DATIPT010000042.1:0-58914 GCA_035471625.1 Anaerolineales bacterium
CTACAGGCCCCTTCCGATCCGGCTGGCCTGCCGGTGTTGGCGCTCGTCCTTGCCGTCACGGGCCTTGCTCTGCTCCCGATCCAGAACGCGGTCTCCCGCTGGAGCGAGTCCCGGGCCGATGCCTATGCGCTGCGAGTGTCAAGTCGTCCCGAGGCCCTTGCCGATGCTTTCACTCGTCTGGCGAACCAGAACCTTGCCGAAGTCGATCTGCCGCGGTGGTCGGTGATCCTGCTCGGCTCTCACCCGCCGCTGGGCGAGCGGATCGCGCATGCCCGCCAGGCCGGGTTCGCCGCGACCGGCGCGGCGCCCTAACCACTTTCGTCGCTTGAGATCCATTCGAGGCTTGGCGAAGAGGAAGCCGGGCGACTGGACGCGCCCTACCACGTCGTTTCAAGTGTGCAGCCGGTGTCGAAGACGAGCGCCAGGCGATAGCCTCGGCCTTCATCCGGCCAGGTGAACCGGAGCAAGAGCGGGAGCGTCGTCCCAGGATCGACCTCGGTGTACTCGCCACCGAGAGCGACTAGGTCTGGTACCGGACTCGTCCCACTCGAACCACCTTCAATGAGCGAGACCCCGCCAAGCCGGACATCGACCAGGGCGTTGTCGATCGGCACGGCGAACTGCATGTTCGTGACCCGGACGGCCCCGGCCTCGCCGTTGTAGATCGCCCAAACGACATCTTGGCCCGTGTGTCGGAACCCGACGAGATTCAACTTGGGACATTCGCTGGACGCAGTCGTCGTCGCGGTCGCGATCGTCGCCGGGGTGACGCCTGCCGCGATGACGGAAGGTCCTCCAGCGGTGGGCTCCGCTGCCATCGTGGGCACCGTGCCCGGTCCGGAAGCCGCTCCCAGGCTCGGCAGGACGGTCAAGCCGACGGCCACGACGACGACGAACGCCAAGGCGGCACCGGCCGCCAGCCACACGACCGGAGACCGGCCTCGCGCCGGGCGATCGTCGCGCGGTTGGTGCACCTGGCGGGCGACGGCCTGGTCTCCGCCCAGGTTGAGCCACTCGGCCTCGGTCGAAGGCCCGCCTTTGACCGCCGCCTGGTAGGCCCGGTTCATCTCCGCCACCGTCGGATAGCGTTCTTCCGGAGTCTTGGCCAGGGCTCTCAGGATGACCTTCTCGACGGCCGGAGACAGCGCTGAGTTGAACCGGCTCGGACGCGGCACCGGCTCCTGGATGTGCATCAGGACTGTGGACATCGGAGAGCCGCCTTCGAACGGGACCCGGCCGGCGGCCAGCTGGTACATAACCACTCCCAGCGAGTACTCATCCGACCGTCCGTCGACCCGCTTCCCCCTGCCCTGCTCGGGGGAGACATACGCCGGGGTCCCCATCAGCATCGAACCGGTCAGGGTATTCGATCCTTCGATCAACCTCGCCAGGCCGAAGTCGGTCAGGAAGGCATCCCCGGCGTCGTTGATTAGGATGTTGGAGGGCTTGATGTCCCGGTGAATGATCCCATGCTGGTGCGCGAAATCGAGGGCTTCGGCCACCTGTCCGATCCACCTCGCCGCCTCCGCATCGGAGATCCGCTTGCGGACCAGCCGATCATGCAGCGTCTCCCCGGAGACGAACGGCATGACCAAGTAGACCAGCCCGCGCACCTCGTTGTAGTCCAGTACGCCCACGATGTGCGGGTGACGGAGGACGTTCTTCACGAGCCCGGCCTCTCGCCGGAACCGTCGCACGAAGCGTCGGTCGCCCACGGCCGTGCTCGACAGGATCTTGATGGCGACGTCCTTCAAGTTGCGTGTGTCGAGAGCCCGGTAGACGGTCGCCATCCCACCCTGGCCGATCAACTCGACCAGGCGATAGTGATCCAACATCGTCCCGACGAGATTGCTCATGCCGCGGTCCGCATGCCCGGAGCACCTTCCCTCTGGATGGAAGTGAACTCACCGTACCATGCCGCCCGAAGGCACGGGAAGATGACCTTTGGCGGAGGGGCCAGCATCTCGGCCAGGTCCCTTGGGGCCAGGGCGGTTTCGCCAAAGGCCTCCAGGACCGGCTTCCCATCGAGGTCCTCGGGAAGCGGCATCCCGAGCGCCCACAGCGCCGTCGCGGTCGTATCGTAGACCCTCACCTCGGTGGCCAGCTTTGTACCGGGCACGACTCCCGGGCCGGCGACGATCCACGGGATCGTCGTGTCCTCGGGCAAGGACGAACCGTGAAGGGTTCCATGCCCGCCGTGGTCGGCCGTCACCAGGATCAACGTCGACGCGCGCATGCCGGCTGCGTCAAGGGCCTCCAGGATTCGTCTCACCGCCTCATCGCTATTGGCGACCGTCCCCAGGTACGTCTCCGACATCCAACCGTAGTTGTGGCCGGCTGCGTCCGGTCCTGGAAAGTGGACAAACAGGACGTCGAAGCCATCGGCGATCGCTTTTCCGGCCTCCTCGGCGAGGCCGAAATCGCCCTTGGGGACATACGTGAACGAAGTCACGGTTCCTGGAGCGGCAATGTGGACCAACTTCTCCTTGCCGACAACCATCTCGGTCTCCAGGCCGGCGTCGTGGGCGATCGAGAAGAGCGTTGGCGATTGGATGAAGCCCAGGCTGGGGACATAGTCATTCCAGGTCACGCCATGCCCCTCGATGTCGTAGCCGGAGAGCATCGATGCATGGGCCATCAGGGTGGCAGACGGAAGGATCGTCTGGGCGGTGAGGGTATGCGCCCCGGCCTGCGCCAGCGCCCACAAGGTGGGCGTCCGGTCTGGGGAAAGCGCGTCGGGCCGCAGGCCGTCGAGGCTGATCACCACGACCCGGGCAGGTCGGGGACGGGGTGTGGCGGTCGGGGGCTCGGTCGCCGTCGGTTCGGGCGTCACGACTGTCACCGTTGGCGGCGGCTCCTCTCGAGCCGTGGCCTTTGGCGGCAGCTCGGCCGTGGGAGGCGGCAGGACCGCGGAACATCCTGATGCCGCGATCGCCAGGACGACCCATCCAAGCGCGATTCGGCGGAGCCGGAACGATCCTACGCGCATGGTTCGGGACCTTCGATCAGAGCGCTCCAGGAGGCTTCGGTCATCGACATTCGGGCATTCCAAGCCGGCTGACACCGATGCTATCACGGGGGCCGGCCGCCCTGATCCGCCTTCCGGAGCGACCTCGGCTTGACACCCCGCGTCGTATCGCCTAGGATACACTTTACCCTGCCATCCCCGGCAGGGAGGTTCGCAACGCCCCAACCATACCGGGCGCGAGGTGCGGAGGTGCTGAGCCTCCACCATTGCGCCCAAGGAGGAGGTGACCGCACCCCGATCGCCACCGATTCTGTATCTCAGAATGAAGTTGCTGGACCATCTCTGGAGGAGGAGATTCGATGTTGCGAAAGATGAGTCTTGTGATTCTGGCAGCCCTTGGCCTTGGCCTGATCCTGGCCGCCTGCCAGCCGGCTGAACCGGTTGTGGTCACCCAGGAAGTTCGGGTCATCGAGACCCAGGAAGTCCAGGTGAACGTACCGGTGACGATTGCGATGGAATCCGAACGCCTTGCGGCCGTGGAGGCCCGCGGCAACCTGATCTGCGGCGTCAACAGCACCGTTCCAGGCTTCGGGTTCATCGACGCCAACGGCCAGAACGTCGGCTTCGACGTCGACTTCTGCCGCGCCCTGGCGGCGGCTGTCTTCGGTGACCCCGCCATGGTGGAGTTCCGCCCTCTGACCGCCGCCGAGCGCTTCACGGCGCTCCAGACGAACGAGGTCGACGTCCTGATCCGGAACACGACTTGGACGATGAGCCGCGACGTGGAGCTCGGGGCCGACTTCGGGCCGACCACGTTCTATGACGGGCAGGGCATGATGGTTCGCAAGGCCGACGGTTTCACCTCCCTGAACGATATGGGCGGCGCAACCATCTGCGTGCTCGCCGGAACGACGACCGAGCTGAACCTGGCCGACGCCTTCAACGTCCGCGGCCTCGACTATGAAGCGCTGGTGCTTGATACCAGCGACGCCACCGCGGCCGCCTACGACGAGGGGCGCTGCGACGGGTTGACTTCCGACAAGTCTCAGCTGGCCGGCCTGCGGACCGGGTTGGCGACCCCGGCAGACCACGTGATCCTGCCCGAGACGATGTCGAAGGAACCCCTCGGTCCGGTGTGGGCCCACGGCGACCAGCAGTGGGGCGATGTGGTGACTTGGGTGGTCAATGCGATCATCATCGCCGAGGAGAAGGGGATCACGAGCGCCAACGTCGATCAGATGGCGGCCAGCGATCCGCAGGATCCCGAGGTCCGCCGCTTGCTCGGCCTCGAGGGCGAATTCGGCGCCAAGCTCGGCCTCGAGAATGACTTCGTGGTCGACGTCATCCGCGCCGTCGGGAACTACGGCGAGATCTACGATCGCCACCTCGGCCCGGCGGGGACGAACATCCCCCGCGAGGGTTCTCTCAACGCACTGTGGAGCCAGGGCGGGATGATCTACGCCCAGCCGTGGCGCTAGTGCGCGCGCTGGACTAGCCTACGACCGGAGGGCGGGCCCGGCGAGCCGAAGCTCGCCCTCCGGTTTGGTTCCCCCGATGGCCCGGTCAGGCCGACGCCTCGATCCCTTCTGGAGGGATCTTCGGTTCCTGCAAATCGCCGGACAGGCGGTCTTCGTCCTCCTGGCCGCCATCGTCGCCGCCTGGTTGATATCGAATCTGAACGACGCTCTCCAGGCGCGCGGCCTCGATCTCAGCTTCACTTTCCTCCGTCGTACGGCCGGGTTCGCCATCACCGAGGGCCCCGGCATGGCGCGCAACGAGCCGTACTGGCGGGCGTACGTCGTCGGCCTGATCAATTCGCTCAGCGTCATCGGCCTTGGACTCATTCTGACGACGATCGTCGGTCTCCTGGCCGGGGTGGCCATGCTGACCAACAACTGGCTCTTGCGGAATGCCGCCCGGGCCTACGTTGAATTCATACGCAACACCCCGCTCCTGGTACAGCTCTTCTTCATCTACTTCGGCGTGGTCCTGGCCATGCCCTCCCTGCAAGATCGTATCGAAGTCGGCCCGATCTCTCTGAGTCAGCGCGGCGTCTACTTCCCGCGTCCCGTGTCCCAAGCTGGGGCGACGGTGTGGCTGCTGCTGACGTTGCTGGCGATTGCCCTCTCGGCCTGGATCCTGATGCGGCGGATCCGCCGGCGACGCGTCACCGGCGAGGAGACGCGCCCGTGGTTGTGGGCCGCGATCCCCGTGATCGCGATCCCGGTCCTGGGCTGGCTCCTGCTGCCTGAGCCGCCGATTACCTGGGAAGCCCCGGTGCTGGAGGGCCTGCGCATGGTCGGGGGCCTGCGGATGACACCCGAGTACTTCGCGCTGCTCCTGGGTCTCGTGTTCTACACCGGGGCGTTCATCGCCGATGTCGTCCGGGGAGGAATCCTGGCTGTGTCCCACGGCCAGCGGGAGGCGGCGCGCTCCCTAGGCTTGTCGGAGGGCCTTGTCCTCTGGCTTGTCGTGCTGCCCCAGGCGATGCGGGTCATCATCCCGCCGCTCATCAATCAGTACCTCAACCTGGCGAAGAACTCGAGCCTCGCCATCGGCATCGGCTATCTTGATCTCTACGCCGTTTCCCAGATCATCTTCAATCAGTCCGGACAAGCGGTTCAGGTGATTGCCTTGCTGATGGCCACCTACCTGCTGCTCAGCCTCACGATATCCGTCGTCATGAACTACGCCAACCGGCGACTTGCGATCCCCGGACGATGAGTGACGAACACGCCGAGCGATTCGGCTATCCCCCGATGGAACGTCCCCCCCGGCTCACGACTGGGCCGGTCGCCTGGCTACGCGAGAACCTGTTCTCGGGCTGGTTCAATGGCTCCCTGACTCTCGTCCTGGTCGTCCTGCTGGGCTACTTTGGCCTGGGCGCCCTCCGATGGGCGACACAGGAAGCCAACTGGGGCGTCATCACGGCGAACATGCGCGTAATCCTCTGGGGTCGCTACCCGCAGGAAGAACTCTGGCGGCCGGTCGCCAGCGTCGTTCTGGTCCTGCTCCTGGCGGCGCTTTCTTGGATCGTTTGGCGAGGCGCGGCGCTGCGCCGCTTCCGAAACTGGATGGTCGGCGCGTGGCTGCTCTCGCCATTCCTGATCAACATCCTTCTGGGAGGGCTGGAACTTCCCACCCTGCGGACCATCACGAACAACATCGGCTACTTTCTCTTCCGCCCCGATCTCCTCCCGGTGCTGGAGGCGACTTGGCGCGCCCCCACAGCCCTCGGGATCATGGCGCTGCTGGCAGGCGCGACGTGGGCGGTTGAGTCCCGGCGCGTGCCGCGCGTCTTGGCGCTGCTCGGTGGCCTGGTCTTCCTGGCCCTCAACCTTCCCGCCGCCGGTCTCATGACTGAAGGGCCGGCGGGAGTCCCGATCCCGCAAGCTGTGATCATCCTAGGGGCAGCGGTCGGAGGCTGGTTGGTGGGTGGCGCGGCGGGAAGGACCGCCGCCGCCTTTTCGGGAGCGCGCCGCCTGTTGGTCGGCCTGTGGGTGGTGGCTCTCGGGGTGGTCTTGCTTGTCCTGACCGACTTTGAGGTCGGACGACCAGAGTACGACCCGCAGGCGGTCCTGGCCCAGGTCCAGCCCAGCCTGTGGAGCGGGATCATGCTGACGCTGATCCTCTCGACCGTCACGATCCTGCTCTCCTTCCCACTCGGCGTCCTGCTCGCTCTGGGGCGCATGAGCCGCCTGCCCGTCATTCGGGTCTCGTGCGTGACGATCATCGAAGTCGTCCGAGGCGTCCCCCTGATCACGATCTTGTTCATGGCGCAGGTGATGCTCCCGATGTTCCTACCGATCGACCTGACCATCGACCGGGTCGTGCGCGCCATCGCCGGCCTCACGATCTTCACCGCCGCCTATCTGGCCGAGGTCATACGCGGCGGCCTCCAGGCCGTCCCGCACGAGCAGCTCCAGGCGGCGCGCGCCCTTGGCCTGAGCGAGTTCCTCGTCACCGCCCTGATCCTCCTGCCGCAAGCCTTGCGCCTGGTCATCCCGGCGATCATGGGGCAGTTCGTCAGCATCTTCAAGGACACCTCCCTAATCGCCATCGTCGGCTTGCTGGAACTGCTGGGAATCTTGAGCAGCATCACCAAGCAGCGCGAGTTCATCGGCACGGTCCGCGAGGTTTATCTGTTCGCCGCCGCGTTCTACTTCGTCATCGCCTACGCCATGTCCGTCGCCAGCCGACGGGTCGAGAAGCAGTTGGGCGTGGGGACGCGCTGAGAGGAGCCTCGATGGCTGACATCGAACGGATCGACACCGGCGACGACATCATCGTTTGCGAGAACGTCAAGAAGTGGTTTGGGGAATTCCAGGCGCTGCGAGGCATCAGCCTGCGCATCCGCCGCGGGGAAGTCCTGGTCATCATCGGGCCGTCCGGCTCAGGCAAGTCGACGTTCATCCGGACCATCAACCGTCTCGAAGAGCACCAGGAAGGCACGATCATCGTCGACGGGATCGAGCTCAGCACCGACGTGCGCAACATCGCCGCCATCCGCAGCGAGATTGGGATGGTCTTCCAGCAGTTCAACCTGTTTCCGCACCTGACCGTGCGCCAGAACCTGACCCTGGCCCCTGTCTGGGTGCGACGCTGGCCTCAGGCAAAGGCCGATTCCAAAGCGATGGAGCTCCTCGAGCGGGTCGGGATCCCGGAGCAGGCCGACAAGTACCCCGGTCAACTTTCGGGAGGTCAGCAGCAACGCGTGGCGATCGCCCGCGCCCTGGCGATGGAGCCTCGCATCATGCTCTTCGACGAGCCGACCTCGGCGCTCGATCCCGAGATGATCAAGGAAGTACTCGACGTGATGCAGGAGCTCGCCCACACGGGCATCACGATGGTTGTCGTCACGCACGAGATGGGATTCGCTCGCGAGGTCGCCGACCGGATCTCCTTCTTCGACTTCGGGAACCTGGTCGAGATCGGTCCTCCTGAGCAGTTCTTCGGGAGACCGCAGCACGAGCGGACGAAGCTCTTCCTCTCCCAAATCCTGCACCAGTAGAACCACGCCGCCAACCTTTCGTCCCTGCGGTGGTGATGCCCTCGTAGGCGGCCCCGGTGCCTCCGGCAGCCACCACCCTTCACCTGCGGGCTACCCAATCCTTGTGCTCATGCACCGTGGGTCGATGGGGATTCGGTGTCAGCCGGCAGGAACAAGGCGGGCCTGATTCCGTTCCGCCAACGCGCAAAAATGGGGTAGAGTGAGCGGCTACCGCTCCAGAATGGAAACCCGCCCGCAAACCCCTCGGCAGGATTTCTGGGCCGGCGCCCGAGATACGGTTCCCCTCCTTGTCGGCGTCGTCCCCTTCGGGCTCGTCTTCGGGGCGTTGGCGCTCGAGGCGGGTCTGTCGCCGCTCGAAGCTCAGGGCCTTTCCCTGTTCGTCTTTGCCGGCTCGTCGCAGTTCGTGGCGGTCGATCTGATCGCCCGGGGCGCCGCGCCGGTGGTTATCATCCTGACGATCCTGATGGTCAACCTGCGGCACGGCCTCTACAGCGCCAGTCTCGCGCCGACCTTCGCCCGATTGCCCCTCCGAGCGCGCGCCGCCGTCGCCTGGCTGTTAACGGATGAGGCCTATGCCGTGACGGTGACGCGGCTGCGCGCCGGGGGCCTGGCTCACCCCCGCAGGTACTTCCTCGGGTCAGGACTTGCTTTGTGGGCAACCTGGCAACTCTCCACCGCCGGCGGGATCCTGTTCGGCGCCAGGATCCCGGAAAGTTGGTCACTGGACTTCGTGCTGCCCCTGACCTTTCTTGCCTTGTTGATCCCTTCATTGATCGATCGCCCAAGCTGGGCCGCGGCCTTGGCCGGAGGAGTCCTTTCCCTCGTTCTTCACGATCTTCCCTACGGGCTCGGCCTGGTCCTGGCGACTTTCTTCGCCGTGGGCCTCGGCGTCGCCGTCGAGACGTTGAGGCCGCGCCGGGAGGCGGCTGGATGAGCGCGCCTGACGTCTGGCTCGTGATCCTGGGAGGGATGGCCGTGACCTACGGCAGCCGCCTGTCGTTTCTCATCCTCCCGGAGCGGATCCGCTTCCCGGCGGTCTTCCAACGGGGCCTCCGGCTCGTAGCTCCTGCGGTTCTGGCCGCCGTCCTCGTCCCGCAAGTCTTGATCCCCTCCGGCGCCGCCAGCGCAACCTGGAATCCAAGGGTCCTCCCCGCCGCCCTTGCCGGCCTGGTGGGCTGGCGGACCCGCAATGCCTGGGCCTCCATCGCCACAGGGATGATCACCCTGTGGATCATCCAGGCCTTCCTTTCCTAGCTGGCCGTCCCTCAACTTCGGGCTAGAATTTCCCCATGACCCACGTCTCCCGCTCCAGCCTGACCCGCTATGCCTGGCTCTCGATCGGCGCAGCGATCGTCACGCTGGCGATGAAATCGACCGCCTTCGCCCTGACGGGATCCGTGGCGGTCTTGTCGGACGCCCTGGAAACACTGGTCAACCTCGGAGCCGCGATCGTCGCCCTGGTCGCCCTGACGGTTGGGGCCCGGCCTCCGGACGAAGATCACGCCTACGGTCACGGGAAGATCGAGTACTTCTCCAGCGGCGTCGAAGGGACGCTGATCGTTCTGGCCGCCGCCGCGATCCTGGTCGAAGCCGTGAATCGGCTGCTCCATCCGGAACCCCTGACCGTTCCAGGGATCGGCATCTTGATCACCATCCTGGCGGCGCTGGTGAACCTTGCAGTCGGCCTGATCCTGCGACGCGTGGGCCACCGCGAGCGCTCGATCGCCCTGGAGGCCGATGCCCAGCATCTCCTCTCCGACGTCTGGACCTCGGCAGCTGTGGTCGCCGGAGTCGGCATCGTCGCCCTTACCGGGTGGGAACGCCTCGACCCGATCGTGGCGATCCTCGTCGGCGGTCAACTGATCTATGCCGGCGGGCGGCTGTTGCGCCGCTCGACCCTCGGATTGTTGGATACGGCGCTACCGGAGAAGGAACTGGTTGCGGTCGAGGCGATCCTGCGCCATTACGTCGCCCGCGGGATCGGCTCCCATGCGTTGCGGACCCGTCAGGCCGGCGCGCGCGCCTTCGTCTCGGTCCACATCCAGGTTCCCGGAGAGTGGACGGTGCAGCGCGGTCACGAGATGCTGGAGGAGATCGAGGCCAAGATCCGGCGAGCGGTCCCCGGGGTGACCGTGTTCACTCACCTCGAGCCGGCCGAAGATCCGATCTCGTGGGAGGATCAATCGCTGGATCGCCCCGAGGTGACGGACTAGGTACGGCGCCGGCCCGGCTCGCCTTCCCTTCTTGCCCGCATTCCATTCTCTGATCTTCAAGGCCCGAATCGGGTTGGGGGCATTTGAATCCGAAGCGGAAGGCCTGCTCGAGGGAAGCGTTCTCGGTTCCCGTGCCAAGCGACTGTCGCAGCCAGAGGTTCGTCAGGGAGCCGGCGTGCAGGTTGGGAAGATGGGGTGAGGCTTGTCCTTGCAGGTGCTGGGGATCGGCGTATCCGACGGTGCCGGTGTCGGGGGAACGGAGGTGTTGGTGGCTGTCGGCGGAGGCGTCGACGTGGGCGGCAAGGTATTGCTCGGCGTAGACGTCGGAGCTCCAGTGGCGCTGGGAGTTGGGGTTCTCGAAGCGGTCGGGGTTCGGGTCGGCGAGGGGGGCGTCTCGCCCGGAGCCAGGGTGCGCGTACGCGTCGGGGTCCGCGTCGGGAACAGGATGACCGTGGTCGGGGTCGAGGTCAATAGCGGGTCCTCGGTGGGAAAGGCATCCGTGGGGACGGCGATCCCTTCTGTGGATGCCAGGGTTTGCAGCACGGCTGCGTAGATCGCCGTCTCGAGCGCGCCCGGTGGCACCTCGGTCCCGGCCGCCGGCGCATTCGCCGTGAGCAGGACGTTGACGGTGGCCTGGATTTCGCCGTCGCTGAGCGATGACGCAGCCGCAGCCGGGTTGAAGACTTCGGGGTAGATGACGACGATCGCCCCGGCGGAGATGGTGCAGGCGAGAAGCAGGAGCAGAGTGGCCAGGATCGCCGATCGCTCGAACCAGCGACGGCGCGGTGGTGGCCTGACATTCTGGTACTTGCGATAGAGCACGGCCGTCCGGTCGAGGTCGGCCGTGCTGGCCATCGAAGCGACGCGGCGTTTCGGATCCAGGGCCATCCCAAGGGCCGCCTGGAACGTCTCGTTCAGATCCTGGACCGACGGATAGCGCAGCGTCGGATCCTTCGCCAGCGCCCGGATGAGCACCATTTCGACTTCGGCCGGCAAGTTCGGGTTGACCTCGCGCGGTCGAGGCAGCGGGGTGCTCACGTGCTTCATGGCGATCGCCATCGGCGTATCGCCTTCGAACGGCAGGCGTCCGGTCGACATTTGATACAGAACAATCGCGAAGGAGTACTGGTCGGAACGTGCGTCGATTTCCTCGCCGCGGCACTGCTCGGGCGACATGTACGACGGGGTCCCGATCAGAGCCGAGCCGGTGATGTCCTGGGAGGCATCCGACTGGTGGGCGAAGCTGAAGTCCGACAGCAGAACATTCCCCTGCTCGTCGAGAAGGACATTCGAGGGCTTTACGTCGCGATGGATGACGCCGTTTTCGTGTGCGCATTGTAGGGCGGATGCCAGCTGACCGATGATCTGCCCTCCAGTGACCGCATCAATTGGGCCGTCGAGCATGCGGTCGGCCAGCGTGCCCGTGCCGACGAAGGGCATGACAATGAACGCCAAGCCGTCGGCCTCGCCAAAGTCCAGGATCGGAATGATGTTGGGATGCTGGAGGCGGCGCAGGAGCTTGATCTCGCGCTCGAAACGCGCCCGGAAACGCGGTTCGTGGGCGATCATCGGCGAGAGGATCTTGACGGCGACGGTCTGGTCGGTGTTGAGGTCGACGGCCCGGAAGACGGACGACATCCCGCCCTGGCCGATTTGGGCCAGGAGGTGGTAGTGCGACAGCGTCCTACCGACCAGTCCTAGCATGGCCTCCCGTCACCGACGCCAAACACCCACCGGGCAAGCGTGTGCTCCCGGAGGGATCCAATCCGGTCTACCCCTGATGATAAGCGCGAAATCGAGATGCCGGGATTGCGTCGGGCTTTCAGCTGGCGGTTCGCCCAACTTGCAGATTGCTTGCTTGCTCAGGCTCTCTAAGCCAGCCCCGGAGGGTGACGAAGACGCGGTTGGCGGCCAAGCTCCGGGTCTTCCTTTGCCGGCCGGGCGATGCGCCCGCGGCCCATTCGATCCTACTACTCGCCGGGTGTTGGCGTGCAGTAGTTCGGATTCGAGGGATTGTCGTTGCAGGCGTTCGGGTTAACCGGTCTTGGGGTGTTCGTCGGTGGCGGTTGGGGCGTGCTTGTGGCCGGCGGCGGGTTGGTGCTTGTCGGCTCCGACGTCATCGTCGCCGCAATGACCGAAGGGGAGGCGTACGGGACGGTCGGCGTTGGCGATCCCGGCGCCGGCGTCGCCGTATGTACCACCATTGATGTCGGAGAAGGCCCGGGGGAGCTCGTCGGGGACGGGCCCGGCGTGGACGTGCGCGACGGCGTTGGGGTCGGGGCCGGCGTCGGCGGGGTCTCGCCGGGCGCCAAAGTCTTCGTCCTCGTCGCCGTCGCCTCCGGACCGCCGCTGGGAACAGAAGTACCTGTGGCCGGGATGGTCGGGAAGACGAAGCCACCCGGCAAGGTCGGGAGCGGGGTCCCGCTCGCCTCGAACCCCGCCGCCAGGGCAGACGCCGGCTCGTCCAGCGGTGCTCCGGTCGCCTGCAGAGTCTGGACCACGGCGGCGTAGACGGCGGTCTGCATGCTGCCGGGGTCTTCGTCTCCGCCGAGCGCAGGCGCATTGGCCGTCAGCAACGCGAAGACGGTGGCCTCGACGTCGACCGGCGCCTCCGCCGCGTTCACCCCTCCACTGAGTAGATCGGGGTAGAAGTACACCGTCGCGGCGGCCGAAGCCGGGCAGGCGATGAGCAGCAGCAGAGCCGCCAGGACGGCGGATCGCTCGAACCAGCGGCGGCGAGGTTCCGGTTTGACGTTCTGATACTTGTTGTAGATCGCCGTCGTCTTCTCGATGTTCTGGGTCCGGGCCGAGCGCCGGGCCGGGTCGAGGGCGATTTCCATCGCCTCCTGGAAAGCATTGCTGAGGGCCATCACCGAGGCGTAGCGCAGTGCTGGATCCTTCGCCAGCCCCTTGACCAGCACCATCTCGATCTCGTCCGGGAGGCTGGGATTGATGAGGCTCGGTCGGGGCAGTGGTTCGTTGACATGCTTGAGGGCAATCGCCATCGGCGTGTCGGCTTCGAACGGCAATCGCCCGGTCGTCATCTGGTACAGGATGACAGCGAAGGCGTACTGGTCGGATCGGGCGTCGATGGGTTCACCCCGGCACTGCTCAGGCGACATGTACGACGGCGTCCCGATCAGGGCTGAGCCGGTCAGGTTCTGGGAGGCGTCATTCTGGTGGGCGAAGCTGAAGTCGGAGAGTAGGACATTGCCCATCGGGTCGAGCAGGATGTTCGACGGTTTGACGTCGCGGTGGACCACCCCGGCCTGATGGGCCATTTCGAGCGCCGAAGCCAGCTGCCCCACGATTCGGGCACCGTCCTTGGGATCGAGGGGACCCTTCGCCATCTTTTCATGCAGGGTCCCGCTGCCGACATACGGCATGACGATGAATGCCAATCCCTCGGTTTCGCCGAAATCGAGGATCGGCATGATGTTCGGATGCTGCAGGCGCCGGAGAAGCTTGATCTCGCGCTCAAAGCGGGCCTTGAAACGAGCTTCGTGCGCGATGTACGGCGAGAGGATCTTGATCGCGACCGCCCGATCATTGTTGAGATCGACGGCGTGGAAGACGCTCGACATCCCACCCTGACCGATCTGGTCGAGGATGTGATAGTGAGAGATCGTCTTGCCGATCAATCCGAGCACACTATCCGCCTGGGCGCAGGGGGCAAAAAAGCCCGGTTCTCACGCTGCGCGCGATCCCGTCCGGGACCCCGCCACGTTACCCGGGACGACACACCTACTGGATTCGCAACCATAATACACCGAATTCGCCCATCCGACGCGGGTTCAGCGCGAAAGAGCCGACGGCCTCAGCCTCGCCAACTCGGCACATCTGACTGCTAGGACAGTCCCGCGGCTAGTCCTGGGCCCTGCATCTACCCAATCAGAGGAGGTTCACCGTCCAAGTGCGCTTTACAGTGTGAAGTAGGTCACGGTCGGGGGTCTTGGCCGCGGGGAAGCGTCACGAGACGCGCTGACGCCGCCGACGGCCTCTCCGACCGGACACTTGGGCGTCCGCCGCCCCTCACCGGCCACGAGGCAGCGGCCCCTGGCCTCCCTCCAGGCGGGGCCAAGCCTTGAGATGCTCGAAGATCGAGCCCCCGATGAACTCTCGCAGGAGGGAATTGTCGGGCACCAGCTCCTGCGGGAGCGGGAGGAACCATTCGAGAAAAGCCAGCAAGCGCTTGGCCTCGACATGCTCGGGAGTGCCCGAGGCGACCTGGCGGATGAGGGGCTCGGCCAAGGGGACGAGGGCGGAGGCCTCATACACCAGGGCCGAATTGAACATCACGTCGGCGTTCTCTTGAAATGGGAAGATATTGCGCTTCTCGCCGCGCCGGACCGACTCCCAGCGCTGGATCGTCTCGGCCGCGCTGTATCCCCGCTGCGAGGCGTCCCGCACAATGCGGCGGATGAGCCGGGTGTCCGTCGTCGACACCCGGTTGTAGCGATCGAGGTTCAGTTGGGTCAGCGCCGAGGCATAGATGCGGTAGGCCTGTCCGGGCGGCAGGCGCGGCGTCAGCTCCGGGTTCAGGCCGTGGATCCCCTCCAGCAGGAGGACCTGCCCGGGCGCGAGGCGCGCTTCCAGCCCATCCTCGCGGATCCCGCGCTTGAAGTCGTAGCGCGGCAGCCGCACGGTCTCGCCGGAAATCAGCTTGTGTAGATCGTGGTTGAGCCGGTCCAGATCCAGGGCGGCCAGCGACTCAAAGTCATAGGCCCCGTTCTCGTCTCGGGGGGTGGCCGCCCGGTCGACGAAGAACGAATCGAGCTCGAGTGGGAACGGACGGATGCCCCGGGCCATCAGCTGGACGGACAACCGCTTGGAGAACGTGGTCTTCCCGGAAGCCGAGGGGCCGGCGATCAAGACCAGGCGAACGCTGTCTAGGCGCTCGGCGATCTCCCCGGCGATCGCCGCGATCCGCTGTTCATGCAAAGCCTCCGAGGCCAGCACGACCTCCGCCGCCCGTCCCTCGGCGATGGCATCGTTGAGGGCCCCGGCATACCCGATCCCGAGCGTGTCGAGCCAGGCCCCGTACTGCCGGAAGGTCGTCAGTAGTTTGGGGTACTCGGGCAGCGGCAGCAGCTCTTGGGGAGCCCGGCGGCGAGGGAAGCGCAGCGTGAAGCCGTCGCCGGTGGGGACGAGGCCGAACCAGCGCAGGTAACCGCTGCTGGGGAGCATGTAGCCGTGATGGTAGTCGCGATGGGGACCCAGGCCATACAAGACCAGGCGCGGCTTGCGCCGATGATGCAGGAGACGAACCTTGTCGGCGTACCCCAGCCTTTCGAAATGGGCGATGGCTTCCTCGACGGGGACCTGAAGTTTGGCGAATGGGATATCGTCCTCGACCAGGCTCCTCATCCGCGCTTCGAGGGCCCCCAGCTCCTCGAGGGTCAGAGGCGGTCGATCTCCGACCTGACAGTAGTACCCGCCGGAAGATACCGAGTGATCGACCGTCAACCAGGCGCCAGGGAAGAGCTCTTCGAAAGCCGCCGCCAGCAGGAAGGTCAACGAACGACGGTAGATCCGCATCCCATCCGACTCGGCCATGGTCACGGGCCGGAGCTTGGCCTCGACTTCGATCGGGAACGTCAGCTCGCGCAGTTCTCCGTTGAGGACGCCCCCGACGATCGGCGCGGTCTCCCCCTCCAGGTTCCCAACGAAATCCGACAACGGGGCACCGCGTGGGCCCTCGATCACCCTGCCGTCGGGAAGGTACAACTCGACCGTCGGCCTGGGGTGGCCTTTTCGAACCTCGAAGGCCTTGTCGGACGATCGTTCCGGCTTCATGGGGGAGGCGATTCTACCCCAGAAGGCCAAGCCCCCCGAACCAAGGACCCATGGGCGCGGTTGAGAGTCCGTTGAGAGGCTTCCGGTAGGCTGGAGAAAAGCCACTCAGGCTCCGGTGTGCGTAGGGGAACCGGGGCGGCGATGCCATCGTTGCAGACGCCCGGCCGATTGTGGCCGGGCGTCTGCGTGGTGCAACGTCGGTTCTCGGGGTTGGTTCGACGGGAGCTAGGCTGTCGCCTGCGATAGCCCTGGCGTCCGTCGCCAGCCGAGGAAGGCCAACACCAAGGCACCAGCCGTCGCCACCCAGGCGGCGTAGGCGACTGTCGGGACCCCTGCGTTGCGGATCGCAATCCCGGCAAAGGCCCATGCGAGGACGAGCGGGAAGGTCGGGTCGGCGCGCCGCAAAGCGACCCCGGCTCCCACGACCAGGGCGACCGCGATCATCAGCGCCGTCCAGATCGCCGGATCGAGGCCGAAGCCTCCCCACCCAAGCACCCACAACAGGGCGGAGATGTTGGCGATCGTCGCCACGCTGACCCATCCAAAGTAGATCCCGATCGGGATCTGAAGGAGCCAGCGCTCCTGTCCGGAGACCGGCGTGACCCCGACCTCCAACCGCAGGTACGTCAGCCCCACCATGACCAGCAGGGCAACCATAGCGACCACGGTCAGCGGGAATTGCTCATAGTGCCACAAGAAGATCCAGGCGATGTTCGCCAGCCCACTGGCCGCCAGCCAGGGCCGCGCCCGCCCGAGTCGCGGGTTGTCCTTCTGCGACGGAAGCGCCTGGAACACAGCGAAGGCGACCAGCCCCAGATAGATCACGCCCCAGATGGCGAACACGTAATTGGCGGGGGTGAACAGCACATCCAGGCGGTTCGAGATATCGCCCGTGGTCTGGCCGTTGATCGGAAGGGCATTCGCCAGCGCGTTGACCAGGATCGTCGCGGCGATCGAGAGAATGACGAGAACGGGCATACTAGCCTCCTGAACCGGCAGCCTGCGCCTCGTCCAGCCATGCCGGCCGACAGCACAGGACGAGCTCCTTGGCGGCGCGAACTTCATCGAGACGGCCGAAGGGCGTCGTATGGGGAGCGGTGTGGAGCGTCTCGGGATCGGAGCGCGCCTCGGCGGCGATCGCCTCCATCGCTTCGATGAACCGATCGAGGGTCTCCTTGCTCTCCGTCTCGGTCGGCTCGATCATCAGCGCCTCATGCACAATCAAGGGGAAGTAGTTGGTCGGAGGATGGAACCCAAAGTCCATCAGGCGCTTGGCGATGTCGAGCGCCCGAACCCCCGGGGCATCTTCCCACCGACCTTCGGCGACGAACTCGTGCATGCAAATCCGGTCGAAGGGAACGTGGTAGGTCGACTGCAGCCGGGCGCGAAGATAGTTGGCATTGAGGACGGCATGATCCGCCACGGATCGCAGGCCGGCCCTGCCCTGCATCCGCATGTAGGTAAAGGCCCGCACGAACATCCCGAAGTGACCGTGGAAGGCCTTCACGCGGCCGATCGACCGGGCCGGCATGACCAGTCCATACAGGGGAGCGTCGTCATCGCCGCCTTGCTCGACGATGTCGGCAACGGGGCCGGGCAGAAAGTCCACGAGGGATTCGCCAACCCCCACCGGCCCCGAACCCGGGCCGCCGCCCCCGTGCGGCGTCGAGAACGTCTTGTGCAGGTTGTAGTGGAGCACGTCGAACCCGAGATCGCCCGGTCGGACCACGCCGAGCAGGGCGTTCATGTTGGCCCCGTCGCCGTACAGCAAGCCGCCGCATCCATGGACAAGGTCGGCCACTTCGAGAACATGCTCCTCAAAGAGACCGAGCGTGTTTGGATTCGTCAGCATCAGGCCGGCCACGCTTGAGTCGCACGCGGCTCGCAGGCTGTCTAGGTCGACGTTGCCGCGGCTATCCGACGGAAGCTCGACGACCTGCAGGCCGGCCATGGCCGTCGTCGCCGGGTTCGTCCCGTGGGCCGAGTCGGGGATCAGGATCTTGTTCCGGCCGAGGTCCCCTCGACTCCGATGGAAGGCCCGAATGATCAGGATCCCGGTCAGTTCTCCATGGGCGCCGGCTGCCGGCTGCAGGGCGACTCCGGCGAATCCGCCGATCTCCTTCAACCACTCCTGCAGGCTGTACATCAAGGCCAGGTTGCCTTGTACCGTGGTCGGATCCTGCAGCGGATGAGTATGGGCAAACCCGCTTAGCCGGGCCATATCCTCGTTGATCTTCGGGTTGTACTTCATCGTGCAAGACCCGAGCGGATAGAACCCCGTATCGATCGAGTGATTGAGCTGAGAAAGACGGACGAAGTGCCGGACGACATCGATCTCGGAAAGCTCTGGCAGCGGCGCCGCCTCACGCGTCAGATCGGCGGGGAGATCCGTTGCCGGGACGTCGAGCTCCGGCAGGGTCACACCCTGGCGGCCGGGCGAAGACAAGTCGTAGACCAGCGGCTCAATCATGGGCCGCCTCCTCGAGGACAGCTACGAAATCGTCGATCTCGTCCCGCGAGTTCATTTCGGTCACAGCAACCAGCATGTTCCCGGCGAGTTCGGGATAGTCGGCTCCGAGGTCATAGCCCCCGATGATCTCGTGATCCAGAAGGTGCTCGTTGATCTCCGCCACCGGGCGGGGGCAAGCGACGACGAACTCATGGAAGAAGGGCCCTTGGTTCCAGATCCGGAAGCCCTCCACGCGGCCGATTTCCGAGGCGGCGTAGTGTGCCTTGTGGTAGCACAACTCAGCCACCCGGCGCATGCCCTGCCGCCCCATCACGCTCAGGTAGACGGCCGAGGCCAGCGCCATCAAGGCGACATTGGTGCAGATGTTCGAGGTCGCCTTCTCGCGGCGGATGTGCTGCTCTCGCGGCGTCAGCGTCAGGACATAGCCTCGCTGGCCGCGGCTGTCGACCGTCTCTCCGGCCAGCCGACCCGCCATCTTGCGGACGTATTCCTGGCGCGTCGTGAACAGGCCGAGGTGAGGTCCACCGAAGGACACTGGGATCCCCAGCGGCTGCCCATCACCGACGACGACATCGGCGCCGAACTCCGATGGGGGACGCAGCATTCCGAGCGCGAGCGGATTCACGACGACGCACAGGAGAGCGCCAGCGGCGTGGGCCGCCTCACCCAGGGCGGTGAAGTCGACGATGTGACCGAAGAAGTCCGGGTAACCCACGGCGACCAGCGCCGTATCGGCGTCGATTGCCTTGGCCAACTCCTCCGGACCGTGGCAACAATCCTCATCCCCGACGATCGTCAGGTCCATCCCCTGCATATAGGACCGAACGGTCTGTCGATAGTGGGGGTGAATGGCGGGCGAGAGGATGATCTTGTTGCGCTTGCCGCGATGATGATTAAGGGCCAGGATGACGGCCTCCGCCAAGGCCGTCGCCCCGTCGTAGTGCGAGGCGTTCGACACGTCCATCCCGGTCAGGTTGCAGATCAGGCTCTGGTACTCGAAGATCGCCTGCAGTGTGCCCTGGGAGACCTCCGGCTGGTAGGGCGTGTAGGCCGTGTAGAACTCGTTCCGCCGCAGGATGTGATCGACGACGGACGGGATGAAGTGATGATAGGCGCCGGCTCCCAGGAAGCACGCATTGTGCCGGAGGTCGAAATTGGCTTCCGAGAGCGCTTGCAGCTCGGTCGCCACCTCGAGCTCGGAAACAGCGTCGGGCAGATCCAGATTCGGGAAGCGATGGGCGGCCGGCACGGCTTGATACAGCTCGTCGATCGATCGCACGCCGATCGCCGCCAACATCGCCCGGCGGTCTTCGTCCGTATGAGGGATGTAGGCCATCAGCCGCTGCGCTCCTTGCAGTAGGCCTCGTAGGCCGAGGCGTCGAGCAGCTCCCCTGCCTCCGACGGATCGGCGATCTGGATCCGCAGGATCCAGGCGGCTCCGTACGGATCGCTGTTGATCTGTTCCGGAGTCTGGGGGAGATCCTCGTTGACTGCCGAGACCGTCCCACCGAGCGGAAGATAGACCTCGGCGGCGGCCTTGACCGATTCGATCGTGGCACAGGCGGCGCCCTTGCCCGCCGTCTCGCCGGCGGCTAGCGTCGTCTCGACAAAGACGATATCGGAGAGTTGATCCTGGGCGTAGTCGGTGATCCCGATCGTGCCCTGATCCGCCTCGATCCGAATCCACTCATCGTTCTTCGTGTACTTGAGATCCTTGGGAAAGTCCATCCGGGCCTCCTCCGGTCGGCACGCGCAAGGGCGCACGCCGAAAACGCGTGCGCCCCTCTGTCCATGACCTGAGAGATTCGCCCGGACGTGGGCTTGCCCCTTCGGTGTCGGACGACTTTCCAGAGGGCCTGCCAGTCAGGGTCCTTGGACCTGAGAGTTTCGCCTCGGGCCGGCGCGGCGATCGAGGCTTGCCCCTTCGGTGCCCGGCAGTGCCGGTCTCTCCCCTGGCTGTGCGACTTGTCGCGCGATTCTACGGTCCCGGGTGAGGGCTGTCAAGCAACCTCGACCGTGAACGGGTGCGCCGACACCGGTGAGGCGCCTCGTGAGGCTCCCAGCCGGCAATGGCTCTCCCGGCGCGAGTCAGTTCGCCTCCCCCGAGCCAAAGAAGTACTCGAGGAGTTCGTCGGTCAGCCCACGCCACTGAGCCCAGCTGTGACCTTCGCGGACTTGATGGAGCTCCACCGGATAGCCCGCACCCTCCAGGACGGCCTTCATTTCCGATAGATCGCCCACATCCCAGGTCGGGAGGCCCGCGGTGAGGAAGAACTTCACCGGCAGTCGCGGGCAGCGATGTCCGGTTTCCCCTCCGCACTCGACTGTCGCCATGATCGTCGGCCTCATCCGCTGGATGCCGGCCACCATCCGGGGATCGGCCAAGGACGTCTCTTCACCGAACACCCACATGGCAGGGGACATTGCTGCCAGGTTGCCGAACACGTCGCTCGCTGCGGCTGCAATGTAGAGGGCACTCACTCCCCCGTAGCTCACGCCCACGATCACGCGAGCCTCAGGCCGCGGATCCGTCCGGTACGCGGCATCAATCACCGGCACAAGTTCCTCGGTGATGAACCGGGCATATTCTTCCGGGCGCGCAAGAAATTCCTCCTCGCGGCGGTTCCGTCCAGGATCGGCGGGGTCGCGCGCATCGATCAACACCGCCAGTAGGGGTTGGACCCGCCCGCTGGCGATCATGTTGTCAAGGACGATGACGATCGCCCCCATGCGCTCGTCGACGAAGTCATTGCCGTCGAGTAGATACATGACCGGCAGCGACTTGAGATTCGCATAGCCGGACGGGGTGTAGACGCGGTAGTTGACGGCATACCCCAGCGACTCGCTGTCGATCACTCGATCCCCGGTCAGGGTTCCCACATCCGCTGCCGTGCGGGACAGACCTTCGTCGGTCACCGCGAAACCCGGCATGGTGAGCAGGCTGTTCTGGCCGCTCAGGCCACTCCACTGCTGATCCGGGTTGGCCGGGTCGGCCTGCCAATCGGCCCCATCGACTCTCATCTGGTACTCGCTTCGGGTGGCTGTTGGCATCTCGACCAAGCCCACCCACAGGTCGGTGTCCCCGACGCGTTCTCCCCGGGCCCCTGGTTCCTGCCAGTTGCTGAACGCTCCGCGCCAATGGACCTGCTCGGCCTCTCCCTTGAAGAAGAAGGCCACCCACGTGCCCAGGGCCAATGGCACTTGCCGTTCGGCCACCAGTTGGCCGTAGAGCTGATCGGCCTGTCTTTGGGCGGCATCCGGCGGTGCATCGGCGATCCGGCCCAGGATCGACCTGAGGTCTTGGAGAGAGTCGATCCGCCCCGGCTCCGGGAGAGTGTCCGCGCTGGTTCCCGCTCCGACCGAAGGAGTGCAGGCGGCAAGCGCAATCGCGGCCAGTAGGATCAGGCCGGCAAGACAAGACGGTAGTTGTTTGGGACGAAGGGGCATCACTTGCTCCATACTTTCGGATGGCTTCCTTGTCGGCGGCGCCAAGGCCGCGTTCCTCACCAGATCTGGCCCATCATTCTACTTCTCGGGATCACTGAGGGGAGGCGGAGTTCTTCCCAGGGGGTGTGCGAACCTGGGTTTATACACCGCGGACGCCATTCCTAGTCCGTCACCAGCACGAACGAGTTGACCAGCGCCCGGGCCATCTCGTGGGCTTCGAGCCAGAAGAGCTTGTTGGCCGGATCGCCGGGCTCGAACAGGCTGTCGTATTTCACCCGGTCGTCGCCCGGACGGACGCGATCAACCGCCCGGACAGCGAATTCCCGCAGTTGCCGAACGTTCGCCAGCCGGGGGTTGACGGCGGCGTAGTAGAGCGCCATCTTTTCGACCGAACGCATTTCGCGACCCAGCTCCCGACCCGCCTGCCGGAACTGGCTCAACATCACAAGGACGCGGTCCCCGAAGGTCATCGCCGGGATGACCGCCTGGTGTTCCCCGGGCACCCGGCTGAGGACATCCTTTCCCTTCGGCCGTTCGGCCATCTGCCGCTTCATCTCATCCAGGCTGTGAGCCGAGCTCCCGGCCAGGACGATCACGAGCGGTCGGCCCCCTTCCATTCCCAGGTCGAGATACGGGAGAAGGGCTTCGTAGGGCCATCGTTCGCCCGATCGGGCATCGACTTCGTCGATCAACACAAGGCGGGCCGACTCGTCGGCCTCCCAGCCGGCCAGCGCCGCCCGGAAGCCGCCTTCGTCCATCCGCGCGAGATTGAGTTCAGCGTACGCCGCCGATGGACCGAGCGCCTCGGCCACCTGCTGGACGAAGAAGGTCTTCCCGCTACCAGGCGGCGCCCATAGGAGGTGGTTCTCCCTTCGGTGGCCGGGTTGAACCAGGCCAGCCTGAATCCTCGCCCGGACATCCTTGAGGGCGTTCAGCACTTCGGCTTCGAAGCGGATGTAGTTCCCGACAACCCGGTAGCGTTCGAGCGAGATGGCTTCGAGGCCCTGGATAAAGGGAATCATCCAGAAGGAGGTCGCCTTTCCCCGTTCATTGAGCCGCCGATGGTACTCCGCCAGATACTCGCCCGACCGCTCGAGGTAGTCCGGGTCCAGCCGATTGCGGTGCATCGGGCCGCTGAAGACATCGGCCCAGTCGGCAACGGCCATGATGAAATCCTCGGAAGCGGGATCGTACAGGCCCCAGCGCTTGACATGCTCTTCCGACCGGAAGAGATTCATGCGCCCTCAATTGAAGGGGGTCGAGCCCTCCCGCCATCGGGTGAAAGGCGACGTAATGTAGCCCACGATGGTTGGAGGATCGGCGGAAAGAATCTCCCGGTCGTTCATGCGGATCGTGATCGGCTCGCCGCAATCGAGACAGATGGTGTCGATCTGGACTTCCTTTCCGGGGAACAGCCAGCGCACGGCCAGCGTTTCAATCCCTCACTGGCCGTACCAGCCTTCCCGCCCGTCGATCTTCAAGCGGTGGTGGGTCGGCAGATTCGAGAAGGGGGCCCAGCCCTCGACGTAGTCCGTGTCGGCCGCCATCCAGCATGCGGCCGCTCCCTCCCGATCGGCGACGTCGGCCGCCTGGCGCATCAGCCGCCTGCCGCCTTCGGGGGAGAGCCCGAGGATCCGGGCCAGTTCGGTGTAATGAGGCGCCCGCGCGTGGGCTGTGAAGAAGCGCAAGGTCTCGGTGAAGGCGCGCTGGACTTCCGATTCGACGGCCATCGTGTTCCTCCCGGCGGATTGGGCTCGGGGCCCCTCACCCCGTCTCAGAACCCAGAAGCGGGCTACCGGTAGATCCACCTCACCCGTTCGGTAATCCCGCAGGTCACTTCGTAGTTGATCGTTCCCCAGCACGCCGCGACCTGTTCGGCGGTGATTCGCGCCGCCGCTTGTTCCCCGATCAGGACGACCTCGTCACCGGACACCGCCTCGGGTACATCGTCGAGTTGCACCAGACACTGGTCCATGCAGACTCGTCCGACGACCGGGACTACGCGGCCGCGGACAAGCACCCGATTCCCGTTGACGCGGCGGAAACCGTCGCCATAACCCACTGGCACCGTTCCGATCCGCTCGGCACGCGAGGTCACGTACTCATGTCCGTAGCTGACGCCCTGCCCGGAGGCGACGACTTTCACCATCGTCAGGCGACTCTTCCAGGCGAGCGCCGGTTCGAAGTCATCCGGGAGACGAACCGCATCGGACGGATGCATCCCGTAGATCCCGATCCCCGACCGGACCATGTCCCACCGGGCTTCGGGGTACGCCAGGGCCGCGGCGGTGTTGGCGGCGTGAGTGAGCTCCGGGCGCAACCCGGAAGCCGATAGCGCCTCGATGACCTGGTTGAAGACGGCCACTTGCGCTTCAGTCGGACGACGGACCAACTCATCGGCGCACGCGAAGTGGGTATAGATCCCCTCAAACGCCAGGTTCGGTGAGTCGGCCGCACGCCGGGCGAGCGTCATGGCGTCCTCCGGGGCGGCCCCGATGCGGTTCATGCCCGTGTCCACCTTGAGGTGTACCCGGGCGCTTGTGTCGAGCCTCGCCGCTACGGCGGCGGCGGCGTCCAAGTGCTCGGCGGACCAGACCGTCAGGCGGAGCTCGGCTTCGATGGCCTCGGCCAGGCGGTCGTCGGGCGTGTGGCCCAAGATCAAGCCGGGGGCTCCGATTCCGGCTCGGCGCAGATCCAGACCTTCATCGATCCGGGCCACGCCCAGCCATTCGGCGCCGCCCCGCAACGCCGCTCGCGCCGCCTGCGCCAGACCGTGCCCGTAGGCGCCCGCCTTGACGACCGCCATCAATCGAACCCCGGTCAGACGGCGTAGCCGATCCGCGTTTCGCCGAATGGCCTCAAGGTCGATTTCGAGCCAGTTGCTGAGCGATGCGTCGAGGGTCATCCCAAACGTGGCCCCTTCCCGGCGGCGGCAAGCCTCGCAAGAGTATAATGCCCGTCGCATGGAACCCGCCGGCTGGATCACGCTGGCGCTGGTGGCGGTCGCCGCGATTCTTCTCGTCACCGAACGCCTCCGGCCCGATCTGACTGCCCTCCTCATCCTCATCATCCTCAGCCTCACGGGGATCGTGACCCCGGAGCAGGCCTTCGCGGGCTTCAGCCAATCGGCCGTCATCACAATTCTGGCGATTTTCATTCTGACCTTCGCGCTCGAGCAGACTGGTGTCACGCACTGGATCGGGATGCGGCTGCTCCAGGGGGTTGGCACCGACGAAGGCCGCTTGGCGACCACCTTGATGCTCACGGCCGCCTTCCTCTCGGCTTTCATGAACAGCATCGCCGCCGCGGCGGTGCTGCTACCCTCGGCCGTGACCATCGCCCGCCATGCTCAGGTACCCCCATCGCGGCTGCTCATGCCGTTGGCCTTCGGTGCCTTGATGGGGGGCACCGCGACGCTCCTGACGACGGCGAACATCCTGGTGAGCACCACGCTCACCCGGGCCGGGTTGGCGCCCTACGGGCTGCTCGAGTTCCTTCCCACCGGCTTGCTCATCGTCATCGGCGGCGGTGTGACCATCGCCATCCTGGCGCCTCGCCTTCTCCCGCGCCGTGACGTGGCCGGCGAAGTGGCCCGGATCCGTCGACTCCAGACCGAGCTGGCCCACGTCTACCACCTGCATGAGGGGACGACCTCCGTCTCAATCCGACCGGGATCGGCGCTGGCCGGCCAGACTCTCAGCCAGGGTGGCTGGGGCCAGGACCTGGGGCTGACGGTGATGGGATTCGTGCGCCAAGGTCGGCTCACGTTGGCTCCCGACCGCTCAACGGTCATCGAGGAGGGCGATACCGTCCTGGTCGAAGGAACCCCTAGAGAGGCAGACCTCGACCGCTACGGCCTGCGGATCACGGCGACGGGAGAGGAACTCCGTCTTACTTCGGAGAATGTCCTCCTGGTCGAAGTGATTCTTGCGCCACGCTCGGAATTCGAGGGCCGGACCCTGAAGGAGATCCACTTTCGGGAGAAGTTCGGGCTCCAAGTGCTCGCGATCTGGCGGCAGGGCCTGGTCCTGCAGGAGACGGTCGCCGACACGCCGCTCCGCTTCGGCGACGCCATGCTGATGCAGGGATCGCGCGATCGGGTCGCCGTCCTGCGAGCCGACCCCAACCTGATCATTCTCGAAGAGCAAGCGTCGTTCCACGTCGGCCCCAAGGGATATCTGACGGCGGCCGTCCTTGCCCTGTCGCTCGGCCTGGCCGCGTTCGGCGTGCTCCCCATCGCCCTGGCGATGCTCACCGGGGCGGCGCTCGTGATCCTGCTCGGCGCGATCAAGATGGATGAGGCCTATCGGGCGGTCGAGTGGCGCGCGATCTTCCTGATCGCGTGCATGATCCCGCTCGGCGTCGCCATGCTGGAGACCGGCGCCGCCAGTTTCCTGGCCCGCTCCGTCCAGTCTGTCGCCGGAGGCCTGGGCCCGGTGGGCACCGGCGGTGCGCTGCTGGCCGTCGCCATCGGCCTCAGCCTTTTCCTCGGCGGCCAGGCGACCGCCGTCGTGGTGGCGCCGATCGCGATCGAAGCCGCCGAACTCGTGGGCGCCGACCCGCGCGCCATGGGCATGGCCGTCGCTATCGGATGCTCGCTGGTCTTCCTGAGCCCCCTGGGTCATCCGGCCAATCTGCTCGTCATGAGCCCCGGCGGCTACCGGCCGCGCGACTACTTGCGGCTGGGCGCGCCCCTGACGGTCGTGACGTTCGTGCTCGCGCTCCTCGGCCTGCACTGGATCTGGGGTCTGTGACGGACTTTGCCTTTGAGCTCGAGGCGACGGACGGGCCGGCCCGCGCCGGGCGTCTGCGGACCCCGCACGGCTTCGCCGACACGCCGCTGTTCGCCCCGGTCGGGACGCAGGCGACGGTCAAGGCCGTCACCCCCGAGCAGCTTGAGGCGAGCGGAGCCAGCCTGATCCTCGCCAATACCTACCACCTCCACCTCCGGCCGGGCGCCGACGTGATCGAACGGCTGGGAGGCTTGCACCGCTTCATGGCCTGGCCGCACCCGATCCTGACGGACTCGGGCGGCTTCCAGGTGTTCTCACTCTCCGACCGGCGCGAGATCGACGACGACGGCGTCTCCTTCCGGTCCCACCTCGACGGCTCGCTCCAGCGCTTCACCCCCGAGTCGGTTGTCGCCCTGCAGGAGCAACTCGGCGCCGACATCATCATGGCCCTCGACGAGTGCCCGCCGCCGGATGACCGCCTCGTCAACGAGCAGGCGCTCGAACGCACGCATGCCTGGGCGGAGCGCTGCCTGCGCGCCAAGAAACGTGACGACCAGGCGATGTTCGGCATCGTCCAAGGTGGCATCTTTCACGACCTCCGGAGTCGCTCGGCCGCATTCCTTGCCGACCTGGGCTTCCCCGGCATCGCCATCGGGGGCCTTTCCGTCGGCGAGTCGAAGGATGACATGCTCTCCGTCCTCGATACCCTTGAGCCCATCCTCCCCAGGGAGCGCCCTCGCTACCTGATGGGAGTCGGCTCCCTTGAGGATTTCGTCCAGGCGGTCCTGCGCGGCGTCGACATGATGGACTGTGTCCTGCCGACGCGCATCGCCCGCAATCACGCCGCGCTCACCCGGACAGGTCGGATCCATCTCCGCAACGCCCCGTACGCGCTCGACGAGCGCCCGATCGACCCGGAATGCCCCTGCACCACCTGCCGGGATTTCAGTCGGGCCTACCTGCGGCACCTGATCGTCGCCGGGGAGATGCTGGCGGCGACCCTGATTTCGATCCACAACATCGCCACACTGATCCGCTTGGCGGCTGATCTTCGAAGCGCCATCGTCGAAGGCTCGGCCCAGACCTTCGCCGCCGCGTTTCTGGCGACCTATCGCAAGCACCGGGAGACGGAAACCTAGCCCATGACGATCCTTCAGTCCGTTGTCCTTGGCGTGGTCCAAGGGATCACCGAGTTCTTGCCGATCTCGTCGTCGGCCCATCTGGTATTGGTGCCGTCCGTCCTGGGATGGGAAATTGACCCCGGGTATGCCTTCGTCTTCGACATCCTCGTCCAGATGGGGACCCTGCTGGCGGTGATCGTGTACTTCGCCCCGACACTCGCCCACCTGATCGCCGCCGCTTGGAACGGTCTCCGAAGGCGTCGCCTCTTCGACGATCCAGACTCGAGGACGGCCTGGCTTATTCTGGTAGCGACCGTCCCGGCGGTGATCCTCGGAGTTGTCCTACACGACGTCGTCGAGGCGGCGTTCAACAGCCTCCCGGCGGCTTCCTCCTTTCTGTTGGTGACGGCCGCGCTCCTGGCCGCGGCCGAGCGATTCGGCAGACCGCAGCGGCCGGTTGCCGATCTCCGCTTCCCGGAAGCCGTCTTCGTTGGCTTGGCGCAAGGGCTAGCGCTCTTCCCGGGGATCTCGCGGTCCGGCGCGACGATCTCCGCCGGTCTGTTCCGAGGTCTGCTCCGTCCGGAGGCCGCCCGGTTCTCTTTTCTGATGTCGGTCCCGGTGATGCTCGGGGCGGGCCTCATCGGCGTCCGCGATCTCTTCTCTCTTTCACTTGGGATCGATTCGATCGCGCCGATCGCCGTCGGATTCCTGACCGCGGCGGTGGTCGGCTACCTTTCGATTCGCTGGCTGCTTGCGTATCTCGTCACCCACCGGCTGTACGCCTTCGCCATCTACTGTGCGGCAGTCGGCGTCATCGGACTGGCGCTGGGGATCATCCGCGGATGACGAACCGAGTGCCGGGGTTGCTGGTGACGGTGGGATTGCTCCTTGGAGCTTGCGGATCGCCGTCCCCCACTCCGCAAGCGCCTCCGCCTCGCATCGTGACCCAGCCGTACTACGAGCCGGACCTCGTGGCCTGGGCCCTAGCCTATCGGGAAGCTATCGCCTCGACGTTGCCTTTCGATGTCGAATCCATGACCTCCGCCATCGCCCTCCAGGCGGTGGAAGACGGCGAAGCCGAAGTCGTCATCCTTTCGGGCACGCCTCCGGAAGACTGGTTTGCCACGCCTGTGGGTCGGGTGGCCCTGGCCGTCATCGTGAATCCGGACAACCCGGTGCGCGACTTGCAGATAGAGGAGCTCCGATCCTTGTTCGCGGGACGGACCGAGTCGTGGACCGAGGTCGGAGGCCGCGACCTTGCAGTCCAGCCGGTTCTCCCCTTACCCGGGGAACCGGCGGGGGAGACGTTCGTGGCGACGGTCATCGAACCCTCCCGGCCGTGGCCGGGGAGTCTGTACGCGCCATCCATCTCCGCCATGCTCGAATTGGTGAGTGAGGACAAGGGGGCGATCGGGATCCTTCCCGTGTCGGCCGTGACAGAAGGGGTCCGCCCGATTCGGGTAGACGGCCTCCTGCCCGATGGAGCCAGCCTCGCCAGCGGGGATTATCCGCTCGCGATCGAGCTGATCGCTACGGCCCCTCAGGAGCCTGGATCTCCGGTTCGCGATTTCATCGTGTGGATGCAAAGCCAGCTTCCCCGTCCCACAGGGTGACGGTCGGGTTCAGCCCAGCGTGGGATCGAGGAAGGGATTCCCGGATCGCTCCCGCCCCACAGTCGTTGCTCGCCCGTGGCCGGGGAACAGCGTAGTCTCATCCGGGAGCGTCAACACCTGTTCCCGGATCGATGTGAGGAGCGTCGTCCAATCGCCCCCGGGCAGATCCGTCCGCCCCACGCCGGCCTCAAAGATCACATCGCCACAGAAGGCAAGCCCCGCCTTGGGGAGACAGAATAGAACGTGGCCGGGCGTATGACCCGGCGCATGCCGCACTTCGACGTCGTAGCTTCCCACGTGAAGGATCATCCCGGCATCGAGTTCTACGGTCGGCTCCGGTCCAGGATCGAAATCGGGCATTCCGAAGAAGGGGGCGCCCCCGAGGGCCTTCCAAAGCGGGTAGTCTTCGAGATGCAGGGCAACCGGAAGCGGCGCCGGCGCACGGTCCGAGAGTTCCGCCGCCCCTCCGAAGTGATCGAAATGGGCGTGGGTCAACCAGATATCGGTGACCCGCCATCCACGGTGTGCCGCCTCATCGGCGATCCGTCCGCCATCCCAGGCCGGATCGATCGCGACCGCCACGCCCTCGGCCTGGTCCGCCAGCAGATACGCGTTCGTCAGCGCCGGGCCCAGCGTCAGCGAGACGACGGCAAGTCCGCTCTTGGTTTGCTCCACGGGGTTCGCTCCCTCCTCCCAAGTGCGACGAAAAGGACGCCCAAGCCTCCGGCGACCGCCGCCGCGACGACCAGTTCCGAGGCGTCCAGGCCGGCCACCGATCGAACCTCGACGTCATAGGACCGAGCCCATAAGACCTGGTCCCCGGCGCGGGGGCCCCGCACCGTCAACGACGGGATGACCTCGACCTCTCCCGGTGTCTCCGACTGGATCGACCAGTCGAAAACGAGCGCGGATGCGGCCGGCCCCATCTGATTCCCAGCGGGCGAAACGGCGCCGCCCGGGGCCACGACCGAGGCCGCCAGAAGTACACCGTCGATGGCCGCTGTTTCGTCGAGCGCCCGCACGTCCAACCGGATTGGCGCCGACTGTCCGGCGAGAACCTGTTGCGGGACCTCCGCATGGACATTCCAGCGGTGTCCCGGCGCCGATCCTGCGACCTGGATCGCGGTGACGTCCATCGGGACGGGTTTCGCCCGGATGAACGCGGCGGCTCCGGCAACCCCCAGAAGCGCCACACCGAGAACGAGAAACACGGTCGATCCCGGCCGCATGCGGTCAGTATACCTGTCGGCGGCGGCATGACGGTTTCCACTTCCTCCGTCACGGACGAGATGCTAGACTTTCTCCGATCCGCACGAGGGCACCCTATGGCGTCCTATCCTCCCGAGCCCTTCCGCATCAAGTCCATCGAATCCATTCAACTTCTCGACCCAGAGGCGCGCCGCACGGCGCTCGAAGCCGCCGGCTACAACATCTTCGGCCTGCGCGCCCAGGACGTCTTCATCGATCTGCTGACAGACTCCGGAACGGGGGCGATGAGCGACCGGCAGTGGGCGGCCCTGATGCAGGGCGATGAGAGCTACGCCGGGGCGCGCTCGTTCTACCGCTTGAAGGAGGCGATCGACGCGATCTTCGGGTTCTCCTACTTCGTCCCGACGCACCAGGGGCGAGCGGCCGAGAACATCTTGTGCGCCCTCCTGGTCCGCCCCGGGCTCTCCGTTCCCTCCAACGCCCATTTCGACACGACTCAGGGAAACATCTTGGCGCGCGGCGGAAGCCCGGTGAATCTCGGCATCCAGGAGGCGGCCGATCCCGCCGATCCGCACCCCTTCAAGGGCAACATGGATCTCGAGAAGCTCGAACGTTTCATCACCGAAACGGGGGTAGAGAACATCCCCTTCGGGATGATGACCATCACCAACAACGCCGGCGGCGGCCAGCCGGTCTCGATGGAGAACCTGCAGCGAGTCAGCGCAGTCTACCGTCGCCACAAGATCCCATTCTTCATCGATGCCTGTCGGTATGCCGAGAACGCCTACTTCATCAAGCTTCGGGAGGCGGGATGGGGCGACCGATCCCCCCATCAGATCGCCCGGGAGATGTTCGCCCTCGCCGACGGCGCGACGATGAGCGCCAAGAAGGACGCGATCGTCAACATCGGCGGTTTCTTGGCGATGAACGAGGAAGACCTCTACCAGCGCGCCTGCAATGAACTGATCCTGCGAGAAGGGTTCCCAACGTACGGCGGCCTTGCCGGGCGGGATCTGGATGCGATGGCCGTCGGTCTGTGGGAGGGTCTCGACGAGGCCTACCTTGCGTTCCGCCTTGCCCAGACCGCCTACCTCGCCGATCGGCTGATCGAAGCGGGTATCCCGATCATCCGACCGCCGGGCGGCCACGCCGTCTACATTGATGCGGGGGCTCTCCTGCGCCAGATCCCACGCGACCAGTATCCCGGGATCTCGCTCTCGGCCGAACTCTATCTCGAAGGCGGGGTCCGGGCGCCGGAGCTAGGCTCGGTCATGTTCGCCTACATCGACCCGACGACCGGCGAGGCGCATCACCCGACGCTTGAGCTCGTCCGGCTGGCGATCCCGCGCCGCGTCTACACCCGGGCGCACCTGGATTGGGTGGCCGATTCGCTGGCGCGGATCCGCGAACGCGCCGCGTCCCTCGGGGGCTACCGCTTCACCTACGCGCCAAAGCTCCTCCGACACTTCACGGCGCGGTTCGAGCCGGTCTGAAGCGCCTTCCCGCGAGCCGATGCGCTCGCGGGAAGGCCAGACCTTCGCCTACGGGAAAGTGTACGTCCCCCAGTCGAACTGCATGGTCAGCGCAGCGGAATCGATCCGCAGGAAGCCATACTTCCCGTTGGACGTCCGGTAGCAGTAGGTATTGACATTGGCGTCGAAGCTGCCGGAACCGAGGGCCAGCGCCTGGCAATCGGCGCTCGTCGGGGTCGTCCCAGGATTCCCGAAATACCGGAACTCGGCACCGTGGAGCGGCTGGATCTCCTCGTTGAAGGTCGGAAAGACGAAGGTCACTTGGTAGCGGAAATCCGCCGAAGCGCTCCCGCACCCGACCGGTACTCCGGTATCCAGGTCGAAGCACGCGTCCGACGCCAAAGCGGCGTCTGTCCCGCTCGAGGTGTAGATCAGGGGCAGGATCGTGATGATGATCCCAGGATTGAAAACCAGACCTGTGGCCGTCGGGGTCGGCGTGCCAGGGACGGCGATCCTGACCCAGAACGCCTGGTTCCCGGCCAAGCCGAAGAGGACTCCGGCGTTGTTGCGTAGCTTCCAAAAGCCCTGGTAGGTCCCGGCAGTGTTCGGAGCCGTGAGGTTGACCGAAAGATCGACGGTGTTTCCCGGGGCGACGGCGCCCGGCAGCGGTTGCGCGTCCGCCCCCCCCATCTTGTCGCCGTGGTCGAAGACCAGTGAATAGGACGAGGTCCACGTGCATGTCCCATTGTTGCGCAAGCGCCAGGTCTTGACGAACCCGTCACCGGCATCGATCGCCGTATCGTCGGGGATGGTGACGTCGGCCACGAAGCCGGCGATATCGGTGCAGCCTGCGATCCCCGGCGTCGGACTGGGAGGAACCGGCGTCGGGCTCCCCGGGATGGGGGTCTCCGTCGGGGGCGGTGGTGCCTCCGTCGGCAACTCGATCGCCTGGGCCGCCCGGGTGGCGTTGACGGCTTCGATCGTGGCGGCGGCCAACGTGGCCACCTGCTCACGCGACATGCTGGCCGAGAGGTTGCAGGCGAGCAACGAGGCGATCAGAAGGGGAAGAAGGATCAATCTTCGATGCATCACGACCTCCGCAGGACTAGCCGTGCGACGGGCAGCGCGCGCACTATAGCACATCTCCACGCCGCCGCAGCTCCGTGCATCCTTCCGACATGGTATCCTTCCGAGGATCCACCCGAGGTCCTCCGCTAGCTCATGGCCGTCGCCGAATTCACGTTAGCGCGTGCCCCCGCCTCCGACCGCCGCAATCCCGTGCGGTACATCTTGTCGCACGTCGGGCGGCACGTCTGGCTGGTGGTGATCGCGCTGATTGGTGCCTTCGGCAACGCCGCCCTGGCCGCCGTCGTCCCGATCATGATCGGCCGGGCGTTCGACCTCGTCCTTTCTGGGCGGGCCGATTTGCCTGCGCTCGCCCAGCTCGCGGCCGTCATCATCGTCAGCCAGACCGTCCGCGGAGTCCTGCAGCTCGGCCGCAACTTCGGCGCCGAGCTGATCGGGCAGCGCCTCGAGCGCGACATCCGCGGTGAGCTTTACGTCAGTCTGCTCGGGAAGAGCATGACCTTCCACAATCTGCAGCCGGTCGGCGACACGATGGCGCGCGCCACCAACGACGTGCGCGAGATCAACCTGATGTTCAACCCCGGGCTGAACCTGGTCATCGGATCGGGCAACTTCCTGCTGATGCCGTTGCTGATCGCACCCTCGATCCACCCCGTTCTGCTCCTCACCCCCTTTCTGTTCCTGATCGCGTACGCCTTCTCGCTCTGGCACTATCTGCGCGAGCTTCGCCCCGTGACCGAGGCGGAACGCTCAGCCTTCGGTCGGATGAACACCCGACTGGCCGAGACGATCGACGGGATCGAAGTCGTCAAGGGCGCGGCGACCGAGCGGGAGGAGACCGCCCAGTTCGAGGGCGACGCCCGGCAGTTCCGCGAGGCTTTCGTACGGCGCGGCCGGGTCGAAGCCCGGTTCCTGCCGTTGCTCCTGCTGGGGCTGGCCACCGGGGCGGCCTTCCTTCAGTCCATCCTGCTCTTCAACCAGGGTCAGATCGAAGTGGGCGACGTCGTCGCCTATGTGGGACTGATCAGCTTGTTCGGCTTCCCGACCTTCGTTTCACTCTTCGCCTACTCCCAGGTCTCGCTAGGGATGGCCTCCGCCGCGCGGATCCTCGAGCTGATCAACCGACAGACCGAACTCGATCAGAACGTCGGGGGCCATGCCGGTCCGGTGCGGGGCAAGATCGAGTTCCGTCGGGTGGGCTTCGCCCACCCGGGCGCGACCACCGGGCTGCAGGATCTGTCGTTCCGGCTCGAGCCCGGCCAGACGGTCGCGATCGTCGGGCAGACCGGTTCCGGCAAGACGACGCTGGCCAAACTCGTCAATCGAACCTACGACGTCGCCGCCGGGCAGGTTCTGGTGGACGGCATCGATGTCCGTCGCTGGGACCTGGCGTCCTTGCGCGCCCAGATCTCGATGATCGAGCAGGACGTCTTCCTCTTCTCGCGCACGATCTCGGAGAACATCGCCTTTGGCCGCCCCGGCGCCGTCCGCGCCGAGATCGAGGCGGCCGCCAAAGCTGCCCAGGCCCACGAATTCATCCTGGCATTCCAGGATGGCTACGACACGATGGTCGGCGAACGCGGTGTCACGCTCTCGGGCGGGCAACGCCAGCGGCTCGCGCTGGCGCGGGCCTTCCTGACCGATCCGCGGATCCTGATCCTCGACGACTCCACCAGCTCGATCGACAGCGCCACGGAAGATGAGATCCAGCAGGCCATCTTCCGCGCCGCCCAGGGTCGCACGACGCTCATCATCACCCATCGGCTTTCCCAGATCCGCTGGGCCGACCAGATCCTGGTGCTTCGGCAGGGCCGCCTGGCGGCCGCCGGATCGCACGATGAGTTGATGCGGACCGCCCCGGCCTACCGGCGCATCTTCGAACGCTACGGGGACGAGGAAGGATGAGCTTCTTCGCCGGTCTCGACGCCGAGAGCTACGATCGCACCTACCGCGACGCCGATCTCGCCCGGCGGATGGGTCGCTATTTCCGGCCACACCTTCGCAAGCTGATCTGGGCCATCCTGGCGATCCTGGTGATGTCGGTTGCCGGCGCCGCCAGCCCGCTTCTGGTCGCCGCCGCCGTCGAGAGAATGACCGTGGGCCCGCTCTCCCCGGCGATGCTGAGCCTGGCGGGCCTTCTGTTCCTCATGGGCATTCTGGTGTGGGCTGCCAACTGGCTCCGACGCCGGCTCTCGGCCGAGGCGGTCGGCGACGTTATGCTGGCACTGCGCCGCGACGCGTTCACCGCTTCCGTCGGACACGACATGTCCTTCTTCAGCGCCCACGCCTCCGGCCGGGTGGTCAGCCGGATCACGTCGGACACCCAGGAATTCGCCCAGGTCGTCGTCCTCGTCACTGACGTCGTCAGCCAGATTCTGGAAGCGCTGATCGTTGTCGCGGCGTTGGCCGTCATCGAGTGGCGCCTGACCCCGTGGCTGTTGGCGTTCCTGCCGGCGATCTTCTTCTTCTCGCTCGGCTTCCGCCGGATCGCCCGGCGGGTCACCCGGCGCGGCTTCCGGGCGATGGCGAACGTCAACGCCATCATCAAGGAAGCCGTTACAGGTATCGCCGTCGCCAAGAACTTCCGCCAGGAGGGCGCGATCTACGACGAGTTTGCCGCCGTCAACGCCCAGTCGTACCGGATCAACGTCGAACGCGGTTTCGTGCTGGCGGCCGTCTTCCCGACGCTCAACGCGCTGGCCGGCCTCGGCACGGCGATCCTGGTGTACGTCGGAGGGATGAATGTCCTACAGGGATTGATCACCTACGGCGCCTGGTACCTCTTCATCCAAAGCCTGGACTACGTCTGGTTTCCGGTGCTCAACGTATCGGCCTTCTGGAGCCAGGTCCAGGGAGGTCTGTCGGCCGCCGAGCGGGTCTTCGCCCTGATCGACGCCGAACCCGCCGTGGTCCAGACGGATCACCAGTCGGTGCCCCGCCTGGAAGGAGGCATCGTTTTCGATCGGGTCAGCTTCCGCTACACCCAAGAGCCTGTGCTCGAGAACTTCTCGCTCGAGATTCGGCCCCGGGAAGACGTGGCACTGGTCGGACACACGGGCGCCGGCAAGTCGACGATCGCCAAGCTCATTTCTCGTTTCTATGAGTTCCAGGGCGGATCCATCCGCATCGATGGCCGCGACATCCGCAGCCTCGATCTGACCGCGTACCGGCGACAGCTGGGGATCGTCCCGCAGGTCCCCTTCCTCTTCTCAGGAACCGTGGTCGACAACGTTCGCTATGCCCGTCCCGAGGTCTCCCCGGTCGAGGTCGCCTCCCTGGCCCGTCGCATCGGGGATGGGGAATGGATCGAGACCCTTCCGGAGGGTCTCGAAACCGAAGTTGGGGAACGGGGCGCCCGGCTCTCGATGGGTCAACGACAGCTGGTCTCGCTGCTGCGCGTGCTCGTCCAGCGTCCGGCGATCTTCGTCCTCGACGAAGCCACAGCCAATATCGATCCCTTCACCGAGCACCAGATCCAGTTGGCCCTTGGTCTCATCCTCGAGGAAGCGACCTCGATCCTGATCGCCCATCGTCTTTCGACGGTGCGGGCGGCTGACCGAATCATCGTCCTGCGCCAAGGGGCGATCATCGAAGAAGGGAATCACCGGGGCTTGATGCAGCAGGGCGGCCATTACGCCGAACTGTACTCAACCTACTTCCGGCACCAATCGTTGGAGTACATCGACCGGGCGCCTGCCGACTGGCTCGGCAACGCGGCCGAGGCGAAGAAGACTGGCAAGAGGCCCTGAGGGCGGCAGGCGGTCGATGGCGCTCGCCTAAATCGGAGCCACGTGGCTCCGCCGGAGCCGCATCGTCCGGGCCCGGGCCGCATCCGGGCTCGCAGGGTCCCAAGGCCGAGTCGCCCGGCCAAGGCCCAGCCGAACTACCGTCACGTTGCCCGTCGGGGCGGCTTGTGATAGATTGTGCGGAGAGCACAGCCGAAGCGAGACGATGGCCTCCACGCCAAGACCCTCGATCGAAGACACGTTTGCCGTCGGGCTGACCTGCGCCATCTGCGGTGAGCCGAGCCTGTTCGTCCAGCACCTCCCCAAGCTCCCGGATTTCGTCACCTGCCGCAACTGTCAGGCGGCCTTCGTCGTCGAGGATAGCGGCGAACGAGTGATGTACGGCAAGATCCCCGAGGACTATCCCGAGACGCGGGCCTTTGCCTTTCGCCAGTGGGTTTGGATGGAGGCCGTCGATCGCCGGGCGCGCGAGGAACATCCCCGCGCCATCGCCGCCCCTCCGCCCGACCTGCCGGACGAGCCACGCGATCGGCTGGTGGAGATGCCGGAGCCCGAGGAAGACCTCGAGGAACCTCCACCGGAGTCGCCTCCGGAAGAGCCCCCGGGGCCGGATGCCGACTGGCTCGCGGCGCGCTTGAAGGTCGGCGAGCTGCCGGCCGGCGTGCCCATCCCGACCGAACCCGATCCCTACCGAGCCGGGGCGAAGGCCGTGCCGCTCTCAGCCGATACCACCCCGGCGGACGACACCCTCCCCGACTGGTTGCGCGATGAGGCTCCCTCAACGCCGCCTCCACCGATCGAGCGCGCGCTGCCTGTCCAGGCTCCGCCCGCATCGGTCGCGCCCGGGCGCGCCGCAGCTCCACCCCCACCTCCGGCGGCTGCCACGGCCGCCATCGCAGCGGAGCCAACCGCACCGGAGGGGGAGCCGCCGCCCTCGCACCGCCACCGAGTCATCATCCGCGGCGATCGTGTTCGGATGCCCGTCAACGCGTGCGCCCACTGCCAGCGGGCACCGGCCCCCGACCGCCTCCCGGTCAATGGCACCCTTCCCCGGGCCGGCGGCGGACGCCGTCGAACGACCTTCATGGTCCCGGTATGCCGCGAATGCTCTCAGCGATCCCGCGTTCGCAGCCCGGAGCAGCGAAGCGCCCGCTTGATGGCGCACCTGACCGGCGCTCTGATCGGCCTGGTGCTGATCGTGGTCTTGCTGGCCGTCAATGTGCTCAGCCTCGGAACCATAGGCTTCTTGATCCTGGGCGCCGCTGGACTCGTCGGTTACGGGCTGACTGCGGCGCTCCTGCTAGGCCGCGCCGGACGCATCCCGCCGACAGAGGATGCCATCTACGTTCGCACAACCCTGCGCGTGATGGGAGACCCGGAGGCGCCGCTGACGGCCTTCGAATGGCGCAACCCGGACTTCGCGAAGCGCTTTTACCAGGCCAACAGCACGACGGCGTCCGGCGAGCCGACACGCATTGCCGACGCCTCGCCGTCCGCCTGACGGCTCCCCCACCCACCTGATATAATCCGCGTTTGCCATTCGCTCGACCAGCCACAAGGCCAAGTCCATGCCGCAAGACCACATCGTGGTTGTGGGCGCACGCGAACACAACCTCAAGAACATCAGCATCGAGATTCCACGCGACCATCTGGTCGTAATCTCGGGTATCTCCGGTTCGGGCAAGTCCTCGCTCGCTTTCGACACGATCTTCGCTGAGGGCCAGCGTCGCTACGTCGAGTCGCTCTCGGCCTACGCCCGCCAGTTCCTCGGCCAGCTCGACAAGCCCGACGTCGACTACATCGACGGCCTGTCGCCGGCCGTCTCGATCGACCAGAAGGGCGTCTCCCACAATCCGCGCTCCACCGTCGGTACGGTGACCGAATCGTATGATCACCTCCGCCTCCTCTTCGCGCGCGCCGGGACGCCCCACTGCCCGATCTGCGGCCGGGAAGTCAGCCGCCAGTCGGCCCAGGAGATCGTCGAAGCAGTCGAAACCCTGCCGGATGGCGCCCGCCTGCTCGTCCTGGCACCGCTGGTTCGCGGGCGCAAGGGCACGCACCAAGCCGTATTTGAAGAGATACGCCGGGCCGGCTTCGCTCGCGTGCGTGTCAATGGTGCGGTTGTTCCGGTCGACGAGGAGATCGAGCTCGACCGGTACAAGACGCACACCATCGAAGCCGTGGTCGATCGCCTGGTCCTGAAGGCCGAGGAAGGCGACGAGGCCGAAGCGTCCCGCTCCCGGCTGACCGACTCGATCGAAACAGCGTTGCGCCTGGGCGACGGGCGCATGACGATCGCCCACCTCAACGCCGATCCGGCGGTGGATATCCCCTTCTCCGAGCAGCTCGCCTGCCCTGAGCATGGAACCACTCTCGCCGAGATCGAACCGCGGACGTTCTCCTTCAACACGCCCCATGGGGCCTGTCCCACCTGCCAGGGCCTGGGGATCAAGCTGGAGATCGATCCCGACCGGGTGATCCCCGATCCAAGCCTGTCGATCGCCGAAGGCGCCGTCGTGGCCCTCGAGTGGGCCAATCAGAGTCGGGAGCGCCAGGGCTATTACTGGCAGATGGTCGAGGCCGTCGCCGACCACTACAACATCGACCTGGACGCACCGGTCGCCTCCTTGCCGGCCGCCAAGCTCAAGGTCCTGCTTCATGGCACCAACGGAGAGGAAGTCCCGGTGCGGTACGTCAGTCGCGAGGGCCGCAAGGCGACCTTCCGGGCCGCCTACGAGGGCATCATCGGCAACCTCGAACGCCGTTATCAGGAAACCCAGTCGGAATATGTCCGGTCGAAGATTCAGGAGTTCATGGCCGAGCGACCGTGTCCAGCCTGTGGCGGGCAGCGCCTACGGCCGGAAGCCCTGGCGGTGACGATCGACGGCGCCAACATCGTCGAGGTGACCTCGTGGCCCGTCTCCCGCAGCCTGGCGTGGATCGCGCGACTACAGCGCGACGACGGTCCCCTGACCCCGCGCCAGCGCACGATCGCCGAGCGGGTGTTGAAGGAGATCCGCGACCGCTTGCAGTTCCTGGTCGACGTCGGCCTGGATTATCTGACGCTGCACCGCTCTGCCGGCACGCTCTCCGGCGGCGAGGCGCAACGCATCCGCCTGGCAACCCAGATCGGCTCACGCTTGATGGGGGTGCTGTACGTGCTGGATGAGCCGTCGATCGGCCTTCACCCGCGTGACAACGAGCGCTTGATCCGCACTCTGGAAGGCATGCGCGACCTGGGCAACACGGTTCTCGTAGTCGAACATGACGAGGCCACCATCCGCGCCGCCGACTGGCTGATCGACCTCGGCCCGGGGGCCGGCGAGGCCGGGGGCGAGGTTGTCGCCCAGGGCACGGTCGAGCAAGTGTCCCGCAATCCCGATTCGGTCACCGGGCGCTACCTTTCGGGGAAGCTGCGCATCGATCTGCCCCCGGCCCGCCGCTCCGGCAACGGGAAGCAGCTCACGATCGTCGGCGCCAGCGAGAACAATCTCAAGAACCTGACGGTCCGGATCCCCCTCGGCAAGTTCGTCTGCATCACCGGGGTCTCCGGATCGGGAAAATCGACGCTGATGGTCGAGGTCCTGTACAAGGCGCTGGCGCGCCACCTGCATGGAGCGCGGGAACAACCGGGAGCCCACAAGAAGGTCCAGGGGATCGACTCGATCGAGAAGGTGATCAACATCGACCAGAGCCCGATCGGCCGGACGCCGCGCTCCAACCCCGGAACCTACACCGGCGTGTTCGACATCATCCGCTCCTTGTACGCCGAGCTCCCGGAGGCCAAGGTGCGCGGCTACAAGCCCGGCCGCTTCTCGTTCAACGTGCGCGGCGGCCGCTGCGAGGCTTGCGAAGGCCAGGGACAACTGCGCATCGAAATGCAGTTCCTGCCGGATGTGTATGTGCCGTGCGAGGTCTGCCACGGGGCCCGCTTCAACCGCGAGACCCTTCAGGTGCGATTCAAGGGGAAGACGATCGCCGACATCCTGGACATGACGGTTGAGGAGGGCCTGGGCTTCTTCGGCGCCTTCCCGGCAATCGTGCGCAAGCTGGAAACCCTCCACGATGTCGGATTGGCGTACTTGAAGATCGGCCAGCCGGCCCCGACCCTCTCCGGCGGCGAAGCGCAGCGCGTCAAACTATCCCGCGAACTCTCCCGCCGCGGCAACGGCAAGACGCTGTACATCCTCGACGAGCCGTCGGTCGGGCTGCACGCCGCCGACGTCTACCGGTTGATCAGCGTCCTTCAGCAACTCGTCGAGCAGGGAAGCACCGTCGTCATCATCGAGCATCACCCCGACATCATCAAAGTCGCCGATTGGGTGATCGACCTTGGCCCCGAAGGCGGAGATGCCGGCGGCGAACTCGTGGCCGAAGGCACGCCAGAAGAGATCGCCTCCAACCCGGCCTCCTATACCGGGCAGTTTCTGAAATCCCACTTGGACTGACGCGGCCGAAGTCCGGGGTCCCGACGGATGGCCCCTAGAGCCCCCGCATCGCCTCGGCGAAGCGCCCCATCGCCTCCAGGTGATCGGCCGGGGTCTTGAACCCGACCCGCATCGTGTTCAGGGAGAGATGCGTCGCACCGAGGTCTTTCCAGCGCTCCGCCTGTCGACGCCAGGACAGCGGGTCGCCGTCTCCATAGCCGAGCCTGATCTCCAGGCCGAAGTCTCCGGCTGACCGGCCTGCCTCCTCCAAGACCTGGGCGAGTCTTTCCAGGCCGGGCCCCGCCTCTTCGGGTGAGCGAAACCCCGGAAGCCAGCCATCGCCAAGGCGCGCCATGCGCCGCAGGACCCGGTCGTCGTGGCCACCGAACCAGATCGGAATCGGGCGCTGGATCGGAAGCGGAGAGACCCCGGCGTCATCGATCTGGTGCCAGCGGCCGTGAATCGACACCAGAGGCTCCGTCCACAGGCGGCGCAGCACCTCGACCTGTTCCTCGATCCTTCTGCCGCGGGTGTGGAAGTCCTCACCCAGAGCCTGGAACTCGACTTCGTTCCAGCCGTTCCCGACCCCAAGCCGGAGGCGGCCGCCGCACAGGATATCGAGCGTCCCCGCCTGCTTGGCGACGAGAGCCGTCTGCCGCTGCGGCAGGACCAGAATCGCCGTCAGGAATCCCAGTCGAGTCGACAGCGCGGCCATGTAGCTGTAGAGGACGAACGGCTCCATGAAGGTGTCGACATGCGAATACGGGCCACTCCACCCCCCGGGCCGGTTCCGGTTGGCGCCCAGAATGTGATCATAGGCGCCGATATGGGTGAACCCGAGACCCTCGGTCGTCTCCACATAGTCCTTGATGGCGGAAGGATCCGGCGGGAATTCGGTTTGGGGGAAGATGACCCCGAGGTTCACGGCAGGCCGGCGATGTGAGCCCTACTCGTAGCGGAGCGCTTCGACCGGCTCGAGATCGGCGGCGCGCTTGGCCGGGTACAACCCGAAAAAGAGGCCGACGGCGGCCGAGAACAGAGTCGCCAGGAGGATCGCGTCGATGCTGATCGCCGGCGAAAGGTCGGCGTCGGAGGCCCGGGCGATAATCCCTACGAGGGAGGCCAAGCCCCAACCCAGCAGTATCCCGATAATGCCTCCCATCAGGCTGAGCAGGGCCGACTCCGTCAGGAACTGAACCAGGATGTCGCGCTTGCGCGCCCCGATCGCCTTGCGCAGTCCGATTTCGCGGGTCCGTTCGGTGACCGAGACGAGCATGATGTTCATGATCCCGATCCCGCCGACGAGCAGCGAGATGGCGGCAATTCCGCCAAGGAAGATCGTGAGCACATTCGTGATCGTTTCGGCCGTGGCCAGGAAGTCCTGTTGGGTGAAGATCGTGAAGTCATCGGCGCCAATCCCGGTCCGGTGGCGCGCCCGCAAGACCCCGGCGATCTCCGCCTGGGCCTGCGAGACCAACTCCGAGTCGACGGCCCGGGCCATGATCATGTCGACTTCATCGCGGCCGCGGCGCAGCAAACGCGTCTGGGCCGTCGTCAGGGGAACGATCACACGATCATCCTCATTGGTGAAACCGGAGCCGCCGACGGCGGTGGTCACCCCGATGACGCGGAAGGGCTGTCCCTCGATCCGGATCGTCTCCCCGAGAACGCCTTCGCGTCGGCCGAACAGCTCTTCGGCCGTGTCTGGGCCAAGGATCGCCACCGCCGCCCGGCCGAGCATGTGCTCGTCCCGGAGGAATTCCCCTTCGGCCAGCTTGACGTTGCGCACGAACGCGTACTCGGGGGTCACCCCGCTGGCGCGGGTGATCGTGCCCTCCCCGCCAGAGGTGATCTTGACCGACCCTTGCAGGACCGGGGCGACCGCGATCACCGATGGTGCCTGGAAGGAATCGCCGATCGCCTCCGAGTCTCCGATCGTCAGCGCCTCCGGATTCCGAACGTCCTCCGAACCGCCTGAGATTACGAACAGGAGATTGGTGCCGATGTCGCTGATCGAGCCGGTGATGGTGTCTTGGGCGCCGCGCCCAATACCCAGCATGGCGATCACGGCACCGACTCCGATGACAATCCCCAGGACCGTCAAGCCGGAGCGGAGCTTGTTCGAAGACAGGCTCTCGAGGGCCTCGAAGATCGCCTGGCGGAACATCAGCTGGGAGCCTCCGAGCCGTTCTCGATCCGTCCATCGCGAAGGCGGATCACTCGCTGCGTCCGAGCAGCGATCTCCGCATCGTGCGTGACAAAGATCAGGGTCGTGCCTCGTTCGCGGTTGAGGCCCAACAGCAGATCCATAATCTCCGCCCCCGACCGCGAGTCGAGATTCCCGGTCGGTTCATCCGCCAGGAGAATCGACGGGTTGTTGACCAGCGCTCGGGCGATGGCGACGCGCTGCTGCTGACCGCCGGACAGCTCGTTGGGGCGGTGCGTGATCCGATCGCCAAGACCGACCGCCTCCAGGGCGCCTTCGGCCTGGGCGCGGCGCCCGGAGGTCACACCGGCGTAGTGCAGCGGCAGTTCGACGTTGGCCCGGGCCGTCTGACGCCCCAGCAGATTGAAGCTCTGAAAGACGAAGCCGACCTTGCGGTTGCGGATCGCCGCCAGGCGGTCATCCCGCAGATCGGAGACCAATTCGCCATCCAGTCGGTACTCACCCGAGGTCGGACGGTCGAGGCACCCCAGCAGATTCATCAGTGTGCTCTTGCCCGATCCGGAGGGTCCCATGATCGAGATCACCTCTCCGTGCCGCACGGTCAGAGACACGCCACACAGGGCATGGACCTCGATCTCCCCCATCTGATAGACCTTGGTCAGGCCTTCGGCCTGGATGACGAACCCGTCTTCGCTCATTGTCGACCGAAGAACCCACCGCCGCCTGGCGGACCGAACTCTTCAAAGACCGTCGGAGGATTCAGGACGATCCTGTCCCCGGGGGTCAGATCGCCGGAGACGACCTCGCTGTCCGTCTCCGAAGACGTCCCGAGGACGATCGGCACGGCCTCCATCTGCCCGTCCCGCAACACGTACACCACCCGCTCACCATTCCGCACGCGCACGGCCCGGTTGGGAACCAGCAGGACCCCTTCGAGCTGATCCACGACCACGTTCACGGCCGCCGTCAATCCCGGCAGCACATCTTCGTCCGGATCCTCGACCAGGAGAGTCACCTTGAAGCTCACAACGCCTTGAAGCGACTCGCCGATTGTGCCCACTTCGGTCACGCGCCCAACATAGGTCCGATCGAGGATGGCGTCGAACGTCAGCGTCGCCTCCTGGTCCGGCTCGATCCGGTTGATGTCGACCTCCGAGACGTCGACGTCGACGTAGAGCTGGGAGAGATCGGCAAGTTGGAAAGCGGCCGTTCCCGGGCCGACCTGGTCGCCGGGCTGAACCATCCCATCGGTTACGGTCCCGTCGAACGGGGCCGTGATCCACGCCTGCTCAAGCGTCGACCGGGCCGCAGCGACACGCGCCTCGGCGGCAGCTACGTCGCTTGGATCGGGCCCATCCTTGACGCGCTCATACTCCCGCAGGGCGTCATCCAGTCGGGCCTGCGCCACGGCGACCTCGGCATCGAGTTGGGCCTGCTCAATATCCGACGGATGTCCTACATACCAGTTGTAGGACGAGAGGGCGCGGTTGTAGGCGATCCGCGCATTGTTGTACGCGAGGAAGGCTGCGGACTTCTCGCCGCCTTCCGAAAGGTCTCCCGACGCATTGCGGTAGGCCGCCTCGGCCCGTTCCATCCGCTCACGCTCCACGGCGAGCTTGGCTTTGGCCGCCTTGAGGGTGTCGGACGTCGCCCGGTTCCCTTCCTGGTTCCAGGTGTAGCGCCGTTCCGCGGCGTCGAGGGCGTCGCGCGCATCGGCGATGGCCAGCTGCGCCTGGGCCGCGGCCGCCTTGGACTCCAGGGTTTCCTCCAACGCCTTCTCCGCGGCGGCGAGATCCGCTCGCGCCAGCAGAACGTTCGCTGAAAGTGACTCATCCGTGAGGACGGCGAGCACATCACCCTTGCGAACGCGATCGCCGACCTCCACCCGTACCTCGCCGACCGTCCCGGACGTCTTGAACGTCAGGGTGCCAAGCTGATTGGGCCGGACGGTCCCGGTCGCACCGACGGTGGCGGTCAGCGACCCAACCTCGGCCGGGGCGGTGTCCATGGCATCGAGACCGGCCCCCGCCCGGCTGCAGGCAGCCAGTACGGCGGTGACCGTGAGCGTGACCGCGATTCTGTGAATCCATGTCTTCATGATTCGGTACCTCGCACTACGGATCCAGCGACCCTCCCCCCGCTCGCCGAACCGGACAGGCCTGCCTGCGGCCGGGAATACGATCGCCCCGGCGTTCCGACTCGCCATTCTACCGCGCCAGGCCCTCCGACTGGGAAATTGGCCCCTTAAGGGCGGATTTGTGACACTTGTCACGCGGCCAAGGGAAGGCCGGGACTGCGTCCTTGGGAGGGCACCCCGTATCCTTTCGGGGTAGGGCGAGGGAGGCCCGCGTATGAGCGCGATTCCTGTTGAAGACAAGGCGGTCGACCGCAAAGCCCGTATGGCGATCCCCTTCGAGGACGTCAGGGCCAGGCCGGTCGAGGAGCGGCGGTCGGACTTCGAGGCGACGTTCCACCCTTTGACCGAAGATGAAGCTCGGCGCGCCGCCGAGCGTTGTATCCACTGCCCCGAACCTGCGTGTGCCGAGGCCTGCCCGGTTCACAACGACATCGCCGCCGCCCTGTGGCTGATCGAACAGGGAGACTTCCTCGGAGCTGCGAAGGTCTACCGAAAGACGAGCTCGCTGCCCGAAATCTGCGGCCTGGTATGCCCGCACGAGGCCCTCTGCCAGGGATCGTGCGTCCGCAACAAGCGGGGCGAACCCGTGGTCACAGGCGCTCTCGAGGCCTTCGTCACGACCTACGAGCGCGAGCATGGGGAAGTCGAGATCCTGGTCGGTGCGCCGACGGGCAAACGGGTGGCCGTTGTCGGATCCGGCCCGGCCGGTCTGGCCTGCGCCGAGCAGCTCGTGGAGCGCGGCCACCAAGTCACGATCTTCGAGGCGGCCCCTTCGCCGGGCGGGCTCCTGGTGTACGGCATCCCCAACTTCAAACTTCCGAAGGCGATCGTGGAGGCCCGCATCGACGACTTCCGACGCGCCGGTGTCGAGTTCGTCAACGGTGTGCGCGTTGGCATCGACCGGACGGTGGATGATCTGCTGGCCGATGGATACGACGCCGTGTTCCTCGGGGTTGGGAGCGGGATCGACGCCGATGCCGAGATCCCCGGCGACGATCTCCCTGGCGTCTACCAGGCGACGGACTTCCTCATCCGCGCCAATGTCGATCTCGACAAACTGCCGGGGGACAAGCGCCAACGCCCCTCGGTGGGAACGCGCGTTGCCGTGATCGGCGGGGGCGATACGGCCTCGGATTGCCTGCGGACGGCACTGCGCATGGGCGCCAAGGAGGTCACCTGCCTCTACCGGCGAACGGAGGCCGAGATGCCGGGAGGCAAGAAAGACCGGGCCCTGGCGCGGGAGGAGGGCGCCGAGTACCGCTTCCTGAGCCAGCCTGTGCGCTTCCATGCCGGACCGGATGGCCGCGTGGTTTCGGTCGAGTGCCTGCAGTGCGAGCTCGGCGAGCCCGACTCCAGCGGCCGGCGGAGGCCGGTCCCGATCGAAGGTTCCAACTTCATCGTCCCGGCCGACACCGTCGTCCTGGCCCTCGGCTACTGGCCGGATCCGCTCATGGGCGAGACCACGCCCGGCCTCGAAACGCGCAAGTACGGTCTGGTTGTCGCCGATCCCGAAACCGGCGCGACCAGCCGGCCGGGGGTATTCGCCGCCGGCGACGGGGTCACCGGCCCGGACCTCGTGGTGACGGCCATGCGCGGCGGGCGCCAAGCGGCCGCGTCGATCGACGAGTTTCTGAAGTCGTCGACCTAGTCCCGCCCCCCGTTCTGCACGCTCTAGGGCACGGCCGTCCGGCGCACACGCGCACGACGCCGTGCTGTGTTCTCTGACTCGCGCCGTTCCGGTGTAGCATTCCTCGGAACGAAGAGCCATGGATCGCCTCGCCCTGACGGCCGTTGTCAAACAGGACGCCGCCCGCCTCGGGTTTGAGCTTGTCGGCGTCACGACACCGGACCCCCCGCCTCACATCGAGACGTATCGAAACTGGATCGCGCACGGGCGAAACGCCTCCATGCACTATCTCTCCACCGAGCGGGCGGTGGCTCGTCGCAGCGATCCGGATTCGATCCTGGCGGGATGTCGATCGGTGCTGGTCGTCGGTCTGCGCCACACCTCGCCCCCGTCCTTGGAGGCGGAGGGCGCACGCTTCGCCGCCTATGCCGTCGGCGCCGACTACCACGAGGTGATCCCGTCCCGACTCCGGTCCCTGGTCGACTCCGTCCGGCGGCGCAGCGGTGCGTCGTTTGCCTATCGGATCTACACGGATACCGGACCGATCCTTGAACGAGACCTGGCCCAGAGGGCCGGGCTCGGTTGGATCGGCAAGAACACTTGCCTCATCCACCCGCGCCATGGATCCTACTTTCTGCTCGGGGAGGTCTTCCTCACCCTGGCGCTTGAACCGGATCGTCCGTTTGACCGCGATCGCTGCGGTTCGTGCACGCGCTGCATCGAGGCCTGCCCGACCCGATGCATCCGTCCCGACCGGACGCTGGAGGCGTCGCAATGCATTTCCTACCTGACGATCGAGCATCGCGGCTCGATACCGGAAGCGGCGCGGCCGGCGATCGGGAGTTGGCTATTCGGTTGCGACGTCTGTCAGCAAGTCTGTCCGTGGAATATGAGATTCGCCGCGGCGGAAGGCGACCCGGAGTTTCAGACGATTGCGACCTTGCGGCAACCGGATCCCGGTCTCTTCCTTGATCCGGGCTCATCTCCCTCTTTGAGGCGATCGGCGCTGGCCCGGGCGGGCAAGGATGGGATGGCCCGCAATGCAGCCGTCGTCCTCGGCAACCTGGCACCTCGGGGGGCGGAGATCACCCTGGCCGAAGGCCTGCGGCACCCTCATCCGACCGTCCGTGAGCACGCGGCTTGGGCGTTGGGGGTTCTCGCCACGGTCGAAGCCGAGGAAGTCCTCCGCGCGGCGCAACCGACTGAATCTGACCCGGGGGTCCTCGAGGAAATCAACCGCGCCCTGAGCCGATTCTCAGGGCGCGGCCTTGCCTAGGCGCGCGCCGGGGCTACGGCAGCGGGGTCGGCGTTGCCGTGTTTGGATCCGGCGTGAAGGTGATCGTCGGAGTGGCGATCCCCACCGGGATGATCAGGATCCGTCCGACGAACAACACGTCGGTGATCTTCATCTGGTTCAGGACGGCGATCGCTTCGGCGGTGCTGTTGAATCGTGCCGCGATCAACATCAAATTGTCCCCCGGCTTGACGACATACTCGATGCGCGATCCCGGCACCAGGGTCTCGGACATTGGAGTCTCGGTCGGCAATTCGGAGCCGGCCGGCGGGATGAGCAGCGTCTGTCCGACGAAGATCTGATCCGCTGTGGTGATGTCGTTCAGCGACATGATCAGGAGCACTTCGATACCGAATGCCTCAGAGATCGACGACAGGGTATCACCGACCTCGACGATGTAGTTCGTCGGGCCGGCCGGCGTCGGCGTTTCGGTCGGGGCCTCCGTCGGAGTGATCGACGGGGTCAGCGTCTCGGTCGGGGTCAGGGTCGGCGACGGCGTCGGCGTATCGGAAGCGAGGAACCCCGGCACCGACGGTGGATTGTCCCCGGTCAGCCAGAGGATGACCAGGAACAGCCCCACCGCCACCAGGACGATGGCAAGCCCGCCCAGGGCGAGTGGCACGACGCGCTCACGGCGCCGCCGGTAGGCGTCGATGATGTCGGATGCGGATTGATCGCCTTCACTCATGTCCGCCTCCTGATTCTCCGTCGCTCCATTCTAACCCGGTTTCCGGCGCGGGCTCCCAGGGCGGGCGGCGAGGCGGTCTCACAACGCCCGGGATAGGAAGGCGAGGACATCCGGAAGCAGGCTCTTCCATGTTGGATCCATGTGGGACCCTGGGACGATCACTACTTCGGGGGTTTCTCCCCGGGATCGCAACCGATCGGCCAGCGCGACGGTCTCGGTCAGGGCCCAATCGGTCTCGCCGGCGGCCAGAAGGATGTTCTCAGGCAGGACAGGAGCCGTGTCAGCGAGCCGGCTCGGATCATAGGGCGGCCGGGCGTAGTTGACCGCAAGAGAGGGGCTGAGCGCCACTACCGTTCCGAGCACATCCGGGTGAGTCATGGCCAGTTCGAGCGCCCACACCCCGCCTCGCGAGAGCCCGACAACCGCCCGCTTTTCCGGCCGCGCGTCCGTCCGGTAGGTTCGATCGACCCACGGAACCAGTCCTTCGAGAAACTCGGTCTCGTACGAGCCCGGACCTCCGTCGCTCCCGCTGAAAAGCGGCTCAGGCTGGCGAGCGAGGACAAGGATCATCGGCTCCAGCTCGGCGCTCGCCGCGCCCTCTTCAACCAGGTCCTGGATCCCGAGGGCCAACCATTGATCTTCAGTGTAGGGCTTCCCGTGAAGGAAGTAGGCGACGGGGTAGCCTGAGGCGGAGACATCATGGCAAGCCGGAAGATAGATCCAGACCGGGATCACGGCCCGGACCGCCACGCCCGGATACTCGGCCTCTGTCCAGGTTCCGGCCCCTTCGCGACAGGCAGGCGTCGGTGCGACGGTCGGAACCGGCGAGGGCTGGAATGGAGTCTCGCTGGCGGTGGCGGGCGGCTCGGTGATGACCGCGACCGTTGCCGGCGACCCGCCAGCGCAACCAGCGGCAAGCGCCGCCATCAGGATCAGGCCAAACCACTTCAAGACCGGGTCGCCTTTCGGTTTCGAACGTGCCACACCAGCATCCGGGCGCTCTCATGGCGGGGCGCCGAGCCGCGCACGCGGACGACCGTGGCCAGCGCCACCCGCTCTCCCGGCTCGGAGGCCTGTAGGGCGGCTGGCATCACTTCGGCGAACTCGGAAAGTCCTGTCATGATCCGCTCCGATGATACTCGACGGTCCGTCCGGCGCGGCCACCGGCCGTTATAATGCCGGCATGACGAGGTACCACATCTGGACCGAAGGCTGTCAGATGAACGTCGCCGACTCGCAGCGCGTCGCCTCGGCGCTCGAGCGATTGGGGTATCAACCGTGCGCTCGCGCCGAGGACGCCGACGTCATCGTTCTGAACACGTGCGTCGTCCGTCAGAGCGCCGAGGACCGGGCGTATGGTCGCCTGACGTCCCTCCGACCCCTGAAGGCCGAGAGGCCCGAGGTCGTCATCAACCTGATGGGATGCCTCGTCGGGGTGCGCGGCAATGGCCGTCTCCACCAGGTATTCCCCCACGTCGACGTCTTCTCCCCGCCGTCGGACCCGGGGCCGCTCGTCGACTATCTTCAGGGCCGGGACAGTCGCCAGATTCTCGAGGCCGAACTGTCCGTCCGCAACGCCCATCTGGACGGCCATCGGGTCCTCCCGGCCGCATCACGCCAGCACCTGATTGCTGCGCACGTGCCCGTAGTTTACGGGTGTTCGCATGCGTGCACCTTCTGCATCATCCCCTTCCGACGGGGCCCGGAACGCAGCCGGCCGGTGAATACGATCGCCGCCGAGGTCCGCGCCATGATCGAGCAGGGCGTCCGGGAGGTGACCCTGCTCGGCCAGATTGTCGACCGCTATGGCCTGGATCTGCACGCCGGCCTCACGCTCCCAGACCTGCTCCGCACGCTTCACGCGATCGACGGGCTCGAGCGCATCCGCTTTCTGACGTCTCATCCGAACTGGATGACCGACGATCTCCTGGCGGCCGTCGCCGAGCTCCCGAAAGTCTGCGAGCACATCGAGGTACCGGTGCAGGCGGGGCACGACCGGATTCTGGCCGAGATGAAGCGAGGCTACACGAGCGACGACTATCGCCGCCTGGTCGAGCGGATCCGGCGGGTCATCCCGGGAGCCTCGATCGCCACCGATATCATCGTCGGGTTCCCTGGCGAGACCGAAAGCGAATTCCTCCACACGTTCGACCTGCTTGCCGAGCTCCGCCTCGACGTCGCTCACCTGGCACGCTACTCGCCTAGGCCGGGGACCGTCGCCGACCGACGGATGCCCGATGACGTCCCGGACGCCGAAAAGGAGCTTCGATTCCGAGCCCTCGAAGAACTGCAGGCGACCATCGCCGGCGAGATCAACCATCGCTTGATGGGCCAGGAAGTCGAAGTCCTGGTCGAGGAGCGTGCCCGGGATCGATGGAAGGGCCGCACCCGGACCAACAAGCTGGTCTTCTTCGAAGATGAGGCCGACCGGCGCGGCCAGCTCGTCCCGGTCCGGATCGACTGGGCCGGCCCGTGGAGCCTGGTCGGAACGCCGTCCGCGCCTCCAGCGGATCGGCAAACCTCGGCCATACGGTCTCTTGCCGCAACTTGACAGCCTGTGAACTCCGGCAGTAGCATGCAACCTGCGGCCCACAGTCGAGCGGCAGCAACCCAGACTCTGCGGCCATGGAGAAACTCATGAAGACCCGAAGACAAGTCGCGATCGTGATCCTGTTGGCGGCCGCTGTCGGTCTCCTCGCCGCCTGCAATTTCCCGAGGCCTCCATCGCCCGAGGAGGTTGCCCAGACCGCCGCAGCCGAGACCGTTTCGGCGCAGCTGACCGAGGTCAACCGGGCTACCGCCACCCTGCCTCCGACGAATACGTCCGCCCCGCCGCTCGAGACGGCTACGCCTCCCCCGCCGACGGCCCCGCCGCCCACGGCGACGACCGGGTGCGCCGACAACTCACAGTTCGTCGCCGACGTAACCGTCCCCGACGACACCAACTTCGCGCCCGGGGCCGCCTTCACCAAGACCTGGCGCCTGCGGAACGCCGGGACGTGCCCGTGGACGACGAGTTTTGACGTCGTCTTCGTCGACGGCAACGGGATGGGCGGGCCGGCGTCGGTCCCGCTCGCCGGCCAGGTTCCGCCGGGAAGCACGGTCGACGTGTCGGTCAATCTGACCGCCCCGTCGACGAACGGCACCCACCGGGGCAACTGGCGGGTTCGCAACGATAAGGACGTCCTCTTCGGCACGCTGTTCTACGTCCGGATCGTCGTCGGGCCAACCCCAACGCCGACCGCCAGCGTTCACAACGCTGGAAACCTTGTACTCAACGAGTCCTTCACGGGCGACCTGGACACCGGGTCGGTTCCCGGCGGAGGCGGCGCCGATGTCTGGTACGAGGCCGTTTCTCCGTCCGAACGCTACCTGACGCCGCAGAACGGCGCTACGTTGAAGAAGATGAGCGGCACGCCCGACTATGCTGCTTGCGCCGGTGCCAGCTTGAGCAGCGGCAAGATCAACTTCAACGACATATCCGCCGGCGACTGGTACTGCTACAAGACGAACGAAGGACGCTACGGTCGATTCGAGGTGGACTCCAAGGGAGCGACGTCGATCAACCTCGACTTCCGCACCTGGAAGTAGGCCCAACCCGCGGCCTGGCTCGCGCACGCTCGGGCGCCCCCTCGCGGGGCGCCCGGTCGCGTGCACCCCCAACGCTCGCGCCGGTGGCAGGAACCGCATCCCTGTGCTACAGTCAATCCGCCGGTGTCTCCCGCCGACTCCATGACGACGACTTCCGCTCCGACCTCTCCGATCGCAGAACGCCCCGGGCCCCTCGGGGTCGACGACAACGTTGCACAGGCCTTCCGCTCCGCCGCCCACGCCTTCCAGGTCCAGGCGGCCGCCCTGTCGCGCGGCGGCCGTTTGGTGGCGTTCGTCTCGCCCTCCGGCACGCTGACGATGACCCAAGTGACCCCGGCACTCGAGAGCTCGGCCGACGTCGCCGTCCGCGGTTCGGTCACTCGGTTCTTCACGCCGGCCGACTCGGACGAAGATTTCGTCCTATACGCGACGCCGGTGCGCGGCGATCTCGCGCTGGTCGCCCTGTTCTCGATGGATACTCCCCTGGGGAATGCCCGACGCACCGGACAGGCCCTCGTCGGCGCGATCCTTCGCGCCGGCGCCGTGGAAGCGCCAGCGCAGGTCGAGCCCGAGCCGCCTCCGCCTGCCCTCCCACGCGATTGGGTTCCCGAGACCCCAACCCCGGAACTTGAGCGGATACTGCTCCCCGAGCCTCCGGCTCCTTCGGGTTCGGCGATCCCCCTGCCGAAGGACTGGATCCCGGGGGCGCCGGCCGCCGAGGACCGCTTTCCCTTCCTCAAGCCTCCAGAACCGCCGGCAATCCCGGTGGTCCCCGCCCCCGTCGTGCGGGAGGTCATCGTCCGCGTTCCGTCCGTCCACGGGGGTCCCACGCTCACGTTCTCCCTGGTCCTGGTGCCCCGCTTCCCGGAGCACCGGATCTCGGGGGCATTGGTGCCGCGCCTTCGCACCTGGATCCATCGACTGTGTCTGGCCTGGGACTGGCGCGCCGACGAGATCAGGATTCGACCGGACCATGTTGCGGTGAGTCTGACCCTCGAGCCGGACGTGGCCCCAGGCCAGGTCGTCCAGCAACTGCAGGACGGGTTGGCGGCCCGCGTGCTTCAGACCTTCCCCCAGCTGGGCGCCGACTTGCCGTCGGGTCGGTTCTGGGCTTCGGCCTTCCTCCTCCAGAATGGTCCCCTGCCTCAGGAGTCCGAGATCGCCGCGTTCGTCGGCGAGACACGGAGCGCCCAGGGTTTCTCCCGCCGTTCCTAGCCATCGCCGGTCGGCGTGGGCTAGAATGTCTGCCGCGGTGACCGCAAGCCCATGACCCGTCTACTCCTCATTGACGGCCACGCCCTGGCCTACCGCACGTACTACGCGCTGACCCGCGCCACGGAAAGCTCACGGTGGATGACCAAAGCCGGCGAGCCGACGGCTGGGACGTACGGATTTGTCTCGGTTCTCCTGCGCCTCCTGGAGAAGGATGCTCCTGAGTTTCTCGCCGTATCGTTCGATACCGGCCGGACGTTTCGCGACGAAGTGTTTCCCGAGTACAAAGCGACGCGCGCCAAGATGCCCGAGGACCTTGTCCCCCAACTCGAGCGCATCCGCGAACTCGTGCGAACCTTCGGCATCCCGATCCTCGAACGGGAAGGATTCGAAGCGGACGATGTCCTCGGGACGGTCGCGGCGCGCGCCGCCGGGCCAGATCTCGACGTCATCATCCTGACCGGCGATCGAGACTTGCTCCAACTCGCCGCCGATCACGTCACGATTCGGCTTGCCGGTCAGAAGCTCTCCGAAGCCGTCGACTACGGTCCCTCGGATGTGGAGCAACGGCTGGGCATCCAACCCGGACAACTTGTCGACTACAAGGCATTGGTCGGCGATTCGAGCGACAACATCCCGGGCGTTAGCGGCGTCGGCGAGAAGACGGCCATCAGCTTGCTGCGCGAGTATGGATCGCTGGCGGGGATCTACGAACACCTGGACCAGGTCGCTACTCGCTTTCGCACCAAGCTCGAGGCCGGCCGCGAGCAAGCGTTCCTGAGCCAGCTCTTGGCCCGGATTGTCACCGACGTCGAACTCGACTTCGATCTCGAGGCCTGCCGCTGGCGGGGGTACGACCAGGCGGCCGTCGCCGAGCTGTTCCGGATCCTGGAGTTCCGCTCGCTGCTCGACCGTCTCCCCCCGACCGCACCCGGTCCCTCGCAACAGCTCAACATGTTCGCAGCTGCGCCCGATCAACCTCCCGCCACCGTCGCTCCGGAGGCGGTCATCGACACGCCGGAGAAGCTCGAGGCTCTCCTTCGCCGCCTCGACGATTGCCCCGAGATCGCCCTGGACGTCGAGACGACCGGGACCGACGCCATGCAGTCGTCCCTGGTGGGAATCTCCCTTGGATTCTCGGAGACCGACGGCGTCTACATCCCGGTCGGACATGCCGTGGCGTTCGCAGGCTCCCCCCAGCTCGAACGGGACCTCGTGCTCAAGGCACTCCAACCGATCATGCTTCGCCCAGGCCTGCCAAAGATCGGCCACAACCTCAAGTACGACTACACCGTGCTTTCCCGACTGGGCTGCTCCCCGGCTGCCCTGGCCTTTGACACAATGATTGCGGAATGGCTGTGCGACCCGGCCTCGCGCAACCTCGGCCTCAAGAACCTGGCGTGGGTGCGACTCGGATTGAAGATGACCGATATCGAGAGCCTGATCGGCAAGGGGAAATCCCAGCGCTCGATGGCCGAGGTGCCGGTCGCCGCCGCCGCCCCGTATGCCATCGCCGATGCCTGCGCCTGCCTCGCTCTGCGCCCGGCTCTCGAGGCGGAGCTCGAGGGGAAACGTCAACTCGGCCTGTTTCGGGATCTCGAGATGCCTCTGGTTCCGGTCCTGGCCCAAATGGAAATCGCCGGCGTCCTGCTCGACCGATCGTTCCTGGCAAACCTCTCTGCCGAGCTGCAGTCTCGCCTGGCGGATCTGGAGCAGGAGATCTTCCGCCAGATCGGGCATTCCTTCAATCTCAATTCGACCCAGCAGCTTTCGCGGGTGCTCTTCGAGGAGTTGACGCTCACCCCTCCTGGGCGAAACCGCCGCACGTCGGCTGGACAGTTGTCGACGGCCGGCGACGTGCTCGAGGAGATGCGACAGGCTCATCCGGTCGTTCCCTTGATCATCGACCATCGCGAGCTTTCCAAGCTCAAGTCGACGTACACCGACGCCCTGCCGAACCAGATCGACCCAACCACCGGACGAGTCCATACGTCTTTCAGTCAGACCGGATCGGTGACCGGACGCCTGGCCTCGTCGAATCCCAACCTCCAGAACATCCCAATTCGGACCGAGCTTGGGCGGCGGATCCGGCAAGCCTTCATAGCCGAACCCAAGGCCACGCTGCTGAGCGTCGACTACTCGCAGATCGAGCTCCGGATCGTCGCCCACGTGGCCGAAGACGAGGCCATGATCCAGGCGTTTCGGGAAGATCAGGACATCCACGCTGCGACCGCGGCCGCCGTGTTTGGACTTCGTCTCGGCGAGGTCGGGGAGGATCGACGCCGCCAGGCGAAAGCGATCAATTTCGGTCTGATCTACGGGATGAGCCCATACGGTCTGTCGCGCTCGACCGGGATCACCCTGGCCGAGGCCGAGGACTTCGTGCGGGCCTACTTCGAACGCTTTCCCGGGGTTCGACGCTACCTCGAGGAGACCCGGATCCAGGCGTCACGCGATGGCTACGTCGAAACCCTGCTGGGGCACCGGCGCTACTTCCCGCAGCTCACCCCCGGTGGCCCGGCAGCGTCCGAGGTGGCTCGAGCCCGCGCCCGCCGGGAGGCGGTCAACGCTCCGATTCAGGGGACGGCCGCCGACATCATCAAGGTGGCGATGCTGCGCCTCCCGGGAGAACTCCAGCGCGCCGGTCTCGCCGCACGCCTCCTGCTCCAGGTCCACGACGAGCTCGTCCTGGAGTGCCCCGAGGCTGAGCTCGGGCCGACCGCGCAAACGGTCCAAGACGTGATGCAGTCGGCTTTCCAGCTGCGCGTCCCGCTCAAGACCGACGCCAAGGCAGGCCCAAACTGGGCGAAGATGCATCCCGTCCCCTGACGACCGTAAACGAGCGCAGGGGGGTATGCTAGAATCGCCTTCGACCCCGAGACGAAACGGTTCGGCGGATGACCGGACGCCAGGATCTTTACGACGAATCGATGCAGCTGGGCCACTCGGCTGCCTGGGACCTCAAGTGGGACCGCGCCATCGGCTACTACCGGAAGGCGCTGGCTGAGTTCCCAGAAGACCCGCGCGCCCTGACGAGCCTCGGCCTTGCCCTTCTCGAAACCAATCAGCTTGGCGACTCCCTCACGATCTACCGCCAAGCCGCCAAGATCACGCCCGAAGACCCCGTTCCCATCGAGCGATGCGCCGAGATCTTCGAACGGCTCGGGCAGACGCAGGAAGCCATCCAACAGCGCGAAGCGGCCGGCGAGCTCTACGTGCGTCGCAAGGACGCCGAGAAGGCCCTCGAGTGCTGGAGCCATGTCGGCCGCCTTGCGCCCGAAAACCTGGCGGCGCGCTCCCGACTGGCTCTAACCCACGAACGCATGGGGCGCCGCCGCGAAGCGGTCCACGAATACCTGGCGGTCGCCTCCATCCTGCAGCGCTCGGGCAAGCCCGAAGCATCCACTGAGGCCATCCAGCGGGCCCTGTCATTGATTCCCGGCAACCCGGACGCCGGTCATGCCATGCGCTTGGTGCGGGAAGGGAGGCCCCTGCCACCCGCCTCCCCGCCCAAAGGCGCGACCGGACCGCTGCGGATGCCCGACACCAAGGCCGCCATGCCCGTTGAGGAGACCCCGGAGGAAGGCGCCGACCCGGAGACCGCCGCCCAACAGAAGGCCCTGACTCTCTTGGCAGGGCTTCTCTTCGAGGATTCCAGCGATGATACGGAGGCCGCTCCGGGCCTGGCCGCCTTCGGGCGCGGCAAGAAAGCCGCCGCCAAGGAAGCCGCCGCCCGGATCGTGATCCAGCGGCACCTTACGCAAGCGATCGACCATCAGACGCGCAACAAGAAGAAGCTTGCCCTCAAGGAGTTCGAAGAGGCGATGCGAGCCGGCCTGGACACCCCGGCAGCCCACTACCAGGTCGCCGAGCTGTACAAGGAGCAAGGGCAGCTCGATGACGCCCGCAAGCACTTCCTGCTTGCCGTCGGTCACAAGGATCTCGACTTCGGCGCGCAGCTGGCTCTCGGGCGGATCGCCCACGACCAAGGGGATTCAACCGAGGCGGCGCGCCATCTCATCCAGGTCCTTCGGACGGCCGACGCGCTGTCTGTGGACCGGAGCCAGTCCAGCGAACTGGACGAGTACTACGAGCGCTTGACCGGCACGCTCGGGAGCGACAACCCCGAAGGTCTGGAGACGCTCAACTCGACGATCCTCGGGATGCTGACCGGCCCGGACTGGAAGCAGAACGTGATCTCGGCCCGCAGCCTGGTCGAATCGGAAGCCACCGGGGTCGCGGTTGTGCCGATCGCCGAGATGATCCGCGGCGGAGGCGGCGATCAGATCTTCCACCGTCTGGAGACCATCGATCGGCTGGTACAGGACAACCACCTCGATGCCGCGATGGAGGAGGCCCTGCTCGCCCTGGGTGCCTCGCCGAACTTCCTGCCGATTCATCTCCGCATGGCCGAGATCCTTTTCAAGTCGGGGCGGCAGGATCCTGCCATGCGCAAGCTCAAGGTCGTCGCCGAGACCCACCGGATTCGCGGCGAGGTCCGCGAGGCCTCCGAAGTCTATCGGCGCATCCTCAACTTCTCGCCGGTCGACCTGAATGCCCGCTCGCGCCTGATCGAACTTCTCGCCCAGCAAGCGGAAAACGACGAGGCCCTCGGGCAATTCCTCCAGCTGGCGGACCTGTACCGCCAGATGGCCCAGATCGAGGATGCCCGCCAAGCCCTCAGCAGCGCCCTCCGTCTGGCGCAGCAGTCTCAGGTGGAGCCGGCCTGGGAGGTGCGGATCCTGCGCGAGATGGGCGACATGGACCAGGCCCGCCTCGATTGGCGGCATGCCCTGCGGACCTACGAGCAGATCCTCGCCCTGGATCCGAAGGACGAGAAGGCCAGTGTCAACGTCATCGACCTGAACCTCCGCCTGGGCCAGGAA
>DATIPT010000043.1:0-2022 GCA_035471625.1 Anaerolineales bacterium
CTCAAGGCCCTGGCCGAGTCCCACATCCTCGAACTGATCGGAGAAGGTCCGACCCGAACCCCGACGGTCAGCCCGACTCCGAGCCTCACTCCTCTCCCGACCGCCACCCTGACGCCGACCCCATAGCACCCGGCCATTCGACGGGTCTGGCCCAGAAGCTTCTGTCACGTGATAGAGTCGGGCGACTTGGGCCCGGGGTGTCCAGCGTACCGGTTCGTGGCAGCCCTAGAATGCGCAAATCTCTACGATGGTGCCGTCTGACGGGTGTCGTCTTCTTCGCCGCTTCTCTTGTCGGGGGTGGCTGCCGCGGGGCGCCTCCGTCCGTGACGCCGGCATCGCCGACGCCGTCCCCGACGACAACGGCGACCGTCGAGCCGACCCTGCCAGCAGTTGACCCGGGGCCGACTCCATTCGTGGAGAATCCCGAGCCGCCCTCCACCTTTGCATCTGCTGAACTCCGCGAAGGCGTCAGCGCCGAGACGTATCTTCCGGATTCATGCGAGTTCTTGCGCCTTCGCTGGGATCCGGAGGGCAGTGCACCGGGTACCGTCGTGCTACCGATCATGTATCACTCCCTTCGCGAGCCAGACAACATGCTGCACGACGGCGTCACGGTCAGTACGGAGTACTTCGAGGCGACGATTCGCCGGGCGCAGGAGCTTGGGTTCCAGACCATCACGATCGAGGATCTGGAAGCCTTTCTGATCCGGAACGCCAGGATCCCCAGCCGATCGATGATCTTCATCGTCGATGACCGCTTCCCCGGAGCCGTGGCGGAGTACATCCTTCCCGCCATCGAGACCCTTGACTGGACCGTCACTCTGGCGTGGCCGATCGGCGATACGCGCGACCCCTTGTGGCGCACCATGGAAGGGCTCGCCGGGAGCGGGCGCCTCGACGTCCAATCTCACGGGTTCCGGCACGAATACATCACCGAGACATGGAGCGACGCGGCCATCCGGGAGGAGGTCGCCGGAGGCCTGTCGATCCTCGAGGCGCACTTCGGCCGCCGCCCGACGGCCTTTGTCTGGCCGGGAGGCAACTTCACCCGAAGGAGCGTCGAGATTGCCCGCGAAGAGGGCTATCGCCTCGGCTTCACTGCAAGCTCGCGCGGGCCCCTTCTCTTCAACTGGATCCCGCTGGGAGACCCCGAACGCGCCGTTCAGGATCCCCTGATGGTCCTCCCCCGTGCCTGGAGTCCGTCTGCGATCGTTAACCTCGAGCACGCGGTGCGGATCGGAGAGCAGGCAGCGGCCCACGCCGAAGCGGCCTTCCCGGAGGAGGCGGCCTGGTACAGGGCGAACTGCGAAGGGGAACGGGGGGCCGGTCTGCCGTCGCCGTAGAGCGACCCTGGACACCTACTGCATCATCCGGTAAAATCAAGGTTCGCCACAGTGAGCATGAGTGGCCCGGGAGGAAGGTTTGGCAAACACAAAGTCGGCCAAGAAGCGCATCCGCCAGAACAGCCGGCGACGCATCCGAAACGTCCGAGTCCGATCTCGCGCCCGCAGCCACGTCCGGGAGGCGCGAGCTGCTGTCGCTGGAACCGATTCGGCCAGCGCCGAACAGGCCGTCAAGACCGCGATCCGGGAGCTGGATCGAGCGGCCTCGAAGGGTGTAATCCACCCCAACAACGCCGCACGGCGAAAGAGCCGCCTCTACCGGTCGCTCAAGACCCAGGCTGCGAAGCCCTAGGGCAATTCCCACACGGAACCATCGAGGCCACGGACGCCATCGCTGCGTCCGTGGCCTTCTTCGTACGATGCGCATGCTATAATCCGGCGCTCTCCAGGACCTCCCGTGTTCGAAGCTGAACTCCGATCGGTCGAGCAACAGATCCTTCAGCGTCTCGAAGCGGCCGGGACTCCGCCGCCGGGAACGCTCGCGTTCGCCCCGATCCCGTACGCCGGGCAATGGGGTGTCGGAAGCCCGATCTGCTTTCAAGCTGCGGCCGCGGAGGCCAAGGCCGGGCGGCCCGGTCGGGTCCCGGCCAGAGCCGCCGAGCTGGCCGAACGGGTCGCC
>DATIPT010000044.1:0-4230 GCA_035471625.1 Anaerolineales bacterium
CTCGTCGCGCGCCGCCCGGATCGCCGATTGCGCAATCCGTCCGGCCGACCCGAAAGCCACTACGGCCATCTCGGCGTCGTCGAGCATGAACTCGCGAAAGCGGACTTCGTTCGCTTCGATCCGAGCCTGCTTCTCCATCAACTTGAGGTTGAAAGCTTCTTCCACGTTCGGATCTATGTAGATCGAGGTGATGATGTTCGGCCTGCGACCGTCGGCTCCGGTCAGGGCCCACTCGGGCCGATCCGTCTCCGGGCGGACCGGCTTCATCGGCGGCAGTTCGGCCGGCTCCATCATCTGCCCGAGGTTGCCGTCGGTCAGGACGATGACGATGCAGCGATACTGGTCAGCGAGATCGAAGGCAAGCGTCGTCAGGTCGACGAGCTCCTGCACCGTCGCCGGCGCCAGGACGATCGGCCGGTAGTCACCATGGCCGCCGCCTTTCACGATCTGGTTGTAGTCTCCCTGGGAGGGGGCGATGTTGCCCAAACCGGGGCCGCCACGCATCACATCGACGAGAACCACGGGCACTTCCGAGCCGGCGATGTACGAGAGGCCTTCCATCATCAGGCTCACCCCGGGCGAAGACGACGACGACATCACCCGGACCCCGGCGCAGGCCGCCCCGTAGACCATGTTGATGGCGGCAACTTCGCTCTCGGCCTGCAGGAACACCCGGCCCAACGCCGGCATCCGCGCGGCCATGTGCTCGAGAGCCTCGGTCTGGGGCGTGATCGGATACCCGAAGTAGGCCTGGCAGCCAGCCCGGATCGCGGCCTCGGCGAAGGCGACGTTTCCTTTCAGCAATTCGAGGGCCAAGGGATCCTCGGATCAGGCGGCCGCGGCCGACTCGGCGGCCGGGACCCAGCGGAACACCGTGATCGCCGCCTCAGGGCAGATCACGCTGCAGATCGCGCACCCCGTGCAGGCCTCCTCCGGATCGACCAGAACGGCGGGGTGATACCCCTTGGGGGTCAGCCGCTCCGGCTCCATTTCGATCAGATCCTTCGGACACACCGCCGCGCACAGCTCACATCCCTTGCAGAGGACATCGTCGATCACAATCCGGCCTTGAGCCACAGGGGCACCTCCGCCTGTTCTCAGCGTAGAACTCGCCGCGAGCCCGCTCCAGTGCAGACCGTCACACGCGGCTTATGCAAACTTCACCTATCCGAATACTCGGATAACCACATTCTTGGGTCTCTGGGGGCCCACCCCGCCACGACGGTCGCGGCCGGGCCCGTCATCCCGGCGCTCCCACCAACACGACCTGCAGATCCATCACATTCGTCCCCGTCGGCCCGGTCTTCAGCAGTCCGTCCAGGGGGGAGAAGAAGTTGTAGGAGTCGTGTCGGGCCAGCAAGGCTCCTGGATCCATCCCGCGGCTTGCGGCGCGGCGCCACAAGTTTCGATCGCCGCACGCGCCGGCGGCGTCCGTTGGACCGTCCTCACCGTCCGTCCCCGCGCTCAGCAGGACGATCCCCTGGAGGCCGTCTTCCTGCAGCCAGCAGAGGGCCGCCAAGACAAGTTCCTGATTCCTCCCACCCTTGCCGGTCGTCCGGCCGAGGCGGACGGTGGTCTCGCCTCCGGAAAGAATACACGCCGGTGGGCGTACTGGATCCCCGCGATCTCGGACCCTCGAGGCCATCCGGGCCAGCTGTGCGCCTGCCTGCCCCGCTTCCCCTGCCACAGAGGTCGGCATTCTGACAACGCGGTATCCCAATCGACGCGCTTCCCGGGCGGCGGCTTCCAGCGCCGTCCGGTTGTTTCCGATCACGACGTTGTGGACGCGCGCCGGGAGTCGCTTGAGGGTTTCTTGTCGCGCCCCGGCGACTCCGGCCTGCAGGACCCTGCGGACGGGGAGCGGAGAGATCGACCAGATGCGGTGGCGTCGCAAGACCTCGACGGCGTCAGCGAATGTCGTCGGATCGGGCGCGGTCGGCCCGGAGCCGATCACATCGAGCCTGTCGCCGATCACATCCGAGACGATCAGACTCACAATGCGTCCGCCCTTCACTCGTCGGACCATCCCCCCGCCCTTGAGCCACGAGAGATGCTTGCGGACGGCGTTCATTTCTTCGATCGAAGCTCCGCTCCGGTGAAGTAGGGTCGTGACCCTCCGCTTGGCCGCCAAGCTGACGCCCGGTACCGGCGCGGGCAGCAGGGCCGAGGCGCCTCCCGAGAGGAGACAGACCACAAGATCGCGCCGCGTGGCGCCGTCGAGCATCTCCCCCAGGCGCCGGGTCCCTTCGACGCCGCTCGCCGTCGGCCGGTTGTCGGGCCGCGATCGGGCTCCGTGAAGGTGGATCGTCTTGAGTCTCCGCACCGACCGATCGGGCACGTGCACCCAACCGCGGACCGGAAGCCGGCGCGGGATCCGTTCGCCCAAAGACCGTTCGAACCCAGCGCTCATCTCCGCTCCGGCCTTCCCGCCGCCAACCACGAGGATCGAGTCGATCTCAGCGAGCCGCATGTGGAGATCCCCGAACCGAATCCAGGCCCCGCGCCTGCCTACGGCATCCTCTACCAGCCGGCCGGCGTTGGCCGCCTCGACCCCGGCGTGCCAGATTTGGCGCGCGTGCGATCGTAGGACCTGCAGCGATTCACTCATGGGACGGTTGGACCGCCGACGAGGCTCAGCGGACCGGCGGGTTGAAGTAATTGTAGATCGCGCGGGAAAGAGTGGCGATCAGATTCGAGGTCGGCTCCCAGACCATGTCGGGGCTGTTCCAGAGGAAAAGGGAGACGGCGTAGTCGCCTCCCGGGGAATACACCACGCCGGCGTCACCGATCGAGTCGAGGGGCGAGTCGGTCCAGCCGTGCTTGTGGGCGACGCGCGTTCCCTCGGGCACACCGGCCTCAATCAGGATCCCGATCTTGTTCTGAGCCAACAGATTCATGACCTTGGCGCACTCCTCCACCCTGATCTCATCCGGGAAGGCCGCCAGCAGCGATCCGCCCCCGTTGGCGCAGGCGTACAGGTCGGAAAACAGCAGGCCCATTTCGCTCGCAGTCGTCTGATTGTAGGGATCGGGATTCGTCTGCAAGTCTGGGCGGGTGTTGCCGGGCGTGACGTACTGCCACAGGAGCGGGGCGCCGGGATGGAAGAAGCCGGCCAGGAAGGTGCTCTCGAAACCGAGCCCGTCCATCATCGTCTCGGTCACCATCAACGGCCCGCGCGACCGCGACAGGCGCTCCATCAGCCAGTCGGCCGGGTCATTCCCCGAGAGCGTGATCATCTCCTGCATCCACCGATCCGCTTCCTCATCGAGCGGCTCGTCGAACTGGCGGTAGAAGCCCGCGGCGATGGCGACCTTGATGATCGAGGCCGCCGTGAAGGCGGGGTCCGGGTCGGTCGACGTCGGCTGGTTTCGGTAGTAGACCATGTGGAGGTCTTCCCCGGTCCGCAGATCCCGGACGTAAATCGCCGCCAACCCGTCGAACCCCGCCAGGTCGATGTTCTGCTGCAGCAGGGTCTGCAGGGTCGCGAGATCGGGCCGGGGCGTCACCCCTTCGGCGACCGGGAGATTGACCCGGCGGTTGATCGGGCGAGACATCACCTCGCCGACAAGTTCCCCGGCGCGGGCGATATCGAGAACGATCCCCGGTTCCCCCGCAGAGAAGTCGGGCGTGCCCGGGATCGGCTGCGCGAGCGTCGGTGGCTCATCGTAGCGGGCGGAGATGTCTCGCAAGACCGTCTCGAGCTGCGCCCGCGAGTACTCGGCCTTGACCGGGATCTCGACCGGGTCCATCGGTCGGTTCCACAGGAAATCCCAGAACCCAGACCAGAAGTCCGTGCCGGTTCGTTCGAGCTCGGCGGCTCCCATCAAGGCTTCGGTATCGAGGCGGAATCCGGCCGCCGCCGGGGAGATCTGGATGACCTGGTCGCGGTAGACGAGCTCGATCGGCGTGCCGTAGGCCTGCAACAGGCGCTCGATCGCTTGGGTCTGATCGAGGCCGCCGACCTCGATCCCGGCCACCTTCAACGACTGCGGCAACCGCGCCCGCTCTCGGCTGTAGGCGATCAGCTCTAGAATCACCAGAGCCAGGGCCCCCAACAGCAATCCTATGGAGATGACCCGAAGAAGATTGGGACCCGCTCGCCTCACACTGCCTCCAAGGTCGCGCAGTATACCATCGCGCTAGGAACCGCTCTCATCCACCGCTCATTCGCCCGGCCTCCGAGAGGAAACCCGCCGCGCACATTGGAGCGCGCTGCAAGCTACGTCTCCC
>DATIPT010000045.1:0-7529 GCA_035471625.1 Anaerolineales bacterium
CGTTCCCCGGCGTCCTTGGCGATGAACTGCTTGCGGGCCTGGCTCTCCTCGGGGACGACGATCAGCGCGTCGCCCAGCACGCGGGCGGCGCAGGCCAACCGCCGGCCGACGATGCCGTGCTCCGCAGAATAGGCCGCCTCGGTCGCCTCCGGCGGCGACAGGTGGTCGGCCGACGACGTGATGGCGTGCTTGGCGAAGGCGCCGTCTTCGACGATGACCTGGCATTTGCCGCAAGTCTGACGTCCGCCACAGATCGACTCGAGGTCCACACCGAGTGACCGGGCTGCCGCCAGCAGATCGAGCCCATGCGCGACGTCACCTTGGCGCCCGGAGGGCATCAAGACGAGGCGGTGGGTCGAAACGTCAGACGCGCTCACTGCCGTTTCCCTCGGGCGAAACCCGGGCCCCTCCCTGCGACGATCACGGCCTCACCCTCACCCCAGCACCCCGAGGACAACCGCGCCCAAGGCCACCAGCGCGGCGCCGCCGATCCGCATCGGGCCGCCCTGTTCCTTGAGGACGAGCACTCCGTAGGCCGCGCCGAGCACGACCGAAACCTCGCGCAGGGCGCCGGCGTAGGCGGCCGGCATGCTGCGACTCATCGCCAGCAGCACCAGCGAATACGCCCCGAGCGTTGTGAATCCTGCTAGAACGGTCCGACCACGCGACGACTGCAGTTCGTCGCGAAGCCCCGTCCGACCGATCAGGCGAAGGGTCCACGGGGTCAGCAGGACCAGGCTCATCCACAGGGCCAGGTAGGTGTAGAGCAGCGGAGGCACGTAGGTGATCCCGACTTTGTCGATGGCGGTGTACGCCGAGGTGCACGCCCCGGCGACGAGCGCCCACCGCGGACCCGCCTGCTTGAGGGCTTGCCAGGGTTCGCGCCAATCCCTCAGCTTCCGAAGATTCACAACGTACAGTCCGGCGGTGATCAGCAGAATGCCCAGGATCCCGCCAGCCGTCAGGGCTTCGTCCAGGAAGATCAGCGACCACAGGAGCAGCAGCACGGGCGCTGTACCGCGTGCCAACGGGTAGACCAGGGAGAGATCGGCACCGCGATACGCCAGGGCGATGGCGGCGAAGTACCCGGCCTCGAAGATGGCGCTGAAGGCCATCCACCCCCATCCGATGGCGGGGAAGCTTGTCCACCCAAGCAGCGGAATCGGCAGGAACAGGATCCCAGCCCACAGCAACATCCACCACACAAAGCCGGCCCGATCGCGGCTGGCCTTCAAGGCGATGTGGGTCACCACATGCAAGCAGGCCGAGAACAGGACCAGGAACGTGTTGAAGGACGTCATGACCCGAGGTCCACCGTTGCGCTCGACCCTTGCTCAGCGCGCACTCACCCGCCACCACGCCTCCGTCGTCGTTCGGAGCGATCCCGGACAGCGGGCTCCGCCGGACGGCTCCACCCGGACGGGGGCTTCAGCGCCGCCATCACCAATCCCGGAAAGGCTTGTTGGATCTGCGCGTCCAGCTCGGGGGTGAACCCGGCCGCCGTCGGGCGGGTGAGGATGTCGCGCACCCGGCGCATCGCCCGACCGTGTGAGTCGAGGCCGCCGCGCTCGAGCCATTGCTGGCGCGGGTCGCGGTCGGCAATCTCCGGCAGGAGTCCGGTCGTCTTCATCCGCTCGACGGTGTGTCGATGATCGGCGAACATCCCCGCCGGACCGACCTCGTCCAGGACTTCCATGGCCAGATTCGCTTCGCTGAACTCCAGGCCAGCGGCGGTCTTCTTCAGCATCAGGGCGATCTCGTCGTCGATGACAGCCTTGGCGAAGTCGAACGCCATCAGCGCGTCGAGCAAGCCGGTCATGTTGAACATGTCAACGCCCCCCAGCAGACCGGCGATGGTCGACATCCCGGTCTCGTAGCCGGATTGGGCGTCGTTGACCTTGGCGTTGGTCAACCCGATGTAGCCGCCGCACGGGACGTTGTAGAAACGCGCCATCTGGGCCGTGCCGATGAACAGGATCCCGGTTTCGATCGCGCCGGGCGCGTAGGCCCCGGTGCGCATGTCGGCCACCGTCGGCAGGCTGGCATAGATCGTCGGCTTCCCCGGGCGGACCATCTGCTCGAGCGCCGCGGCCGCCAGGAACTCGGCATTGCCTTGCGCCAGGGTGCCGAGCAGAGTCAGGGGCGCCGTCAAGCCGGCGTTGGGCACGATCGTCGGATAGCACGGCAATCCCTGCTCACTGAAGAACAGGAGCATCTCGGTCGAATCGAAGTCCATCGTCAACGGCGAGACGACCGGGCAGTAGTGGTGGGTGACAAACGGGTGGTCGCGGTAGGCCGCCTCCCCGCCACCGACCAGGAAGGCGAAGTCGAGGATCTTCTGGGCATCCTCCGGCGGTCCGCTGGCTCGCACCGGCTTGCGGCAATACTTGAGGGCCGGATACAGGCGGGTCAGCGTGAAGTACCCCGGCGGTGCGTCGTCGGCGAGGGTCGAGATCGAGAAGACGTCGTGTCCCGGCAGCTGGTCGACCAGGTGGGCGATCCGGGCGATGTCGTCGGAACGGGCTCGGCGCTCCTGTCCGCTGTCGGGGTCGATCAAGTTCGGTGCCGACGAGCCCGTGACGATCACGGGGCCGTCGCCGGGGATCGTCCGATCGAAGGCCGGGTCGCGACCGGCGAAGGTAAAGGTCGGCGGGATCGAGGCGCGAGCCTGCTCGATCACCTCCGGCGGGAAACGGACGAACTGCGTCTCCGGATCGACGCGGCAGCCGTGACGCTGGAAGACGTCGCGCGCCCTCTCGTTGCGCACCAGCAAGCCGACCTGCTCCAGGATCTCGAGCGAAGCGTCGTGGACGCGCTGGACCTGCTCCGGAGTCAACAAGGTCACAGGGTGGTTGATGGTCATGGGGCCTCCGCTCACCCTTCCCAGGGCGCGGTCTCGGTTACAAAACGGAAACGGTCGCCGCGGTAGAGATCGCGGCCGTGTTCCACCGGGCGATTGTCCTCGTCGAACGACAATCGCTGCTCGAGCATGAGCGGCGCGCCGACCGGGATTCCGAGCGCCTCGGATTCGTACTCTCCCGCCGCGACCGGCTCGAGGCTTTGCCGCGCCCGTCCCACGCGGACGCCGTAGGCCTGCTCCAGCAAGGCGTAGATGGCGTTGTTTTCCAGGTCGTGCCGCTCGAGGCCTGGAAAGCGCTCTTCGGGGAACGTGTACTGCTCGAGCAGGACCGGCTCGCGGTTGAGGGTGCGCAGGCGATGGATGACGCACACCGGCGCCCCGGTGCCGATCTGGAGCAGGGCCGCCAGGGCGGCGTGCGCCGGCAGATGGTCCACCGAGAGCAGCCGGGTCCCGGGGACGAAGCCACGCTGTTGCATTCCGCGAGTGAACGACACGAGTCGGGCCGCCTGGCGTTCGATCTTCGGTGCGGCGACGTGGGTGCCCCGCCCGGGTCGTCGGGTGATCAAACCCTGGTTCTCGAGCGAACGCAGGGCGCGCCGGAGTGTGAGTCGGTTGACCCCGAGTGCTTCGCTTAGGTCACGCTCGGAGGGCAAGCGGTCCCCGGCGGTGAGCTCGCCGGATTCGATTCGGGCTAGAAGCGATTGGGCGATCTGGACGTACAGGGGCAATCCGGCGGCGAGGCGATCGAGCGGCCGATCAAGGCCGAGAGAGCCAGAGGCGAGAGGTGGCAACTGGGCCATCGAAGGAGTTGGACCACCAATGGTCTATTGGTGTATACCAACTTCCAAAGTCTAGCATGTCCTCGCCCGGAGTCAAGACGCCACAGAGGTTGAGGCCAAGGTCGAGACCATAACCGTTGGTGGGGTTGGGGGGAGCGGGTCCTCTCCGCCGAGACCGATCCCGATTTGGTGGTGGTTGCGCCGACTCCGCCGCTGAACCTCGCCGTGGCTCGGGCGGATGACGGACCTCATGGCAGGCCTAGCCCGGATGGGCGGGACATCCGCCGTCAGACCTCGACCAGCTGCGACCCAGCGGCAACCCGCATCACGGCCTCGATCCCGTTCTCCATCGCCGCCGTTGAGTTGTACATCTCGCTCGTCCCGACAACCTCGCCATTGGCCGCCTTGAGCACAAAGTAGGCCTTGCCGTCCGCCGATTCGCGGCGCTCGTACCGCTCAGGCATCGGCCCATTTGCGCGGACCGACTCGACGCCCACTTGCGCCGACGCCTTGCTGACGTACATTTCACTCGTCAGGACGATTTCGTTGTTCTCAGCCGTCAGGTTGAAGTAGTGCTGTCCGTTGGCGGCGATCGAAAGTCGATACTGTGCAGTCATGCGTCCTCCTGGGATCGCACCGGCGCGAGCCGCTAGGCGATCGGTTTTGCCTTCATCGAGCGCGGCGCGGCAATCCCCAGCAGCCGGCACACCGTCGGCGCCATCGCCAGCTGGGGAACCTTTCGCCCGGTATCGCCCCGACCCTTTCCATCGGGCGGGATCACATACAGCGGGACATGGCGCACGTCCGGCAGGGTACCGCCGTGCAGGTGGTCGTTGTTGATTCCGTGATCGGCGGTCACCAGGACTGTGTACCCCCGCTCGAGCCATCCGGGGATCAGGTGCGCCAGAGTCATGTCCTGGAAGATAGCGTTGTTGCGGTACTCGCGCGAGTCGGCGCCGAAGGTCTCGCCGAGGTAGTCCATCCCCATCGGATGGATCAGGACGTAGTCCGGCTCATAGCGATGGACAAGCGACGCCCCGGCGGCGAACACCTCCCGGTCCGGCATGTTGTCTTCCATATAGAAGCGGCCGTGCTGGATCCCGAGGGCCGGATCATCGACCTCGCGATCGGCTACCGGATCGTAGGGCGCCCGGTTGTACAGCTCCGAGAACCATCCGTACGCCGAGGCTGCTGTCGTCCGGCCCGCGCGGGCGGCTTCCTCGAAGACGTTCGGCATCGTCGACCGGCGGACGACCTTGTTGTTGGTGACCCCGTGCACGCTGACGGGAACCCCGGTGTGGAGCGTTTCGTACAGCGGCCGTGACATCGTCGGCAGTTCGGCCACGACGGTATAGCGCGTGGCCCTCTCGGCCTCGACCAGGTGCTGCAGGTACCCCATCTGGTCCCGCGCCGTGTCGTCGCGCAGGGCGTCGGAAACCACCATGATCACTCGTCCCATCGCTCGCATCCTCCTCGGCCGCCAGGACTAGCGCGACCGCGATTTCTTCGCGCCCCCAGCCTTCTTCGGCGTGGAGCGTCGGCGCGCCGGCGGGCTGGTCCGCTTCGAGTCCTTCCCCGTCGCTGCGGATCGCCCGTCGGCTCCCGTGATCCCAGGCGGCTCCGTCACGACCGGACTCGCCGGTCGGGTGAGTCCGCCCGTTGCCTGGTGACCATGCCCGATCACAAGGAAGGCGGAGGCATCCGCCTGGTCGACGGCGTTTCGCAGGATGTCCACGTCCGGCCGGCTGACGGTGCAGAACAGCACCGTGCGCGCCGCCTGCGTGAACATCCCCTCGGCCCCCCAGGCAGTGACCCCGATCCCGAGCTGGGCCATGATCGCCTGGGCCACCCGATCCGGGTAGTCGGTGACGATGAACGCCGTCCGCACCACGCTTGGACCTTCCAGGACGTAGTCCGTGGCCAAGCCCCACACAAACAGGGCCAGCAGGGAGTACAAAGCGTTCTCCCATCCCAGGACGATCCCGGCCGCCAGGATCACGGCTCCGTCGGTCAGCAGGAACACCTGGCTGACCGGCATCCCGGTCCGGAGTTGGACGATGCGGGCCAGAATCCCCGTACCAGCGACCGAAGATCGTCCGCGGTAGACCAGCCCCGATCCGATCCCTCCAAGAACGCCTCCGTACAACGCATTCAGCAAGACGTTCTCGGTGACCGGCGCTACATGGAGCGAAACCGTGAAGACCTGGGCCCCGAGACTATACAACCCGGCGACGTAGGCGGTTCGGACCAGAAACTGGAATCTCCCGAGGTAGCGGAATCCCAACGCCAGCAGCGGAAGATTCAAGATGAGGATGACCACGCCGATCGGCCAACCCAAGGCCCGGTCGAGGATGACTGCCACCCCCGACACACCCCCGGGGGCGATCCCGGCCGGCGCCAGGAACATCGTCAGGGCCAGGACCATGAACCCGACGCCGGCCGTCATCAAGACGACCGAGGTCATCTCCTGGCGCCAACGGCGATTTCGCCTCGTCTCAGGCGCCACGGCCAAGCTCAAGAACCACGAAGCCGGCCCTCCGGCCGGCATCGCAGGCGAACCAATCTATCACCGGACTACCCTTCTGGCATGACCCAGACGGAGTGGGCCGGGAACGAGACCGTCTGCCGATCTCCTACCTTGGGCAGATCGAAGCGCCGCTCATTTAGGGCATCCACTGTAATGGCGGCCGCGCCGAGGCTGAGACCGACGCGGACCAGCGCTCCGAGGAAGGTGACCGAGACGACCTCGCCCACAAGCTGGTTCTCGCCTTCGACGGCTCCGAAATGGACCTCTTCTGGCCGCAACATCGCCAGGACCGAAGACCCGTTGGAAGCCTCAATGGCGGAGGCACTCCGGAAGCTCTGTCCGTCGTAGGCCAGGGTGCCGGCGGCGGCATCCACCACCCGGCAGCGCAGCTGGTTGAGGGTCCCCACGAAGCTGGCGACGAACGAGGTCGCCGGGAAGTTGTAGATCTCGAAAGGCCTGCCTACCTGTTCCGTACGGCCGGCATTCATCACGACGACGCGGTCCGAGATCGACAAGGCCTCTTCTTGATCATGGGTGACGTAGATCGTGGTGATGTCGAGTTCCTGCTGGATACGACGTATCTCGGCGCGCAGCTCCACGCGGATCTTGGCATCGAGGGCCGAGAGCGGCTCATCGAGCAACAGGACCCGGGGGCGGATGGCGAGCGCCCGGGCCAGCGCCACCCGCTGCTGCTGGCCTCCCGAGAGCTGGTAGGGATAGCGACCGGCCAGAGGGTCCATCTTGATCAACGAGAGCATCTCGGTCACCCGCTGATCGATCTCCTTCGGCTTCTTGCGGGTGACCTTCAACCCGAAGCCGACATTGCGGGCGACCGTCATATTCGGGAAGAGGGCGTAGCTCTGGAAGAACATGCCGACGTTGCGCCGGTTGGGCGGGTAGCGGCTGATGTCTTCCCCGTCCAAGGTGATCGTCCCGGTTGTCGGCTTCTCGAAGCCGGCCACCATCCGCAGCGTCGTGGTCTTGCCGCACCCGCTCGGTCCGAGGAACGAGACGAACTCGCCCCGCTCGACCTTCAGGTTGAAGTTCTCGACGGCGTCCGTGGATCCGAACGACTTGGTGACACCGGTTAGTTCCAGATAAGCCATGGCGTTCTCCGTGCGTCAGCGCCCGCCGGCGATCTGTCCTTGGGTCCCGCGGCTCAACCGCAGCAGGATACCCATCACCAGCCAGGTCATCAGGAAGCTCATGATCGAAAGCGCCGCCGGCTCGTAGGCCTTGTTCTGTCCCAGCAGGGTCATGTAGGGTCCGAAGGCGGGCCGCACCAGGTACTGGGCCAGGGTCAATTCCCCGATCACGATCGCCACCGTGAGCAGGGAACCGCTCAGGATCGGCGTTCGCAGAT
>DATIPT010000046.1:0-11714 GCA_035471625.1 Anaerolineales bacterium
GGCCTCCGAGTGATCCTCGCCGGTGCCGACGCCGCGCCGGCGGCCGACCCGGACGCCCCGATCTCCGCCGCCTCGAGCTCACCAGGAACACGTTCCCGTTGAACAGCACACCGACCCTCGACCGCAATCCTCGCCGACCGCCATCCCCTGCCGGCCGATGGCGTTGGCTTCCCTTCCGGAGGACCGCATGAAGGATCAAGCACGCGCCGTCGTCGTAGGCGGCGGAATCATGGGCGTCAGCGTCGCCTACCATCTGGCCAAGATGGGGTGGCCCGACGTGGTCCTCGTCGAGAAGATGGAGTTGGCGACCGGCGAGTCGGCGTTCGCCGCCGGGCTCGTCACCCAGTTCCACACCTCCCCTACCCTGATGCAGATTCGCAAGTACAGCATCGAGCTGTTCAGCGAACTGAAGCTGTTCCATCACGTCGGCAGCCTGCGCCTGGCGTCGACCCCGGCGCAGTTCAAGGAGCTCCAGCGGAACATCAGCCAGGCCAAGGCGATCGGCCTGGAGGTCGAGATGATCTCGGCCGACGAGGCCCTGAAGCTGTTCCCGGCGATGACCGACAAGGAGCTGTATGGCGCGATCTACCTCCCACGCGACGGCCACCTCGATCCGTATGGCGCTACGACCGGGTTGGCGCAGGCGGCCCGGCAGTTGGGAGTCACGATCCACACCGGCACGCGCCTGACCGGGATTCGCCTCTCGCCGCGAGGCGAAGTCACCCATGCCCTGACCGACCAGGGCCCGATCCGGACGGATGTGATCGTCAACGCCGCCGGCCTGTGGGGCCCACAGGTGGCGGCTCTTGCCGGAGTCCATATCCCTTCGACCCCGGTGGACCATCAGCACATCGCCCTCAAGGCGGTTCCCGGGCACGAACTTCCCCAGCAGACCCCCTGCATTCGCGACCCCGACAACCTGATCTATCTCAAGGAGGAGGCCGGCGGTCTTCTGATCGGCGGCTACGAACTGAATCCACGGGCCCGATGGATCGACGGCGTCCCGTGGGAACACGGCGGCCAGTCCCTTGCCCCCGACTTCGAGCAGTTTGAACCGATCCTGGAAGGGGCGATCCGCCGGATTCCTTTCCTCGAGAAGGCCGAGGTCGTCTCCCTGGTCTGCCATCCGGGCGCGTACACGCCCGATTCGCGCCCGATCCTCGGCCCGGTACCGGATGCCCGCGGCCTGTGGATGGCGGCCGGCCTGTCTCTCAATGGCTTCGGCGGCGCCGGCGGGATGGGCAAAGTCCTCGCCGAGTGGATCGTCGAAGGCGAGCCGTCGCTCGATCTGTTCTCGTTCCATGGCTGGCGCTTCGCCCGCAACTATGCCGATCCGTTCTACGCGGCCGAGCGGACCCGCGAAGGGGTGAAGTACTACTACTATTTGCGCTTCCCGCAAGACGAGAACGAATGGGCGCGGCCGCGCCGGCTCAGCCCGGTTCACGGGCGCCTGCAGGAGCTGGGCGCGGTCTTTGGCGAAAAGAACGGCTGGGAGCGTGTGAACTACATCCTGCCCGGGCGCTCGTGGCGTCGCGCCGGCGCCGATCAGCGCCAGCCCGACTGGCAGTGGGGGCCGCCGCCCTTCTTCGAGCGCCTCCGGCAGGAACACACCGCGGTGCGCGAACGCGCCGGCCTCTTCGATCTCTCGTCGTTCGGCAAGATCGAGCTCGAAGGACCGGGCGCGCTTCGACTGTTGCAGCGCGTGTGCGACAACAACCTCGACGTCCCTCCGGGCCGGGTGGTCTACACCCAGTTCCTGAACACGCGCGGCGGCGTGACCGCCGACCTGACGATCACACGCCTGGCTCCCGATCGATTCCGGGTCGTCACCGGATCGGCCTTCATCGGCCACGACCTCGGCTGGATTCAGATGCACGTTGAGCCGGCCGACGGGCCCGTGCGGATCCGCGAGGTCACCGACGAGGAAGCCTGCCTGGCGCTCTGGGGGCCGAGCGCCCGCCAGATCCTGCAGGCGGTCTCCGAGGCTGACCTGGGCAACGACGCGTTCCCCTACATGTCGGCAGCCTCGATCCCGGTCGCGGGGTTCGAGGTCCTGGCCCAGCGCGTCACGTACGTGGGCGAATTGGGATGGGAGTTGTATATCCCACGGGCGCGAGCGACGGCCATCTGGGACGCGGTGTATGTCGCCGGAGCCGACCACGGTCTGGAGGTCGGCGGCTACAAGGTTCTCGACGGTTTGCGCTTGGAGAAAGGCTACCGCTACTACGGCATGGACATGACCGTCCTGGAGACCCCCTTTGAAGCCGGGTTGGGGTTCTGCGTGAGGCTGAACAAGGGGGACTTCATCGGACGCCCGGCGCTCGTCGAGGCCAAGGCACGCGGTCTCAGCCGGCGCCTGTCCACCGTCACCGTGGGAGAAGACCGTTACCTTCCGCTCTACGGAGGCGAGGCTGTGACGATCGGAGGAGAAGTCGTCGGCCGGCTGCGCAGCGCCGGCTACGGCTTCACGATCGGAGGCAACATCGCCTACACTTATCTGCCGGTCGACCAGGCTTCGCCCGGGACCCCGATCGAGGTCGAGATCTTCGGAGAGCGGATGGCTGGAAGGGTTGAGCCGGACGTCCTGGTGGATGCCAAGGGAGCGAAGCTCAAGGGATGACGCCGGTCACCGGCATCGGACGACAAGCACCATCGATGACCCCGGCCCTCGAGGACGTGATTGCTGCCATCCCGGAGTGGCGGGGCCAGCCAATCGAGGTGACCCCCATCTCGGGCGGGATCACCAACCGCGCCGCCTGCGTCCGAGTCGCCGGAAAGCCCTATTTCGTCTCGATCCCGGGCGCCCACAGTGATCTGCTCTCGATCCCCCGGGCCGATGAAGTCGAGAACAGCCGGCGTGCCGCCGAGACCGGGGTGTCTCCCCGAATCCTGCACCACCTGCCGGCAACCGGGGTCCTGGTCGTCGAGTGGCTTGAGGGCCGGACCCTGGGCGTCCCCGACATGCAAGACCCTGAGATGCCGGAGCGCCTGGCGACGATCGCCCGCCGCCTGCACTCGGCCCGCCCGTTCGTCAACGACTTCGACCTCTTCCGACTGACGGAATCCTACAGCGGCGCTCTGGCGAAGCACAGTTTGGCTGCGCCGGCGGGTTTCCCCGGGTACGCCCGCCTCCTGACGGAGATCGAGGCTGCCGTCCGCCGCCATCCCGAGCCGCATCGTCCGTGCAGCAACGACTTTTGCCCTCAGAACCTGATCGACGACAATGGGCGGCTGTGGGTCGTGGACTTCGGATACAGCGGCAACAACGACCCCTGCTCCGAACTGGGCAACGCCGCCTGCGAAGCTGACTACCAGACACACCACTATGAAGCCCTGTGCAAGGCCTACTTCGGAGAGGCCTCCGACCGCCGCCTGGCGCGCATGCAGTTGTATGCGGTGATGGCCGACGTCGCCTGGAGCCTGTGGAGCGTCATCCAGGAGAACCTGTCGGATCTCGACTTCGATTTCAAGACCTACGGCGCTGAGCGCTGGCAGCGCGGTTGCCGGCGACTCGACTCGGACGACCTGAGGAGGTGGATCCAGAGCGCCTAGCGGCACCGATCCAGAAAGGGCGAGCTCATGAAACTCGGACTCCAGATCCCAGACTTCGATTGGCCCGGCGGGCCCGGCATGATCCGTCCGATCCTGGCGGAGTACGCCGGCGCGGCCGAAGCCGCCGGGCTATCCAGCCTGTGGACGATGGATCACTTCTTCCAGATCCCCTACGTCGGGCCGGTACGCGACCCGATGCTCGAGGCCTACACCACCCTCGGCTTCCTGGCCGCCGTGACCTCCCAGATCCGCCTGGGCACGCTGGTCACAGGCGTCGTCTACCGCCACCCCGGGGTCCTGGTGCGGACGGCCACGACGCTGGACATCCTTTCGGGTGGTCGTGCCTACCTCGGCATCGGGGCCGCCTGGTTCAAGCGGGAAGCGGTCGGCCTGGGGGTCCCGTTCCCCTCGACCGCCGAGCGCTTCGAACGTCTGGAAGAGACCTTGCGCATCGCCAAGCAGATGTGGTCGAAGAAGGTCGCCCCGTATCGGGGAAAGCACTACCAGCTGAAGGAAGCGCTGAATCGCCCCCAGCCCTTGGCGCGGCCGCATCCGCCGATCCTGATCGGGGGCGAAGGCCCACGCAAGACCCTCCGCCTGGTCGCCCAGTACGCCGACGCCTGCAACGTCTTCGCCTACAACGGCCCGGCGCACGTCCGCCGCAAGTTCGACATTCTCCGGCGGCATTGCGACGACGTCGACCGCGATTTCGACGCGATCGAGCGCACCGTCCTCGGCTCCCTCGAGATCGACCCTCCGGACAAGCGGGTCAAACGGGAGCTCTCACGGTTGAAGGCGATGGCCAAGGCCGGGGTTCAGCACTACATCTTCACCGTCTCGAGCGTGCGCGAACTGGAGATCATCGGACGGGAGATTGTCCCGGCCGTCGCCAATCTCTGATTCGGGTCCTGGGCGCCGGAGTACCGGCGGCGCACAACGCCTACAGGCTCGAGCCGCCCTGAGGCGCCTTCGTTCGGAAGATCGCGCCGCCGATCAGGCCGGCCACGGCCCCGATCGCGATCTCCCCGAAGACACCCACGACGTTCAGGATTGTCGACTCGACAAAACCCAGGCTTTGCTCGAGGCTCGCCTCTCCAGGGACGAACCGGGCGTAGCTTTGGATGACGGCCTCGAGGCCGGCCAGGCCAAGGAAACTTAGCAGCATCCCGATGAGCCCCGACCAAACCGCGGCCAATGCTCCGATGGCAACCCCCTGCCCCAGCGTCAACGAGCCTGTCTGCCGGCGATAGAACCACACCGCGATGAGCGGGCCGGCCCAGAACCCGGCGCACAGCAGGCAGTTAACGAGATTGAGGATCGGGACATTCGTCAGGATCAAGTTGATGGCGCCACCGATCAGGCTAGCAATGAGCAGTTGTCGAGTGTTCATCCCTGGCCTCCGGACTCTCAGATTCGCTCGGCGGGCCGTTTGGCCGTCCCGCCTGAGAGCGGGTCAAGCAGACGTGCTTGAGGTGCTCGCTTCTGAGGCAACGCGCTTCGGATTCGCTCCTTGACAGTCTCCTCTCCATCCACGGCCGGATCACGGAGCCGTCCCGTCGATGGTGATCAACCCCGGACTTGCCTGACCATAGATCGTGAACAGGACATCATCGCCCCGGAACTTCAGGGTGATCGTCCAGGCTTCGATCCGGGCGATCTCGTCATACTCCAGCGTGAAGGTGTCCTCCCCAGTCCAGGCGCCGCGCGCACCAAGCTGATGCCCATCCACCCCGAGGCCCATGTGATAGACACCGTCCAATCCCACCGGGATTTCCCGGACCCCGTCCTCGCCTGCGATCTTCAGATAGGCGACGGCCTGATCGGATCCGTCGAAGTCCAGACGCACCGATTCGATCGGCATTGGGCTCGCTTCCATTCGGTAGGTCCGTCCCGTGATGGCGGTCGCCAGCTGCGGCATGGGAGGGACGGCTTGCGCCGCCGGCTTCCGGGTCAGATCGCCGATCACGGTCTCGAGCCGGGCGAAGGCGGTCGGGTTCTCCGGGAGCGGGTTCTCCAGATCTCCGATCGCTGCACCCAGGTAGTCCGTGACGTCTCCCATGTCGCTGAACCCGCCGCCGGTCGTGGCCACGATCACGTTGAGACCGGGAAAGACCCGGACGTACTGGCCGCCGCGTCCGTTGGCGGAGAAGTAGGGGATCTCTTCGGACTTGCGCGAAACCCACCATCCGTACCCGTAGTCCTCGGCCCAGTTGCGGCCGGTGGTGGCGTGGGCCGTCGTCGCCTGGGCCACCCAGTCCGAGGAGACGACCTGCCGGTCCTCCCATCGTCCCCCCTGCAGGAAGAGCAACCCTAGCTTGGCGGCATCTTCCGGGAACAGACTCAGGTCGCCCCAGCCTCGGCTTCGGCCCTGAAGGTCGGTCGCCCAGTACACCTCCGTGATCCCGAGGGGGCCAAAGAGATTGGCCCGGGCGAATTCCAGGGCCGTCATCCCGGTAACTTGCTGCACGATCCCCGACAAGATATGCATATCGGGACCGCAGTACACGAACCGCGCCCCGGGGTCGGCCACGCTCGGCCGATCGAGGGCGGCCTGCAGCCAGTCATCCGTCGCCCGCATCGCGCTGAGGTCCCCTTCATCCCCGTCCGGGTTGCACGCCAGGCCGGAGGTCAGCCCCACCAGATGACGCACGGTCACCGCCTGTTTGCGCTCATCGAGGTTGGCTATCGTCCTCTCGGGGAAGATCGAGACCAGCGGGGCATCGAGTTCGAGCAGCCCTTGGTCCGCGGCGATGCCGATCAGGGTCGTCGTGACGCTCTTGGTGACCGACGCCAGATCGTGGTAGGTGGAGCCGTCATACGGATAGTAGATCGCCTGCAGCAGGACGTAGCCGTCGCGGATGGCGATCAGGCTGTGGACCCGGGTTCCGTCTTCCCGAATCGCTAGGAGACCCTCGGCCAGGGCGGCCGAGTCGAATCCTTGAGACTCCGGGGAGACCGTCTGCCACCCTTCCGTGGGCCAGTAGTCAGGTTCGGCGCTGCCGCCGGCATCACCGAGGAAGAACTGGCAGCCTCCCGCCGTTGCGGCGAGTAGTGCCGAGACAAGCCATAGTGCCAGTTTGCGCTCCACGTTTGGAAGGATCATCGTGCACCTCCGGTGCACTCAAGCGCAACGAACCTCTCGGTCTACCTTCCGGCGGTTCAAGCCGGGCCCGTGGTCGTGAACCGGATCTCCTTCCCCTCCCGCACATCCAGCTCGCCCGTCTTCACCCTCACCGCGCCATCCGCCGCCTCGATCCAGCCGGCATCGGCCGACTCGAAGGCGGCCTCGCTCGCCAGCCGTTCCAGAGGGCGGCCGTTCAGCGCGACGCTCGTGACGGAGTCGGCGCGCCCGGAGAACAACTCAATCACGTTCTGTCGGGACTCCATCGCTCCTTCGTACGAACCCTCGGCCGCCTCGATCGTCACCACAACGGCGTCCGGGAGGATCTCCTGACGGATGACCGTCTCGCGGACCTCCCCCTGCTGGTACGCCGTCGACCACCCGTCATCTTCGTACAGAGTGAACGCACTCGGCACGTCGCCGGCGTAGACCCGTACGATCAGTTCGTCGCGCACGGTCCCGTCGCGCCGCAGCCCGACGGCGTTCATCGTCTGTTCATCGACATGCATCAGCGGGATGATCCCTCCAGCGCGGGCGTAGAGCGGAAGGCGCAGGAGCCCTTCCGTATAGATCGGCACGGAGGCGATCCACGCACCGCGACTCTCGAGCCGATCGCCCGTGTGAAAGTCGTACCAGTCCCCTGCAGGCAGATACACCGGCCGCTCCCGCATCCCGTCCTGGGCGGCGAGCGCCACGAGCAGGCTCGGTCCGATCATCTTCTCGTCCCCGAGGGGGCGAGCCTCCTGATCCTCCGGAAAACTGTAGACCAGGGGCGGAAAGACCGCCTCACCGGTGCGATAGGCCGCGTGCGCCAGGGAGTACAGGTAGGGGACGAGGCGATAGCGCAGGCGGAGATTGGCCAGGTTCGAGGCCGGATCCCCGATCCGGTCAGGCGCCGTTTCGCTCGGATTCCCAAGATTGAAGGTGTGGGGCCGAAGAGGGACGTCGATCGCCGCCGAGTCGGCGAACCATTGGGTGTAGGTCTCGGTCATGTCGACGTCCTGGCGCCAGAATCCGCCCACGTCCGATCCATAGTAGTCGATCCCCGACATCGCGACGTGCATCTGGGCGTTCAGGTGGGCCGCCAGCGTGGTCAGAAGACCTGAGAGATCCCCCGACCACAAGGCCACGCCGAAACGCTGGGTTCCCGAGGTCCCGGACCGCGACAGGATGAACGGCCGCTGCTGGACGCTGTTGCGCTCATACCCGTCGTAGATTGACTGGCTCCACAAGAAGTTGTACAGGTTGTGGACTTCCGGGTGTCGGTTCGCCTGGCCGTCGGCGGTCGGGATTCCCCAGTACCAGCCTGCGGAATCGTAGGCCTCCGGCTCTCCAAGATCCGTCCAGTGTCCGATCAGGCCGGCTTCGATCAAGGGCTGGCGTTTCAGATCGTGCCAGTAGGCCGTCGCCTCCGGGTTGGTCCAGTCGATCATCCCGCCCTTGCCCCACCACGGGTTCTCGGTCAGATAGACCGGGCCACAGGTTTCACAATCTCGGACGAGGTAGCCCCTCGACTCGAGATCCTGATGTTCCGGGAGATTCCTGCCGACGTAGGGCTGCTCGATGGCGATCAGGCCGATCCCCTGCTCGGCTTGCAGGCCGACGATCGCGGCCTCCGGATCCGGGAAGGCGTTCTGGTCCCAGGTCAACGAGCCCATCCGCGTGTCGTCGGAGCCCTCCTGGACCCCGCCATACCATTGCAGGTCCAAGACAAAACCATCCACGGGAAAGCCCTCGGCCCGCAGGGTGCTCAGCTTGTCGCCTAGCTCCGCCCAACTTTCGTAGCCGTACTCCGAGACCCACAGGCCGAACATCTTCTTGGGCGGCACCGGGGGTCGGCCGGTCAGTTCAAGGTAGTCACGGCGCAGATCGGCCAGATCGGGCCCGGTCAGCACGTAGTAGCGGATGGCGTCCGTCTGCATGCTGGCGGTCCAGGTTTCGCCGGTGAAGTCGAAGAACTGTTTGTGGACGTCATCGAGGAACAACGCGAAGGTTTCCGTCCCGACGCCGACGAAGTACAGGACGGGGATCTGAGTGTTGCCGGCGGCCCCGTCGTTGAACCAACGCATAACGTTGCCGAAGTCGCCGGCGAAGCGTTGCCGCCCGACCCAGTCTCCGTTGGGCTCGCCCGGTTCGACGAAGGCCTGGCCGAGGCCATAGACATGGGCGAACTCCTGCGGCGCCAGGCTGATCCCGCGCATGTCGCGCTCCAAGTTGAACGGGCAGATCTCCGAGAGATCGACCGGCGGATCCCGGGTCAGGTCAGCGGCCGTCACACACAGACTCGTCGGATCGACCTTCAGCCGCAGGTCGTTCGTCTCGAAGGCGCCGTCGTCGCCGCGCACGAGGCGCCCGGGACCGCCGAAATCCGTCTTGGCGATCATCGGCGACACCGGGATCGTGTCGCCGGCCGTCCCCGAAACTGTCGCCAGCTCGACGTGGACCAAATCGTCGTCGAGGAACTCGATCGTCAGGGTTGTGGAACCGCGGCTGTAGCGGACGAGTCGTCCTCCCTCCTCGACGACCTCCGTCGCGTCGGGAAGGGCGGCGCCTCGACGGATTCCGTAAAGGGCAATCCCCCCAGCCGCCACCAGGAGAACCGCTACCAGCAATCCGATCAACCACCAGCGACGCACGTGTGTTTTCGCAGCCATAGCGAACTCCCCACCGGTTTGGCCGGCAGGCATATCGCCCCGGGCTGGTCAGAGGGGGAGGTGCTCGGGATCAATTCGATCCCACACGACCCGCACCGCCTCGTCCTTCGGCGGCCAATTCGCCTGCACGCGCTCGGCCAGAAGGAGGCCGAGGTCCTACCGGCGACCTCTTCCGGGGGCTTCAATTGCCCCATAGGGGCCGACTTGGTCGGTTTCCGGGGGAGGCGGCCCCTGCCGAGGCGAGGCCATGTCTCGGCTCGTCCTATCGTAGAGCGTTCAGGAAAGGGGATTCAATTGACATTCTGCCGGAGCGATTGCCGCCTACCGGCCTGGACTTTGGAGCGGTGCGACTAGCCAGGCGAGGGCGATCCCGAACCTCGCCGTCGCTCGCGACGACGCCCGCGCCCAACTTCGATGCCGGAGGCGTCTCGGTGCGCAGCCAGCCAGGCGGCGCAATTCTCGTCTTGGCCCATCATCACGTCCGCCGCCAGGATCGTCTTGCGGATCGCCGCCTCCAGAGGATTCGTGATGGCGCAGGTCAGACCGTTGGCGATGGCCATCGCCAGGAAGGCCGTATTGAGCCCGGGTCTCTCGGGCAAACCGAACGAGACATTCGAGGCCCCGCAGACCGTGTTGACCCCGAGTTCGTCGCGGACCCGGTGGATGATCTCGAAGAGCGTCACGGCGGCGTAGCGAACGGCGCCCACCGGCATGGCCAGCGGGTCGATCAGGATGTCCTGCCGCGGGATCCCGAATCGCTCGGCCCGCTCGACGATCCTCCTGGCCACAGCGAAGCGGACGGCCGGGTCGTCAGATATTCCGGTGTCATCATTGGCGATCCCGATGACCGCCGCGCCATGCTGGGCCACGAGGGGCAGGACGGTCTCGAGTCGCTCCTCCTCGCCCGTCACCGAATTGACCAGCGCCTTCCCCTGGTAGGCTGCCAACCCCGCATCGAGGGCCGCCACGACCGACGAATCGATACACAGGGGGACATCGACGACCGCCTGGACCACCCGGACGGTCTCCGCCAGCAGGGCAGGTTCATCCACGAGCGGCATCCCGGCGTTGACGTCGAGCACGTGGGCGCCGGCCCCGACCTGGGCGACGGCATCGGCTCGTACCCTCTCGAAGTTCCCGGCGGCCATCTCGGCCGCCAATCGCGAGCGGTTGGTCGGGTTGATTCGCTCGCCGATGACGACGAAGGGGCGATCGGGGCCAATGCGCACCTCCCGCGTCGGTGAGGTCAGGATCGTCTCCATATCAGCCCTCCATCCCCGGCGGCGGGGCCACGACGCCGACTGCGCGACGCGGCAGCAGACCGGCTTCTTCGATGATCTCGGCCACCAATTCCTCCTGGCGGTAGGCCATGACGTGCACGCCCCGCACGCCTTCGATCGCCTCGACCTGGCGGATGATGTCGATGCAGATCTGCTTCCCCTCTCGCCGGGCCCGCGCCGCCGGCAGGCCTCGCATACGGTCGATCACGGCATCCGGGATTGCGACCCCGGGGACGTGCGTCCGCATCCACTCGGCGGCATGGGCCGATCGCAACGGCCCGACGCCCACCAGGATCGCCGCCCGCTCGTGCAGCCCCAGGTCGCGGACGACACCCATGAAGGACTCGAGCAACGGCACGTCGAAGCAGAACTGGGTCTGGAAGAACTCGGCCCCGGCAGCGATCTTCTTGGCCATGCGCCGCGCCCGGCCTTCGAACGGCGGGACAAACGGGTTCTCAACGGCACCGAGGTAGAACGGCGGCGGCGCCTCCAGGCGCCGACCCGACAGGAAATGCCCTTCATCGCGCAGCAACTTCGCCGTCTGCAGCAGGCTGATCGAGTCCAGGTCGAACACGGGCTTGGCCTCGGGTTGGTCGCCGGCCTGAACGCCGTCGCCGGTCAGGCAGAGCAGATTGCGCACGCCCATCGCCGCCGCACCAAGCAGGTCGCCCTGAATCGCGATCCGGTTCCGGTCGCGACACGAGACCTGCATGATCGGTTCATATCCGGCGCGGGTCAGCAAAGCGCAGACCCCGACGCTCGACATGTGCACGTTGGCGCCCGAAGCATCGGTAGCATTGATCGCATCGCAGACCGAGGCCAGCACAAGAGCGCGCTCGTAGACCGCTTGCGGGTCGGCGCTGTCGGGGGGATTCAGTTCGGCCGTCACCGCGAACCGCCCGGAGCGCAGGACGCGCTCCAGTCGCGAACGGGTCCTGACTCGCTCCGTTCGCCGGCCTTCCAATTCCGTCATTCGCGCACCCAGCCTGCCGGATAGACGGAGTCCGGAGCCGCCAACTCCTGGATCCAGGCGGAACGTCCGACCCGGCGCCGGTCCAGCGGAGGTAGAACCCACTCGATCTCCCGGCCCGGAACACCCATCCGATC
>DATIPT010000047.1:0-16251 GCA_035471625.1 Anaerolineales bacterium
CTTCGCCATGCCTGCGCTACTCCAGGATCTCGGTGATGACGCCGGCGCCGACCGTCAGGCCGCCCTCGCGGATGGCGAAGTTCTGCCCCTTCTCCAGCGCCACCTTCGAGATCAGCTCCACCGTCAGGTTTACATTGTCCCCCGGCATCACCATCTCGACCCCCTCCGGCAGCGCAATCGTCCCCGTCACGTCCATCGTCCGAATGTAGAACTGCGGCCGGTACCCCGTGAAGAACGCCTTGTGCCGTCCCCCCTCCTCCTTCGTCAGCACGTACACCTCGCTCAGGAACTTGTGATGCGGCGTGATCGACCCCGGCGCCGCCACCACCATCCCGCGCTCCACGTCCGTCCGCTCCACCCCACGCAGCAACAGGCCCACGTTGTCCCCCGCCTGCCCCTCGTCCAGCAGCTTGTGGAACATCTCCACGCCCGTCACCACCGAGCTCATGCTCTTCTCGCGCAGCCCGACGATCTCGACCGCTTCCCCTACCTTCACCTTCCCCCGGTCGACCCGTCCCGTCACCACCGTCCCTCGACCCTTGATCGAGAACACGTCCTCCACCGGCATCATGAACGGCTTGTCCACTTCCCGCACCGGCTCCGGAATGTACTCGTCGACCACCCGCAGCAGCTCCTTGATCGACGCATACTCCGCCGCCTCCGGGTCCGTCGACTTGCTCTCCAACGCCTGCAGCGCACTCCCCCGCACGATCGGCGTCTCGTCCCCCGGGAACTTGTACGCCGTCAGCAGCTCCCGCAGCTCCAACTCCACCAGCTCCAGCAGCTCCGGATCGTCCATCATGTCGACCTTGTTCAAATACACCACGATCGCCGGCACTTCCACCTGCCGCGCCAACAGCACGTGCTCCCGCGTCTGCGGCATCGGCCCGTCCGGCGCCGCCACCACCAGGATCGCCCCATCCACCTGGGCCGCCCCCGTGATCATGTTCTTGATGTAGTCCCGGTGCCCCGGCATGTCCACGTGCGCATAGTGCCGCTTCTCCGTCTCGTACTCCACATGCGCGATCGCAATCGTGATCCCCCGCTCACGCTCCTCCGGCGCATTGTCAATCGAGTCAAACGGACGAAACTCCGCCTCCCCCTTCATCGCACAATACTTCGTGATCGCCGCCGTCAGCGTCGTCTTCCCATGGTCGATATGCCCCATCGTCCCAACATTCATGTGCGGCTTCGTCCGATCATATTTCTGCTTCGACATGCTCCAGCACTCCTTCAGACGGCGATACGCGCCGCGGTTTCTCTCGCTGAGCCCCCAATGGGATTTGAACCCATGACCTCACCCTTACCAAGGGTGCGCTCTACCGACTGAGCTATGAGGGCAACTCGGCCGTCAGCCCTCAGCCGTCGACCCCTCAGCCCGTCGTCGAGGTGGGCTGAAGCGGACCGCTGACGGTTGACTGCTTCCTGGTGGGCGGTGAAGGATTCGAACCTCCGAAGGCGTCCGCCAGCTGATTTACAGTCAGCCCCCTTTGGCCACTTGGGTAACCGCCCAGGTTGGCAACCCGCCAGCGGAGCCGAGGTTTCGGCTCCGCTGGCCCGCTTCCAACGTGAGCCCCCGCCTTCGGGGCCAAGCCGACGGCGGGAATCGAACCCGCAACCTACCGCTTACAAGGCGGTTGCTCTGCCGTTGAGCTACGTCGGCATACGGCAAAAACGCGCCCGACGTTCCCGGCGCGGTTGCACCACCTCCAGGAAAAAGCATCCTATCAGGATTCCCCAAGAGCGTCAATGCTCCGGCGGCTCCGGGCCGCTTCGCCGGCCGCCGCGTGGCCCCGGCCACACGCTCCGTCGGTCACCCGAGGTCGGACCCGACCGGCGGTCGGCTGGCCCCCGCCAAGTACAGGGCGATCGAGCCCGCCACGGCGGCGTTCAACGAGGCCACTCGACCCCGCATCGGAAGAAGGCAGAGGACGTCGCACCGCTCCCGGACCAGCCGCCGCAGGCCTCCGCCCTCGCTTCCCACGACCAGGGCCAGCGGCCCCCCCAGAGGAACATCCTCAATTGGGACCGACTCGGGCCCTGCCTCGAGGCCGATGACCCGCACCCCTTCCTCTTGAAGCCGGCCAATGGCGACTGCGAGGTTCTCGGCGGCGATCCAGAGATGCTCGGAGGCGCCAGCCGAGGCGCTGACCACCGCCGGAGTCACCCCTACCGCTCGTCCTAGCGGCACAACAACCCCGCTGATGCCGACTGCGTCCGCCGTGCGCAGGAGAGTCCCGACATTCTGCGGATCTTGCAGGAGATCGAGCAGCAAGACGAAGGGCGCCGTGGCCCGGCGCCGCGCCTCATCCAAGATGTCATCGAGGGTGCAGTAGGAAAAGCGGTCGGCGTCGGCGGCGATCCCGTGCGACTTGCCCGACTCCGCTTCCAGGGCCTCCCGCGTCACGCGTTCCACCGGGATGCCCCGACTCTCGGCCAGCGTAAGGATCTCGGCAAGAGGTCCGGTTGGCCGAGCGCCCTCGGCGAGCCGCACCCGCCAGACCTTCCTTCGCCCGGCCCGCAGGACCTCCAGGACGGGGTTGCGGCCCAGGATCACTTCGCGGTGCAGCGCCGCCGGCGTGGGCTTCCGTCCCGCCGACCGCCTGCTTCGCGTCAACGCAACTCCCAGCGGGTTTCCGTCCCGTCATCCTCAAGGGTGACGCCGAGGTCGGCGAGGCGATCGCGAATTTGATCGGCCGCCTCCCATTGCCGCTCCCTGCGCATCCGCTGGCGCAATTCAATCAAGAGGTCGATGAAGGGAGCGACGTCGCCGCCTTGCGCGACCCTTCGGTCGAGGCGCAAGCCGAGGACCTGGGTCAACTCGCGCAGCACCGTCTGACCCAGGCCAAGCGAATCTGGGCCGACCCCGGCATCGCGCGCCTGATTGATGGCTCGCACCAGGTCGAACACCGCCGCCAGCGCTGCCGGGGTGTTGAAATCGTCTTCCATCGCTTCGATGAACCGGCGGCGCGCCCCGGAAGATGCCTGCGCCAAGGCCTCCCGAGTCGCCGCGTCCTCCTCCCCTTCGGCCGATGGACGGGCCTCCCGCAGGCCACCTCGCAGGCGCTCCAATCCTGCTTCGGATTGCTGGACGATCTCCGCCGAATACGACAGGGGACCCCGGTAGTGGGAGTTCAACACCATCAGCCGGAACGCATCCGCCGGATGTTCAGCCAGGAACGTCTCGATCGTCACCAGGTTGCCTACCGACTTGGACATCTTCTCGCCGCGTAGCTGCAGCATCCCGTTGTGCATCCAGTAGCGGGCGAAGGGCTTCCCGGTCAGACTTTCCGTCTGCGCAATCTCGTTTTCGTGGTGCGGGAAGATCAGATCGTTGCCGCCTCCATGGATGTCGATCTGCTCCCCGAGATACCGCAGGTTCATCGCCGAGCACTCAATATGCCATCCGGGGCGTCCGTCACCCCAGGGGCTGGGCCACGCCGGCTCTCCCGGCTTGGCCGCTTTCCACAAGGCGAAGTCGGCCGGGTCTTCCTTGCGCGCGTCCACTTCCAAGCGCGCCCCGGCTTGCATGTCCTCCAGCCGTCGTCGCGACAGCCGGCCGTAGTCGTCGTCCCGGGTCACCCGGAAGTACACGTCGCCCTCGATCGGGTAGGCGTAGCCGCCCACTATCAGCCGACCGATCATCTCGATGATGGTCCCGATCTCATGTGAAGCCTGAGGCCGCATCTCGGGGATCTCGACGTTCAACTCGCGCAGATGTTCCTCGTATTCCCGCTGGTAGCGGGAGGCCAACTCGACCGGGTCGAGGCCGAGTTCGGCCGCCCGGGCGATGATCTTGTCCTCGACATCGGTGTAGTTCATCACGTGGAGGACCTGATACCCTCGGTACTCGAGAAACCGGCGGACCACATCGAAGACGATCGACGACATGGCGTGGCCCACGTGAGCCTTGTCGTACACCGTGGGTCCGCACACGTACATGCGCACCCGACCCGGTTCGAGGGTCTCGAATGCCTCGGTCTGGCGAGTCAGGGTGTTGTGGATGCGCAGACCCATCGCCGGAGCCCTACCCAACCTCGGGACGGGCGAAGATCATCCGCCCCGCCGCCGTCTGCAAGACTTTGGTCACCATCACCGGGATGGATTGACTAATGTAGGTCTTCCCATCCTCGACGACGACCATCGTCCCATCCTCCAGGTAGCCAACCCCCTGGCCGACTTCTTTGCCCTCCTGGATCACCCGGACCTCCAGGGACTCGCCCGGGATGTAGATCGCCTTCACGGCGTTGGCTAGCTCGTTGATGTTGAGAACGGTCACGCCCTGCAATTCTGCGACGCGGTTGAGATTGTAGTCGTTGGTCACGATCGGCGCACGGAGCTGCTTGGCCAGAATGACGAGTTTGTCGTCGACGTTGCGCACCCCCTCGACATCCAGGTCCGAGATGCGGAAGGCGATGGCGCTGTCCTTCTGCAATCGGTTGAGGATGTCGAGGCCGCGACGGCCGCGCTGACGACGCACTCCGTCGGCCGAATCGGCGATGTGTTGAAGCTCGTTGAGGACGAAGGCCGGCACGACCATCGCCCCCGGCACGAAACCGGTCCGGGCGACATCGGCGATTCGGCCATCAATGATCACGCTGGTGTCCAGCAGAACGCTTCGGCCGGTTCCCGGCGCCACCGCCGCCGGCTCAACGGGCAGCGACCGGCTTCGGACGAAACCGAAGATGTCGTTTTGCCGGAGGACGAAGATCGCCGCCCCCAGATACCCGAAGATCAACGCCGCCAGGAAGGGCAGGAGTGTCCCAAAGGGCGCCGGCAACAGAGACATCGGGTAGGCGATCAGTGCCGCGGCGACCAGCCCACCGATCAGGCCGAGGGCCGCCGCCAGAAGGGTCTGCAAGGACGTCTGCCGGACCCGGGCCCGCAACGCGCGGATCGGACGGGTAGTCAGGAAAGGGGTGAGTACCAGGCCCATCAGTGCCCCCACGAGCCCGAACACACTCGCCCAGACCTGGGACGGCCCGTCCGCCAGGCGACTCAAGTAGACGCCCAGGTAGATGCCGCCGATCGCCATGACCAGCATGCCGGCGATGCGCACAAAGAATTCAACACTCATCGAGGCCTCCCCGAATCAAGAACGGGGTGAACGCCCGATCTCAGCGTTCACCCCGTGGAGGCCGTGCGCCGCGGCGGATGATGGGATCCCTCCGCGAACTCCGACGACAACCATGAAGGATGTCGAATGAGACCAGGCCCGGCGGGGGGCGAATGAAAGATAACCTCCCCGGCCGTCTCTTGATCTTAACATAAACGAACGGGCCAAGTCAACGCTGTGCGGTCGATCTGCAGCCTGTTCCACAGGTCCCGCCAGCGCCGCACCTGTGGATTACAATCCTCTCGTGCACATCCTGGTCACCAATGACGACGGAGTCACCGCCCCAGGAATCCTGGCGCTAGCGACCGCCCTGCGGCGCCTGGGACCGGTCACCGTCCTGGCTCCCGATCGCAATTGGTCCGCTTCCGGGCATGTCAAGACAATGCACCGCCCACTGCGCGTGCGCCCCATCGAGTTTGGGGACGGGATCCGCGCATGGACCACGGATGGCGCCCCGTCCGATTGCGTGGCGCTCGCCGTCCTAGGCTTTGTCGAGCCAAGGATCGATGTGGTTGTCTCCGGCATCAACCCCCATGCCAATCTCGGCCACGACGTGACCTACAGCGGAACTGTCACGGCGGCGATGGAAGCAGCCATCGCCGGGCTGCCCGGCCTGGCAGTCTCCCTGGATACACCCGAGGATACGAACGATCCGATCGACTACTCGACCGCCGCCGATGTCGCCGCCCGGCTGACGGAGCAGGTGTTGTCCAGGGCCGTGCCGCACGGATTGCTCCTGAACATCAACGTCCCCTATGGTCCGATGGATTCGATCCGCGGTGTTGCCGTCACGCGCCAGGGTTTGCGGGTGTACCGCGACGCCCTGGTCCGGCGCGATGACCCGCGCGGCCGTCCGTATTACTGGATCGGCGGCGAGTCGCCGACCGGCGTGGCAGACCCCGGCACCGACTTCGGCGCGCTGGCCGCCCACTACGTATCGGTCACGCCCCTTCAGCTCGATCTCACGGCCCACACCATGAAACCCGCGGTTGAAGGCTGGGCCCTTCAGGTCCCCTGAGGTTCATCTTCCCCGAACAGCCAAGGCGGCCGTCGCGGCCGCCCTATCGACCCACCGCAACTGGCTCCAACCGCCCGCCGGACCTCCCGCCCCTCCCCGCCGAAGGGCCGCGTCCGGGTCAGCTCGACTCTTGATCGCCGCCGGAGCGCCGAGACCGCCGGGGGGCCTGAGTCGCCTCAAGAACCTCCGCCGGCGACATGCCGCCCGCGAGCAGGATCTCACGCTTCCCTTTTAGGGCACCCGACGGACAGACCCCGACGCACTGACCACAGAAGACGCACGTCGTCTGCGGGATCGGCTTCTCGAAGAACGTTCCGATTGAAGTGTGAAATCCCCGCCCGCTGAAACTCAGGGCGTACGTGTATTGCGCGTCTTCGGCACAAACTTGCACACAACGCCAACACAGGACGCACTTGGCGTAGTCTCGGACGTACATCGGGTTGTCGTCGAGGATCGGTGGGGTCCTGGATTCGGCCGCGGCGAACCGGCCGGGGTCCGCCTGCAGTTCGTCGAGCAATTGCTGAACTTCGGGCGTTTCAGAGACGTCGACGGCGGAGGCAAGCATCTCCACAATCGTCCGCCGAGTCCGGAGTACGCTTTCCGACGAGGTGTGGATCACCGACCCATCGCGCGGGACAGTGACGCAAGCGGCCTGCAGACCGCGTACGCCTTCGGTCTCAACGACACACAGCCGGCAGAGCCCGTTCGGCGTGGTGTGAGGGGAGTAGCACAGAATCGGCACGTCGACGCCCGCCTTCCGGGCAGCTTCGAGGATCGTCGTACCCTCATCGACGACGATGGCCAGACCGTCAATGACGACCCGTATCCCCTCAGGCATCGCGCCTTGCCTCGATCGATACGCTGGTCGGCTCGCCGACGAAACCCAGACGCTCTGGGTGGGTGTAGACCCGCATCGATTCGCGTCGCACGTATCCGACCAGGGTGATGTTCCAGGCAGCCGCCATCGCTATCGACATCGAGGTCGGGGAATTGCGAGAGGCCACGATCGGGCAGCCCATCAGGGCGGCTTTCCGGAGCATCTCCGACGAAACGCGCCCGGTTGCCAGGAGGATCCTTCCCTGGGTCGAGATGTCGTCAAGCAGGCACCTTCCGACCAGCTTGTCGATCGTGTTGTGGCGTCCCACGTCCTCCACCCGAGCCAGGAGCGTCTCCCCGTCACTCAGGCCGGCCGCGTGGACCCCCCGGGTCCGACCATGCAGGCTTCCCGGGAAATGGAGCCGACCGAGGAGATCCACGAGTCGGCCCGGCTCCAGCCGAAGCCGATGCGTGAGAGGCGCCAGCGCGTCCCTCGGGTCGTCAAAGGTCACCCCGCCGCCGCACCCCGTCGTCAGGATGACCCGCTTGGGTGGCGCAATCGAATGCGTCAGCCAGACATCGACACAACACCCGTCCTGGCTGAGGTGGGCAACGACAACCTCGCGCAACCCCTCGATGCGCCCTTCGTTCTTGAGGAACCCTAGCGCCAACGCGACCTGTTCCTGAGGTGTGCACATGATCGTCGCCAACTCTCGACCATTGACGTAGATCCCAACCAGCGCCTCTTGGATAATCTCGCCGCGATGGGCCTCCCAATTCCTCCGAACTTCATACCACTCGGCGCCTACGGCGCCCGCGTTAGGACTCGGTCCGTCCATCGGTCAGGCTCCGCCATTCGAGGCGAGAGTCGGCCAGCGCCTAAAAGCGGAAAGGATCGCGGTCGAGGCTGTCATACCCAATCCGCAAATCGAGGCCTGTGACATCGCGAAACCCACATCCTCGAGGGTTTGCATTTCGGCCGGACCCGCCCGCCCGGCAACAAGGCCTTCGATCAGTTCCAACTGCCGCTGGGTCCCCAGTTGGCACGGGAAGCACTTGCCGCAGGATTCGTGGGCGAAGAACCGGGCCAAGCTTCGCAGCGTTCGTCGCAGGTCGTGATCCTCATTGAAGACCGCAACGACCCCGGATCCAAGCGAGAGTCCGGCCGACTGGAGCCCTTCGAAGCTCATCGGCAGATCGAGTGCCTCAGGCCCCGCAAACGTTCCCGCAGCGCCTCCAAGCAGGATCGCCTTCAGCCGCCCCGTTGCGCCTCCCGCCAATTCGAGCAGGGCACCGAGCTTCGTGCCGTAGGGCACTTCATAGACACCGGGCGCGGCGACGTCGCCGGACAAGCAGAAAAGCTTCGAACCGGGAGACTTCTCCGTCCCGACCGAGCGATACAGATCCGCGCCCTGGCTGAGGATGAAGGCGGCCGTCGCCAGAGTCTCAACGTTATTGATGACCGTCGGGGCGCCAAACAGGCCGTGGGTCGTCGGATACGGGGGCTTCAGCCGCGGGAATCCCCGTTTCCCCTCGATCGCCTCGAACAGGGCTGTTTCCTCACCGCAGATGTACGCCCCTGCGCCCGACCGCAGCTCGACATCGAACGCGAAGCCACTCCCCGCAATCTTGGGACCCAGGTAGCCGCTCGACCGAGCCGCGGCAATCGCCGTCTGCAAGACTTCTCGGGCTCGGGCATACTCGCCTCGCAGATAGAGATAGCCGCGCCGCGCCCCGACCGCGTAGCCTGCGATCAGCATGCCTTCCAGGACGGCCAGGGGATCTCCTTCGAGAAGCAGGCGGTCCTTGAACGTCCCTGGCTCCGACTCGTCGGCGTTGCAGACGATGAAGCGCTCCTCGCCCACGGCGGACGCCGCCATTTCCCATTTCGCACCGGTCGGGAAGGCGGCTCCGCCGCGCCCAACGAGGCCGGATCGCTTGATCTCGGCGATGACTTGCCCCGGCGTCATTTCCAGCAAGGCCCGGCGCAGCCCGCGGAAGCCTCCGTCGTCCTCATAGCTTCGAACATCGCCGGGGATCAGCCGTCCACAGCGGCTGGACAGCCATTGCGGATCCCCACCGACATAGACCAGAGCGCCAGCCACGGGGGCGCTCATCCAGGTCATCGGATGTTCACTATCGAGGGGTCCGACAGGGGTTTCGTCGACGGTCGCCGCCGGGGCCAGATCACACAGGCCCAGGCAGGTCGCCTCCTCGATCCGCCAGGCCATGTCCGGAGACGACTCGCCCGGCCGCACCCCGGCGCGGTCGGCAGCCGCCGCCAGCACGGCTTCCCCCCCGAAGCGCTCACAGATGGGACCGGTGCAAACACGAACGATGCGTCGCCCGACAGGCTCGGCATACAGCATCGAGTAGAACTCGAGGACACCATGGATCTCGGCCAGAGGGACGCGCATCGCACGGCCGATGGCCGCAGCCGCAGCCTCCGGGACATGACCATAGATTCGCTGTGCCTCAAGGAGAACGGGGAGGAGCTGGGGCCGGCCTCCGGGGGCTTTCTCGAAGAGGATCGGATCAAGCAGGGCGAGGTCGATCTCGGCAGGGGACTGACTCATCTTGCGAAGGATAACATAGGCTCGATCTTAGGAATCCTCAGAGCATCCCTGCCCACGTCTTGAAACGGGTCCAGGCGGTGTGTTGGTGAGGGAAGCGCCGACCTCAGCCGGGCGCACTCCCCGCCCGGAAGATTCACTGATTGCCTGACATGCCCTTCCGCTATACAATCGGCCCATGCCGCTCCAGCCAGGATCCGTGCTCGCCAGCCGGTATGAGATCGAAGACAAGCTCGGCCGCGGGGGCATGGGTGCCGTCTACCTCGCCTACGATCAGACCCTGAACATGCGGGTCGCGGTCAAAGAGAATCTCAACGTCAACCCCGAGGCGGAGCGACAATTCCGCAAAGAGGCCGAGCTTCTCGCCAAGCTGCGCCATCCACACCTCCCGCGGGTCACCGATTACTTCATCCTGGGAGACCAGCAGTACCTGGTGATGGACTACATCGAGGGCATCGATCTGCATGCCCGCGCCGCACAGCGGCGTCCCTCGGTCGACGAGGTACTCGGCTGGGCCAAGGATCTGGGCAGCGCTCTGACCTACTTGCACTCGCGCCCCCAACCCATCATCCATCGGGACATCAAGCCTTCGAACGTCAAGGTCCAACCGGACGGCACGTTGTTCCTTGTCGACTTCGGGATCGCCAAGATCTTCGAGAGCGACCAGGCCGCCACCACGACCGGTGCCCGAGGTCTGACCCCCGGGTTCTCACCGCCCGAGCAGTATGGGGGCGCCCGGACCGATGCCCGCAGCGATCAGTACGCACTTTCGGCGACGCTGTACTCCTTGATGACCGGGCACTCGCCCCCCGACAGTATCGAGCGGATGCTCAACAAGCAGCAGCTCCTCCCGGCCAGCACGTATATCCCGGAAGTGGCGCCTCATGTCGACGCCGCGCTCGAGCGGGCGATGGCGATCGACATGGAGGATCGTTTCCCAGACGTGGCGACATTCCTGGCAGCTCTGGGCGGCGAGCTCGCCGTGGAGACGATTCGAGCCGCCGCCGTCATGCCTACGGTTGTGCCGACCGTTGTCGCACCCCCTCGAAAGAAGAGCCGGCGCCTGGGGGTTTTCGCCATCGGAGGCGCCGGGCTGATCGGGCTGATCATCCTGGGCGGCGCCGGCGCCCTGGCGCTCGGCGCCTTCAAGCCACCAGCCCCGTCTCCGACGGTCAACGTCCCGGTCGTCATCGAGATCACCTCGACGCCCGAGCCGACGCAGCCCCCGGATACGCCGACGCCGGAGCCGACCGCCGGACCTGAACCCACGGCCACCTCCACACGCGCGCCCGGGCTTGGCGGCGCAGGCCGGATCGTCTTCGTCAGCAACCGGGAAGACAACCGGACCCTTCAACTGTGGACGATGGACACGGACGGGTCCGATCCCGCCCAGTTGACGTTCGGCCCCGGCGACAAGGTCCATCCACGTTGGTCCCCCGATGGACAGCGGATCCTCTACTCGGCGGACGGCGGAAACGACCTTGGCCTCGACCTCTTCGTCATCAACGCCGACGGCACCGGTCTCCAGAACCTGACAAACAGCGTCGGCGATGACACCGAAGGGCGCTGGAATCCCCGGGGCAACTCGATCGCGTTCACAAGCACGCGCATCGGCGGGAGTGAGGTGATCCACCTCATGCCCATCGAGTGCCCCGCCGGACAGCCGTGCATCCCCGGGGAGGCCAAGGCGATCACGATGACCGGGACCTATGCCCCGGAATCCAGCGCGGCCTGGTCCCCGGACGGCGGTCAATTGGTCGTGATCGCCGAAATCCGAGGCGCGCTGGGACGGATCTTCATCGGAGGCACCCCCGGCGAAGGCCAGCGTTTCGACCGGCGTGACAACATCATCGGCGCCGACGACCTCGACTGGTCGCCCGACGGCAAGCTCCTGTCCTTCACCTGGTACCAGCCCGGCTTCAACGAGATCTACGCCGTCCCGGTGGATGATTCCACTCGCACCCAGCGGCTCACCAAGACGGTTGGCAACAAGCAGGCGACCTTCTCGCCCGATGGGCTCTTCCTTGCGTTTACGTCCACCCGCGATCAAAATGCCGAGATCTACCGAATGACGGTCAGCGGGGCCGACCAGGTCAACCTGACGAACGATCCAGGGCTCGACCAGATGCCCGACTGGCAACCGTACGTGCCGTAGCTCAGGTCGGCGCGATCGGGTCCACGGCGGCCTGAATCCGGAGTCCCGAACACGAAGGAGGGAAGCCGATGCCCATCCGCCGACACCAGCTCCGAGTGACGGCCATCGTTCTGCTCGTCGCGGCCACGGTCCTGGCCTGCAATCTGGCGGCGCAGACCACCGCGGCAGACTCCGGGCCGACGTTGCCCCCGTCCGACACCCCACCGCCCCCCGCGACCAGCGAGCCACCGACCGTGGAAGTCGTCACCCCCGAGATCACGGAGACGGCGACCCCGATCGTTCACACCAACATTCCCGGCGAACCGCCTGGAGTCGCCCGGTACATGACCGACCGCTCGTCCTTGCCCCTCGCCCAGGAGGCACGTAGCATCGCCGACGACTTCAGCAATGGTGTCTTCGAGCGACCCTTCACCTCCCAGTCGATGGAATACAAGCCCTACCTAGACCTCACGCGGGGCGAGATCAGTGCCTCCGTCACCTGGGTGTATGTCACCCTCTTCGTCGAAGGACAGGCGCTCTCGGCGGAGCCGGCGTTCTACGGGGTCGAGTTCGATCTCGATCTCGATGGACGCGGGGATTGGCTCATCCTTGGCGCGGCCCCGCCCACCACGGAATGGACGACCGATGGCGTCCAGGCCTACCAAGACACGAACGACGATGTCGGGGCGCTTACTCCGGTCCGGGCCGATCCTCCGCCTCAGGTCGGAGACCAATACGAAACGCTCGTTTTCGACCAGGGAGTCGGCCCCGACCCGGACGCCGCCTGGATCCGCCGCTCGCCCACCACGCCGAACAACATCCAGATCGCGCTGAAGGCAGGCCTGATTGGCGGGGACAATGAACTCTTGTGGGGCGTTTGGACCTTCAGTGACCCGCAACCGAGCTGGATCGACTATCAAGACCACTTCACGATCGAGCAGGCCGGCTCTCCCCTCATCGAGAACTCGAACTACCCGCTCAAGGAGCTTGCCCTGATCGACAGTTCCTGCCGCTGGGGCTTCGACTTCACTCCGGTCGGCAATGAGCCGGGCGTTTGCCGCGTCCCGCCCTCGCCGACGCCGACGCTGGTGTGCACGCGGACTCTTCCCCAGAATCGATGCGAGGCCGCAGGAGGCACCTGGAGACAGGACCCGACCATCCTGACGGCGGTCGTCTTCTATTGCGACTGCTCCGGATAGGTCACAGCTTCGCGGTGTGATGGTCGCGGCAGCCTGCGCCGGGCACGGCGACTAGCGCTCGATCGTGATCCTCACCTCGTCCGAATCGGCGGAGTTTCCGGCAGCGTCGGTGGCCCGGGCGCGGATCACATGCTCGCCAGCGGCGCCAAGCGGCCACCTCATCGACCACGGCCGGCTCGTCCGGGTCAACACCGGCCGGCCATCGACGTAGAACACCACCTGCGCAAGGTCGGACTCGTCTGTAACCTCGGCATCAATGACGACGTCGCGATCCTCCCCCGCCCGGAAGACCTGGCCGTCGAAGGGAAGAACAAGTTCCACCCGTGGGCGGGTGTTGTCGACCGTGACCGCGACCGCCGCAGTCTCGATCGTTCCGTCGTCGTGAACCACGGTCAGTCGAAGGACATGGAGACCCTGCACATCATCCGTGCTCCAGGAAGCCAGCAAACCCGACCCGACCGGGCTGGAGACGACCTCCCCGATCTGCAGCCACGCCTGCGGGTCGAGACCGGATCCGAGATCCAGCCGATAGCTGACAAAGCCTTCTCCTCCGGCTGAGCCTCGCACCGCTACGTTTCGCGACACGACGTCGAAGAAGGCCGGCGATGTGATGTTCACATCCGGATCCACCGGAGGCGGCAGGATCCGATCGTACTCCTGGGGAGGCGCCTCCAGATCCTCCTGAGCATGTCCTCCCGCTTCCGGAGGCGGGACGAAATACACCCGCTCCTCCACCAAGTCGATGGGCGTAAAGAACGTCGCAAGCCTTCCCGTCTCGCGGTTGACCCGAAACGGTCGATACAGCGTATCGGCGTCGCTGGGCTCGGTGCCAAGGAGGAAGACCTCCCGCACCACGCTCGGGCAATACGGCGTCGCCAGGTAGCCGGAAGGATCGCACACCTCGGCGTAGGTCACATCCTGAGGTTGGTCCCAGTCCTCCGGTCCCAAGTCGCGGCTCGCGTAGCGCAAGACGGCGTGCCAAATCGGTGCAGCGCCGTTCAGGGCCTGGACTGCCACCATGGGATCCGCTTCGGGCGCGCCGGTCCAAACCACGGCAACCCGCTGGGGTGTATACCCCACCGTCCAGTTGTCGGTCGCTGGAATGGAGTCACCAACAAGGCCCGCAGCGGGCCGGCCGATCTCCAGGAGATTGCCTTGTCCCAGGCGCTCCCAGCGCGCCGGCTCATCCGACAGGATATCCGTCAACAGATACGCCAAGCCCTCCGAAACGACGGCCCGCCGCTCGGTACGGCCTTCATAGACGGTTGTTCCGTCCTGCCCAACGACCCTCCGGATCAACGTCGGATCGAGACCTTCCCTCGCCTCACCAGGCGAAACGCCCACCTGCACGCCCCCGTTCGCAAGCGCGCCGAGCGCTCCGGCCAGATCGATCATGCGCACCGTCACATCCCCTGAGGCAAGCCGGTCTGCGGTGGCGAACGCGGCCGGAACCTCCAGGCCCATCAACTCGAGTGTCCGGACGGCAGCCTGGGGACCGATCAGATCCACAATGCTTCGCGCGGCCGCCGGACCACCGCTCGCCAGGCCTGTCCGGAGACGCATCAGGCTTGCCTCGCCGGACGCTTCGCTGTCCTCCGGTGGAACGACGAGCATTGTTCCGGGCGTGTAGCCGCGCGCCAAGGCGCTCAAGTAGAGGAACGGCGCGGCGGCGCCTCCGGACGAGAGCGGCTCATCGGCGGGGCCGATCAGCGCAAGCACTTCACCCTGTCGTGGGTCCATCACGACCAGGCCGACGTCCTTGAGGTTGTGATTGAGTCCGGCATCGCCGGGTCGCACGGGAGGCAGGAATGACGCCGCCACGCACGGCGATCCATCAGCCGCTTGCCGGGCAGCCGCCAGAGCCTCCCCGTTCATTCGCTCCATATGGGTGCGCGCCACGCAATCCGCCTGAAGTTGAAGGTCCAGATCGAGTGTCGTGATCACGCGCCCCCCGCCAAGGGAGGCCGGCCCCGGGCCGACTGCGGCCTTGAGTTCCGTCCAGACGGCTCCGACGAATCCCAGCGACGGGTCCGCTTCCTTGGCCGAAGCCTCCCACACGATCGGCGGCACGAGGAGCGCCTCGGCTTCTTCCTCGGCCGATATCATCGAGAGGCGCCGCATTGCCGAAAGGGTCTCCTCCCGCAGACGCGCCGCCTCCCCGGGATCCTCGAGGCGCTCATCGCTCCCGGTCCTAAGGAGTCCTGCGAGCACGGCGGCTTCCGCCAGGGTGAGTTCGTCGGCGTGCTTTCCAAAATAGACGAGCGACGCGGCATCCAGTCCAAACGCCAGGTTCCCGTAGTCTGCGCTGTTGAGGTACCACTCCAGGATCTGCGCACGCGGGTAGCGCGCCTCCAGATCCGATGCCAGCATCAGCGTGGCCACGCTTGAGGCATCGGCAGGCAGCAGAACTTGCGCCGCGAGTCGCTCGGAGATCGTCGGGGTGATTGCCGAGCCTTCATCACCCACCCCAGATCGGATGGTCCGGCGCAAGACCTCCAGGGCCCCGCCTTCCTGCCGATCCCAGAATCCGGGATCGAGCGCGGCGACATGGGCTTGGACGACGGCCGGGGGGAGCTGCCCCAGGGATTGCCAACGACGGCCCGCCGCCCGTGGATGCCCCAACTCCGCCAGCAGAACTTCGCCGGTCCGGTCGAAGAGCAGAGTAGGTCGCAGGCGCTCGGAGCCCGGTTGTCCCACCAGGTTCTCGATCCGCGAAGCAGCGGGGAGACCGGACGCGGCCGCGAAGACTTGCCGGCCGGCATTCAGCGTCACCAGCCCGATGGCAAGAAGCGCGAGCACGCTCACGGCGAGTAGGGCCATGACCCAGACTCCTGACTCGCCCTTGCGTCGGCGTCGTAAGCGTCGGGAGCGCACGACTTCCGGGATCAAGCTCATGAGGAAATTCTACTCTCGATGATTCCACACGTGGGCGTGTTGGGCTGCGCCGCGAAAACGCTCCCCACCCTGCCCTCGAGCCGAGCCCGGGCTGGTCTCCAAGGCCGACCTTCCTCCGACATCGAGGGACGGATCTGTACGTATACTCGATGGGCAGCCGGTTCGGCGCGCCGGCGCGGCACGATTTCGGCAACATCCCCGGTTGGAGGCAGTCCATGCGAACCATCCTGTCGATCGACGGTGGCGGCGTACGCGGGATCATCCCCCTCGCCTGCCTTGTCCGACTCGAATCCAGAATGGGGAAACCGGGCCGAGAGATCTTCGACCTGGCGGCCGGGACTTCGACGGGCGCCGTCATCGCCGGCGGGATCGCCCTCGGGATCTCTGCCCGCGGCTTGCTTTCCCTCTATCGCGAACTTGCTCAGGAAGCCTTCCAGCGCCTCCCTTGGTGGAAAGTCCTCCTCAACCGCGGCAACCATCGCTACGAGATCGATTTCATC
>DATIPT010000048.1:0-12100 GCA_035471625.1 Anaerolineales bacterium
ATCCCTGCCTGGCGACACGACCTTCCCAGCGACCATCGGCATCCCGATCCCGGCCGAGGCGCCGCCGCTGACGGCAGTCGCCTATCGGGATCCGACCGGGGGGTTGATCAACGCCGCGTACGACCGGCAGGAGGGCGAGGCGGCGGACGTCGTTGTTGTGGAGACCCCCACGACGGAACTGCAGCTTGAGTACTACGAGCCCCTTGCGGTCAATGGCGAGGCGCGCAGCTACACGTACGCGTGGCCCGGGGGGCTGTCGGCGACGTCCTTCGCGTTTGAGGTTCAGCAACCTGCCGCCGCGCAAGACTTCGCCGTCTCCCCTCCGGCGGCGAGCCGCACGACCGATACGTTGGGATTGACCTACCATCGCAGTGAGCTCGGATTGCTCGCCGTCGACGACACGCCGTCGGTCTCCCTCTCCTACCGCAATCCCTCTGGTCAGCTCTCGGCCGACGCGCTCCCCCCGAGCGGTCCGCTGGCGACGCCCGCCCCATCCTCCGGCGGGGGAAGTTTCTCCACGACGTCGATCCTGCCCTGGCTGATTCTGGCGGCCGGGGTGGTCATGATCGGCGGCGGCCTGATCTACTACTTCCGGGTCGTCCGGAGCGACGATCGGCCGTCCCGCCCGCGACATCGCCCGTCGCGGCGCCCTACCGCATCCGGGATCGAGGTCGACGCCTCGCCGGTCTTCTGTCACAGCTGCGGGACCCAGGCGTCGAGCAGCGATCGATTCTGTCGAACGTGCGGGACGGCGCTGCGCGCCTAGATCCCCCGAGCTCCCAGGCTCACTGTCCTCAGGCTCAATGCCGCTGTCGCCCGGCGAGGTTTCCTCGGGGCGATAGCGTGAGCCCGCGCGCCCGCATTCTGAAGCGCCGCCAACTCCGTCCGAAGGGCATGACGCTTCTGCCCCTGGATCCGGCGTGAACGCGGGGCGTCCCCCACGCCTAATTCGGTGACATCTGTCCGGATTCGGACGCGCGGCGGCCTTTGCGGGAGGCCGAACCGATTGCTACACTGGTGGCGGTGGCAGCGTGAATCAGGCGACGATCGCCCTGGTCTTCTTCTTCTACGGCCTGGCCTTCTTCAGCATGGGCTTGGGGATCCTGCTGGAGCGGGGTCGCGGCACTGATGCCCGCCTGCGGCATGCCCTCCGTCCCCTGGCGGCCTTTGGCTTTCTCCACGGATTCAATGAATGGCTCGAGATGTTCGTCATCCTCGGGATCCTCCCGGGGTTCGATCAGGCCGAGGTCGCTTGGGAAGCGCTCCGCCTGGCGATCCTGGCATTCTCCTTCCTTTCGCTGGCGGCCTTTGGCGCCTCGCTTCTGGCGCCGGATGAACGCCGGAGACGACTGAGCTTGCTCGTACCGTTGCTCCTGGCGGCAACCTGGGGGTTCGGCCTGCTGGTCTTGCGCGGGCGATATCCCGCGGGGGGCGGTCTGGTCGTCGTCGCCGATGTATGGACTCGCTACAGCCTGGCGATCCCCGGATCCCTATTGGCCAGCGCCGGGCTTGTGGCCCAGCAGCGACGCTTCCGCGAGGCCGGGATGGCGCAGTTCGGGCGCGACTGCCTGTGGGCGGCGATCGCGTTCGCCTGGTATGGTCTCATCGGCCAGGTCTTCACCCAGGCCAGTTCTCTCCCACCTTCGAACGTCCTCAACCAGCAACTCTTCTTCCAGCTCTTCGGGTTCCCGGTCCAGATCCTGCGCGGGGTGGCGGCAGTCGTCGCCTCGGTCTTCGTGATTCGCTTCTTGCGATCGTTCGAGGTCGAGACGCGCCGGCAGATCGCCGAGCTCCAGGCCAACCGGCTGAGGGAAGCGGAACGACGGGAGAACCTGCGGGCCGAGCTGTACCGCCGCGTGGTCGGGGCGCAGGAGGCGGAGCGACAGCGGATCGCCCGCGAGCTTCACGACGAGACCGGCCAGTCGTTGACGGCCATCGGGATGGGCATGCGCTCGGTCGCCTCCTCCCTGCGGGAATCTCCCGAAAAGGCCGAGAGGCGCCTGCGTGAACTTGAGAACCTGGTGGATCGGTCGCTCAATGAGTTGCAACGCCTGATCGCCGACCTCCGGCCGTCGCACCTGGACGACCTTGGCTTGCCGGCCACGCTGCGCTGGTACGCCGGAGAGATCCAGGCTCGCACCCCACTGAAGGTCTCCGTCGAGGTTTTCGGCGAGCCGCGGGCCCTGCCGGGGGCGGTCAGCACGGCTCTGTTTCGGATCGCCCAGGAAGCGTTGACCAACGTCGTCCGTCACGCGCAGGCAAACGAAGCCCAGGTGCGGCTGCGCTTCGCAGACGATCATCTCGATCTGCTGATCTCCGACGACGGCCGCGGCTTTGATCCGCGCCCGATCCCCGGGCGGGAGCGGCCGGCGTTCGGCCTGTTGGGGATCGAGGAGCGGGCGACGCTGCTCGGTGGCAAAGCCCGGATCCGTTCCCGCCCTGAGGCCGGGACCCAAGTGGAGGTTTCGCTCCCGTACGTCGTGGAGAGCGAGGAGGCGCATGACGAGTCGACTGCTTCTGGTGGATGATCATGCCGTTGTCCGGACCGGGCTGCGCATGCTGCTCGAACCGGAGGCGGATTTCCAGATTGTCGGGGAGGCTGGCAGCGGGCGCGAAGCGTTGGCGGCGGTCGCCGAAACGCATCCCGATATCGTCCTGATGGACATCGGGCTCCCCGACATCACCGGGATCGAAGCCGCCTCGGAGATCAAGCGGCTCCACCCGGAGACGGCGATCGTCGCCCTGACGATTCACGAGGACGAGGCGTACTTCTTCAAGATGCTGGCCGCCGGGGCAAGCGGCTATGTCCCCAAGCGTGCCGCGCCCGAAGAGCTCTTGACGGCGCTGCGGGCCGCCGCCGCCGGCGAGGTCTACCTGTACCCTTCGCTGGCGAGGTTGCTGGTCAATGACTACTTGGCTCAGGACCCGGCCGCACGCCAGGAACGGACGATGGATGAGCTCACCGAACGGGAGCGCGAGGTGCTGGCCCACCTCGCCGATGGGGCGAGCAATGCCGAGATCGCCGAAACGCTTTCGATCAGCCCCAAGACCGTCGCCCGCCATCGCGAGAACATTATGCGGAAGCTCGGCTTGCACTCGCGCACCGATCTGGTCAAGTACGCGATCCGGAAGGGATTGATCGAGCCCTAGGACCGGCCTGCGGATCGGATCCGCCCACGGCCCGCCGGTAGCACCGGCGGGCTTTTGCTTGTTCGGCGGGAGCGTCACCGGTGATGGGTGGTTCGTCCCACGCGAGCAGGCGCGCGGTGGGGTGTTCGGCCCACGCAGTGCGGGTGGCATGGGGAAGCCAAGGCCGGAGAAGATGCGGCTTCCCCCCGATTTACGCCGAGGTTCCCAACCGCTAGGCTGAAGACAGGAAGTTACCAGGCTCAAGGAGGGTGCCATGAACGGACTGCCGACCATCCTGCTGCTGACCGCAGTGCGGATCGTCCTTCCGATCCTGGCGCTGCTGGCTGTCGGCACGATCATCGAGCGCCGGCGCTTGCCGGAAAGGTGAGGGATCGACATGAGCGACTTTGATTGGAACGCACTGCTCGCCGTCGTAGTCGGCCTCACGCTGCGCTTTGGACTTCCGCTGCTGCTGACCGGCCTGGCGGCCTGGGGACTGCGGCGGCTTGACCAGCGCTGGCAGTTGCAGGCTGAGCACAGTCGCCCGACGCCCCTGGGACTGGGTGCGGCGGTTGCGGAGGTGCGCTGCTGGGAGACCTCGGACTGCCCGGCGGAAAAGCGCGACGGATGCCCGGCCTATGCCCGGCCCGAGACACCGTGCTGGCAAGTGTTCCGTGAAATGAACGGCTTCCTGCCCAAGGACTGTTTGGGCTGTGACGTCTTCTTGAACGCACCGGCCCGGCTGTGACCGCGCCTGACGACAGGAGGATCCAAGAATGAGACGCTGGCTGCAGCGAACGATGATCGGAGGCGCCTTCGCGGTGCCGTTGATGCTTCTGACCGGAGCGGCGATGGCCGGGCCGAACCCCGCGGTCCCCGTAGCGGATACGGGCCAACTGACGGCGGGAGATCTGACGTGTCGGGCCTGCCACCAGGACACGCACTCCGCCTGGGCCGAAGGATCCCATGGCCACGCGGCGGACTCCGAGGCCTACTTGGCGGAGTGGGAAAGCCGAGGCAAGCCCAATGAGTGCCTGGCGTGCCACACGACCGGCTACGATCCAGACTCGAACACCTTCCTGGCGGAAGGCGTCACCTGCGAAGCGTGTCACGGCCCTGCCCCGGCCGACCATCCGAATGAGCCGATGCCGTCGGAGCGATCCGGCGCCCTGTGCGGATCGTGCCATACCGAAACGCTCTTCGAGTGGCAGGTCAGCAAACACCGTGAGGTCAATCTGGCTTGCGTCGCCTGCCACGATCCGCATGCCACGGCGATGAAGGGAACTCTCGAGGAGACCGACGAATCGACCCTGTGCGCCACGTGCCACCGTGAGCGGGCGTCGAACTTCGCCCACTCGTCCCACAGCCAGGTCGGCCTGTCGTGCGCCGATTGCCATCTCGGCCCGACGGATACCCTGGCCGGCGAAGGGCACGCGGTTCGAGATCACAGCTTCAACGTCCGGCTGACGACCTGCAACGCCTGCCACGCCTACCAAATGCACGACCCGGTCGAGGTCCATCCGGATCGCCCGACCCCGACCCCGATCGTCGTCGGTCCGACCGGACAGATCCCGGCCGGGATGGATGCGCTGCTGGTCAGCTCCGAGCCTTCTCCGGTCAGCCCGATCGGCTTTGCGGCTTTGTCGGGCCTGGTCGGCATGGCGACGGGGATGATCCTGGCGCCGTGGCTCGAGCGCTTCTACCACCGGGTCCGCCGAGAAGACGAACCGGGAGGCTGAGGCCATGTCGGAACCACGCTTGAATCGAAGGACGTTCCTCAAGGTCCTTGGCGCCGGGGCGACGGCCGCCGCCGGGCTGCGGACCCTCCGGAGGGCGTCGGCCTCGGAAGCGACGGGCGACAGCCCGCACCGGTGGGCGATGGTGATCGACCAATCGAAATGCACCGGCTGCGGGTACTGCACGCTGGCTTGCCGAGCCCACAACGATGTCGCCCCGGGGATGGAATGGAACACGGTGCTGGAGTCGGGCCAGGTCGCCGGAGAGCAGGTCTACCTGCCCCGACCGTGTATGCACTGCGAACAGGCTCCCTGCGTCGACGTATGCCCGGTCAAGGCCTCAGTCCATCGCGCCGATGGCATCGTCATGATGGACTACGATCGGTGCATCGGATGCCGCTACTGCGAAGTGGCCTGCCCGTATGCGGCGCGTTCGTTCAACTGGGAGGCCTTCACCGGCCGGAACCCGGCGGTGCCGCGCTGGGGAGAGCCGGAGGTCGCCCGGAGACCCCGCGGCGTTGTCGAGAAGTGCACCTTCTGCGTCCACCGGATTGACCGCGGCTTGTCCCTCGGTCTGACTCCTGGGGTTGACCCGAACGCTACTCCGGCGTGCGTCGTCGCCTGCCCGACCGGGGCGCGCACCTTCGGTGACCTGGCCGACTCGGAGTCGAACGTCAGCAAGCTCCTGGCCGGCCATTCCTGGTTCCGCCTGCGGGAGGATCTGGGGACGGCGCCCCGGGTGTACTACCTGCCCCCACGCGCGGAGGTGACACCATGACCGCCCTGACCCAACGACTCGCCGGATACCGACCGAGCCGTTTCCAACTCTGGGTCGGGGCGCTGGCCGGGGTGACGGCGATCGGATTGGTGGCCGGGATCATCGTCTTCGCCCGCGGATTGGTCGTCACGAACCTAAACGACCTGGTCCCGTGGGGTTTGTGGATCACGATCGACCTCTCGGCCATCGCCATGAGCGCCGGCGCCTTCACTCTGTGCGCCGCCGTCTATCTGCTCGGATTGAAGAAGTACCAGCCGCTGGCCCGGACGGCCACCTTCATCGGGCTCATCGGCTACTCGATGGCGCTCCTGACGCTCCTGCTCGACATCGGCCGCCCCGACCGATTCTGGCACGGCTTCGTCTACTGGAATCCCCACTCGGTCTTGTGGGAAGTGACGATGTGCGTGGCCTTGTACTTCGGGGTTCTGATGCTCGAAACGGCGCCGATCTTCGGGCGCACGGCATGGCTTCGCAGCCGCTGGCCAAGCCTGGCTGGGAGACTCCAGTCGGTGCATCACATCGCCCCCTACCTGGCGATCGCCGGCCTCGGTCTATCGATGCTCCACCAATCTTCCCTCGGGGCGACATATGGCGTGCTCAAGGCGCGGCCGATCTGGTATCGTCCCGATCTCTCGGTGCTGTTCATCGTATCGGCGATGGCCGGCGGGATCGCCCTGACTGTCCTGGTGACGATGCTCGCCGCGCGCCACTGGAGCAAGATCAAGGTCCGCGACGATATCCTGGATCGGGCGGCGTGGTTCGTCGGGTGGGTCCTGGTGGCGTACCTGTACTTCCGCTTTTGGGACGCCTTCGCCATGACGTACACCTATGATCCCGGAAGGACGGAGGGCTTGCGGTTCATCACCAATGGTCCGCTTTCGTTCAACTTCTGGGTGGGCGAGATCCTGTTCGGCGCGGTGATCCCGATCCTCATCCTGTTGCGAGAGCGATCGCGCCGCAACCCGGTCCTGCGGATGCTCGCCCTGGGGCTTGTCGTCGCCGGGATCGTCGCCTACCGCTGGGACACGACGATGGCCGGCCAGCTGGTTGTGGTGAGTTACCTGCCGCAGGAGCTCGCCACCCGCTACACGACCTACGTTCCTTCCCTGATCGAGATTGCCAGCGGGCTGGGCGTGGTGGCCTACGGGATGCTGGCCGTGACGCTCGGGATCCGCTACCTGGGAGTCGTCGATCACACCCCCGAGCCGGAGCATGAGGCGGTCGCGGAGCGCGTCCCGGCTCAGGCATGAGGCGAGGTTGGGTGAATGAAGACCGGGCGGCCTTTGGCCGTCCGGTCTGTTTCCCTGGGAACTACTTGGAGCCGGAACTGTCGGTTGAGACCAGGCCGGCCTGGAGCGCGTAGGCCGCCGCTTCCGTCCGGTTCTGGGCGCCGAGTTTCTGCAAGATGTTCTTCATGTAGTACTTGACAGTGTTCTCGCTGATCGACATCTCCGCTGCGATCGCCTTGTTGGAAAGTCCGCGCGCGACATAGCCGAGCAGCTCGAGCTCGCGTTCGGTCAGTCGGGCGTGGGGCGCCGGCGGTTCCTCCGGCCTCGCCAATCCCTCGATCACCCGGGCGGCGGTCTTGCGCGACAGGGCCGCCTCGCCCTTCCCCAGCCCATCGACCATCGTCAGGAACTCGCTGGCGTTGAGGCTCTTCAGGAGGTAACCCTGCGCCCCGCTGCGCAAGGCCTCGAACAGCGACACGTCATCGTCCGAAACGGTCAGCATCACCACCTGAACCTCGGGGGCTTCGGCCTTGATCCGGCGGAGCGCCTGCAGGCCGTCGACGGACGGCATCGAGATGTCGAGCAGGACCAGTTCCGGCCTGAGGGCGACCGCCGCCGCGACCGCCGCCTCTCCATCGCCGACCTGGCCGACGACGTCGTGCCCCGCCGCCTCCAGCAGGCTGACCAGTCCATCGCGGAACAAAGAATGATCGTCGGCGACCAGAACGCGCATGACTATTCCTCCCTGGACTTCCAGCGAACGGAGATTTGGGTACCGGCCCCGGGATGGCTGTGAACGTCGAAGTCGGCACCGATCGACCGGGCTCGCGCTTCCATCGATTCGAGGCCAAAGTGTCCATTTCGGTCGACCGTGCCGTGAGACGGATCGAACCCATCCCCGTCATCCGTTACGGTCAGTTCGAGACCGTCCTCCAGGAGCCTGAGGCGCACCTGTGCGTGGCGCGCATCGGCGTGCTTGCGGATGTTGGTGAGCGCCTCCTGAACGATCCGCAGCAGCTCGACTTCCGTTTCGGGGTTGAGGCCGAGGTCGGTGTCTTCCGCAGGGAGATCGACGGCAACCGGGAGCCCACTCAGGCGGCTGAACTGTCCGGCGAAGATTCGCATCCGGGCCGCAAGAGATTCCCCCGGGCGGGATGTCAGGCGGAGCCCGAGGATGGCCTGGCGGACGTCGACCAAGACCTCGCGCGCAGCCTCCTCCAATTGCTCCAGGTGACGGAGCGCGGCGTGGGCCTGCTGGTTCTGAAGGAGCAGGCGAACGGCCATGGCCTTGGTATTCACGTAGCCCAGAATCTGGGCCAGGCCATCGTGGAGCTCTCGGGCGATGCGCTCGCGCTCTTCGTAGGTGGCTTCCTCGCGCAGGGCGCGCTGCTGGCGCTCGAGCTGGGCGGTACGCTCGAGCTGCTCGGCCATCGTGTTGACGGCATTCGAAAGGCGCCCGATCTCATCCGGGGAGGCCTCCACCGGGAGCCGGACGGCGAAGTCCCCCTGGGCATAGGTCGCCAGGGGCGCCTGCATGGCCTCCAAACGGCGAACGATCAGCCAGTGCACGAGAAGGTACACCGCCAGGCTGACTCCGGCCGATACGGCGACCGAGATCGCCAAGTCGAACGTGAGGTCTTTGAGGAGCCCCGCTTCGAGGGCCTGCAGCGGCACGTCGGCCAAAAGGACCCCCAGGTGGGAGGAGGTTGGCGCGTGGCATCCCTCGCAGGCGGCCTCGTTCTCGATCGGGGTGGCGATCCGCAGGGTACCTTCAGGGCTGGTGAGCAAGACTGCCCGGGATCGTTCGGGCGCAGCGACGGCGTGGCATTCGATGCAGCCCGGGCCCTCCAACGATCGCTCGGCACCGACCTCCGTCCCTTCGGTATCGAAACGAACGATGGTGTTCTCGTCGACGACGCGGACGCGGTCGATCGCTTCCATGCCGGCGATATCGGCCAGGGCCCCTGCCAGGAGCTCGCGATCGTTCGCCAGCATCGCCTGGCGCAGGCCTCCGGTCATCACCGCCCCCAGTTGGGAGGCGGTGGAGCGGAGCTGGCTGTCCATGATGCGGACGGCGCGCAGGTAGTTGCCGTAGGAGAAGGCCGATAGCGCGAGCAGGAGCGGCAGCGCGACGCCCAGGGCGACCCGGGCGCGCAGGCTGGAGGCGAAGCGAGGCGTCGCGCCGGAGTCCGACTCCGGCGCGACGCGGGTCTTCAGGGTTGGTCCCCCGTCCATGGCGCGGTGGCCCGTCCGGGTCAGTTGTCCTGGGCTCCGGCGGCAATCCAATCCAGGATGACCTGGATCCGGTCCCGCGGGAGGGCCCCGGCCGGCGGCATCACCGCCCCGATGGTCTGTGTTCCGAGCAGCTTCTGGGCCAGGAAGCTTCGGGCGGCGTCTCCCGGGATGACCGCCGGGCCGTTGTTCCCACTGTTGACCACCGCTTCGTAGGTCGCAGCGTCCCATCCGCCGAACGAGCCGTGGCAGGATGCGCAGCTCGCCCGGAGGATCGGCTGCACGTCGCGCGAGAAGGAAGGCGTTCCGCCGGTGCTCGGCGGGGCCTCGCCCAGGGAGCGGATGTGGTCCACCAGCTGGCTGATCTGATCGGAGGACAGGATCTCCCCCCAGCTGATCATCGCCGTCGCCTCGTGGCCCAGGTTGATCGTGTCGAAGATCTGCTCGTCGGTCATCGAGGCCTGGAAGGCCGGGTCCGAAAGGGATGGTCCGACGGGGGTCGCCCCATCCGGGTCGTGGCATTGCGCGCACACTTCGGCGTAGATCTCCGCCCCGCCTACTGAAATCGGGGTGGAGGCGAATTCCGGCGGAAGCTCGACGGGCGGGTTCGCTTCCCAAGCCCGAAGGAAGGTCACGATGGAGTCGATCTCCTGTTCATCGAGCGGGCCGCCAAAGGCATTTCCGAACGGCGACATCCCGAAGTTCGGCTGCCCCTGGGCGATGATGGCCCGAAGGGTGGCGTCGTCGCGTGTCTTGAGGTACTCCGCCGAGCTGATCGGGGCGATGACGTCGCCGGCTCGCGCGGGATTCGGACCACCTTCGCCGAACTCTCCGTGGCACGGAGCGCAGTTCTTCGAGAAAAGCTCCCCGCCGATCTGGAGCGGGGCGCCTCCGACAACGGAGAACGTGTAGGCGGTGAGCGCATCGAGCTGCTCTTCCGTGAGGATCGATCCCCAGACGGGCATCGTCTCGTGTCCGCCGCCGGCTACGATGATCTTCTGGGCTTCTTGCACGCTCTCGGCAAAGGGGATGCGGTCTCCGTGGCAAACCGCGCAGTGCTGGTTGAAGAGGCTGGCGCCGACCGGAGCCGCCTGAGGATCGACCACGTAGGCCGCCAAGGTGTAGAGCTCGCTCGAGGAGAGTCGGGTCTGCCAGGCGGGCATCTCCAGGTGCATTCCGCCCTGGGCGATGATCTCTTTCAGGGCCTCCTCGTCACCGGCAAAGGCGACCGACTGGCCGTGGCAAGACGAGCAGTTTGTGACGAACAGCCGCTGGCCGTCAGGCGCGGCGAGGAAGTTGAGCAGGGATATCCGGTCGCGCGTGTCGAGGCTCTCTTCCCACGCGGGAAGTTCCAGTCCGGCGTGAGGCGGATAGTCGGCGCCTTCATTGAGAACCCTGCGGAGTTCGGCCGGATCTCCGGCGACGAGCTCCGGGGCCTCGTGGCAGGCGCCGCAGTTCTCAAAGAACAGGCTGCTGCCGGTCGGCGACAGGACGAAGCCAGCCAGGGCGTCGATCTGATCGGTCGTCAGGTCGGCGCTCCAGGCCGGCATCCCTTCGTGACGGCCTTCGGCAATGATCTCGTGGAGATTGGTCCCGGCCGCAACGGAGATCGAAGAACCGTGGCACCCCGAGCAGTTGGCCGTGTAGAGCTGGGCTACCGGATCGCCGCCCGACGCTTGGGCCGGAGGAGGCGCCTCCAGGATGGATAGGACCGTGAGGGCACCGATCCCTAGCATGCCGGCGGCGGCCAGTCCGGCCACGATCGGCCGGCTCCGCCAGAAGCGGCGGCCCGAGCGATCGAGGATGGGCAGCAGGAGCAGGACAAGGACCGCGATCGTCGGGATGATGACGACCCCGATCACCTCCAGTTGGCCCGGGAAGTACTTCAACAGCTGGAACAGGAACAGGAAATACCACTCCGGCCGCGGGGTGTAGCTCGTGTCGGCCGGGTTCGCCCGTTCCTCGAGCGGGGCCCCGACGAAGTAGGCCAGCGCCGCCAGGATCAGGAAGATCACCAGAGAGATGACGGCGTCCTTGAACAGCGCATCCGGGAAGAAGGGGACCCCCTTGGCCTTGGCCTTCTCGTAGGACTCGATGGTCTTGCGCTTCTCTTCTGGTTTCATCGCCCTACTCCTCCTTGCCCGGCATGTTGCTGATCCCGAGCCGGACGACGAGGTAGAGATGGCTCAGCACCAGGAGGATGAGCAGGGCGGGGAGCATCCAGACGTGGGCCCCGAAGAACCGCGCCAGGGTTACGGCCGAGAGCTCCTCGCCGCCCCGGATAGCGCGCAGGACGAAGTCACCGATCCCGGGCGCGACCCCGGCGATGCGGGTGCCGACGGTCGTCGCCCAGAAGGCCTTCTGGTCCCACGGGAGCAGGTAGCCTGTGAATCCGAAGCCGAGCACGATCAGCAGCAGCGCCACGCCGGTGAACCAGGTCACCTCGCGCGGGAACTTGTAGGAGCCATAGAAGATGACCCGGAGCATGTGCAGCACGGTGAAGATCACCATGGCGCTGGCGCCCCAGTGGTGCAGGCCGCGGATCAGCCAGCCGGCGGTCAGCTCGTTGGTGATGAACTGGACGCTGTCATAGGCGTGATCCGGTGTCGGGACGTAGTAGACCGTAAGCAGGATCCCGGTGACGGCCTGGTTGATCGCCAGGAACAAGGTGGCGCTCCCGAAGGTGTAAAGCCAGTTGGTCTTGGGAACCTTTCGCAGGAAGATGGCATCCCACACCTTGCGCCAACCGATCCGTTCGTCGAGCCAGGTTCCGATTTGTGTCGTCATGGTCAACCTACCTGGATGAAGAGGGTGTCGTTCTCGACCTTGACGGGATACTGGTCGAGCGGGCGGGGAGGCGGTCCGGCGACGACCTCCCCAGACTTGTCGAAGATCGCATTGTGGCACGGGCAGAAGAACTCGGACCGGTCGTCGATCCAGCGCACCCGGCATCCCAGATGCGTGCAGATGTTGGACATGGCAATGTAGTTCCGGCC